>JACMRD010000261.1 GCA_014376645.1 Herminiimonas sp. | reverse complement strand
GATCCGCACACTGCTGCTGGCGCCGGTTGGCGCAGACGGCAGCCGACGCGGCGAGATGGGGACCGGCGCCGGTATCGTGCATGACAGCCAGGCCGCGTCGGAATATGCCGAATGCCAGCTCAAGGCCCGCTTTCTGGTGGGGTTACCGGCCGATTTCGATCTGTTCGAAACCCTGTACGCCACCCGCGAGGCCGGCTGCCGTCACATCGCGCTGCACTTGCAGCGGCTATGCGCTTCGGCTGTCTGCCTTGGTTTCGCGCACGATAGGGCGCAACTTCGCGCGGCCTTGCAAAGCGCCTGCCGGCAGTTGCCACCAGCTACGCCAAGCAGGCTCCGGCTGACACTGGCGCACAACGGCACCTGCACCACGACCTGCGCGCCATTACAGGCGCTGCCGGCGCTGGTGCGGGTGCTGTTGACAAACGAAGTACTTGCCGTCGACCGGATGCTGTTGCGTCACAAGATCACTGTGCGCACGCAATACGACCGGGCGTGGCAAAGCGCCGAAGCGCATGGCGCGTTCGACATGCTGTTTCAGAATCAACAAGGTGAGCTGACGGAGGGTGCGCGCAGCAACCTGTTCTTGCGGCTTGATGGAAGCTGGTATACGCCACCGCTGGATGCGGGTTTGTTGCCAGGCATAATGCGCAGCGTCCTGCTGGCCGATCCGCAATGGCGTGCCACCGAACGGCGGCTGACGGTGGAGGATCTGGCGCGGGCGGACAAGGTCGTCATGTGCAGCGCGTTACGGGGCGTGTTGGTGGCCAGCGTCGAACGGTTCCCGCCAGCGGTCCACGGCTGAGTTGAGCGCCGTCCGGCGCGGCATTACGCCACCGGCTCGACCTTCTTTACCACCTCGTAGCGCGCCAGCGTGCGCTTGCGGGCTTCGTCATGCTGGACGACCGGCCGCGGATAGGTCTTGCCCAACGTGACGCCGGCGCGCGCCAGGTCCTCCGGCGCCGCCAGCCACGGCGCGTGGATCTGCTTGTTGCTTAGCTTGGCCAGCTGCGGCAGGTAACGGCGGATGAACTTGCCGTCGCCATCGAATTTCTCCGACTGCGTGATCGGGTTAAAGATCCGGAAATACGGTTGCGCATCGCAGCCGGAAGAAGACGCCCACTGCCAGCCGCCGTTGTTGGCCGACAGGTCGAAATCATTGAGCTGTTCGGCGAAATAGCGTTCGCCCCAGCGCCAGTCGATGCCCAGATCCTTGATCAGGAAACACGCCGTCACCATCCGCAAGCGGTTATGCATGTAGCCGGTTTGGTTGATCTGCGCCATTGCTGCATCGACCAGGGGATAACCGGTGCGGCCTTCGCACCAGGCGGCGTACAGCTCTTCCGCTTGGCTCCCTTCCTCCCACGCGATGCGATCGTATTCCGGCTTGAAGGCGCGTTCGGTCACGCGCGGGTTGGCATGCAGGATCATGAAATAGAAATCGCGCCAGATCAGTTCCGACAGCCAGGTCGCGGTGCCGCTACCACCACCATCACCGCCCTCGGCGCCTTCGCCGGCGCGCAGCGCTTCCACCGCACGCCGCGCCAGGGCACGGATCGAGACGGTACCGAAGCGCAGATGCACCGACAGGTACGATGGCCCCTTGACGGCCGGGAAGTCGCGGGTATCACGATAGCCCGGCATGCGCGGTAGGAACTGCTCGAACAGTGCGGCGCCGCCGCTCATGCCGGTCGGGATCGCCAGCGTCGACAGGTTGGTCGGCTCGAATCCCAGTTCCGCCAGGCTCGGTACCGGTCCCGTGACGCCGGTGACCGGCGCGGCGAGATGGGCCTGATGCGTTTCTATCGGATAGGACCTGAGGTAATGATCCTCGCTGCCGGCAACCGGCGTGGTCTGCAATTTCCTGAGCCAGGCATTCTTGTAGGGTGTAAATACCGTGTAATGCCGCTCTGCCAGTGTCAGCACTTCATCCTTCTCGAAGATCACCTGATCCTTAAACAGCAGGAACTGACGGCCGGCCTGTTCCAGCGCGGCGGTAACCTCGGCATCGCGGACGATTGCCTGCGGTTCGTAATCGCGGTTGGCGAAGACCGCATCGACCTTCAGTTCCTGCGCCAGCGCCACGATGTCGGTGGCGGCCTCGGCATGCCTGACAATCAGGTCGCCGCCCATGCGGCGCAGGTCGGCCGCCAGTTCGACGATGCTGGCCTGGATGAATTCGACACGACGGTCGACGCGCGGCAACGGGTCGAGGATGGCACGGTCGAAGATGAACACGCAATGTACCTGGCGGCTGTGGGTCAGCGCCTCATGCAGCGCCGCATGATCGAAGCTGCGCAGATCGCGGCGGAACCAGACCAGGGTGTGATCGAAGCGTGGCATCGGCGGGGCTTTCACAAAGAAGGAAGTGTGGCACGGCAGGCCCTGGATCGCGACCACCGTAAAGCCCGAGAGTTTAGAGCAAAGTCAGGCGGCCGGCAGACCGGCGGCGCATAATTCGGAATTCCGGCGGCGCGGGTTCGGTCTGCATCCGATCTGTTCGCAGCCCGTATTTCGGCCCGTATTCGACTCGTACTCGGCCTGTATTCGGCCCGTACTCGGCTCGTACTCGGCCCACACTCGGCCCTTTTTCGCCTTGCCCAAAACTGCTAAAATGCCCTACATGGTAAAGCCCCGTAAAACTCGAACCGTTGCTGATGCGCCGCGCACGCAGTCCGACCATCCGCAGGTCCATCGCGCCGGTGGCGCGTCGACTGCCCAACCGGCAGCGGAAGAGGGTGCGCTGCATCTTGCCAACCATTTTCTGATCGCCATGCCGTCCATGCTCGACCCGGTCTTCGGCGGCAGCGTGGTCTATCTGTGCGAGCACAATGCCGACGGCGCGCTGGGCGTGATCATCAACAAGCCGACCGACATGACGATGGACACGCTGTTCGAGCGCATCGACCTGAAGCTTGAAATCGCGGCCAGCGGCATGCCGATCGACAAGCAGCCGGTGATGTTCGGCGGGCCGGTCCAGGTCGAACGCGGCTTCGTGCTGCACGCGCCGCCGGGTGGGTTTTACTCGATGATCAGGGTGAGCGACGAGGTTGCGCTCACCACATCGAAAGACGTGCTCGAAGCGGTCGGCAGCGGCCACGGACCGGCGCAGGTCCTGGTTACCCTGGGCTGCGCTGGCTGGGGCGCCGGGCAGCTCGAAGACGAAATCGCGCGCAACGGCTGGCTGACGGTCGCCGCCGAGCGCGCCATCATTTTCGATACGCCGGTCGAAGAGCGGTTCGTCGCGGCGCTCAAACTGTTGGGAATCGATCCGATGATGCTGTCGGGTGAAGCTGGGCATGCCTGAGCGCGGCCGGCTTCCCTCCGCTGCGGGTCGGACCCGTTAGTGGAAACGCTACTCGGTTTCGATTTCGGCTTGAAGCGCATCGGTGTCGCCGTCGGCAACAGCCTGCTGCGCCAGGCGCAGCCGCTGACCATCATCGCCGCCGCCACCAACGATGCCAAGTTCGACGCCATCGCCAGCCTGATCGCGCAGTGGCAGCCGGCACGCTGCATCGTCGGTTTGCCCAGCCATCCGGACGGCGCGCCGCACGAAATGACGGTGCGCTGCCGGCGCTTCGCTCACCAGTTGCATGGCCGCTTCGGTGTCGCGGCGGTGCTGGTCGACGAACGGTATTCATCGGCGGTGCTGACGCGGGCACGCGGCGAATACATCGATGACCAGTCGGCTTCCATCATCCTGCAACAATATTTTGACGACCCTTCCCAATCTGAACATGCTCAATCCTAAAGACGCCGAGTCGCTGTACCAGGTACTCGAGCAGCAAGTCCGGGCCGGTCTGGCCACAGCCGATCAGGTCGCCATCGTCGGCATCTATTCCGGTGGCGCCTGGCTGGCTGAGCGCCTGGCCGCCGCGCTCGGTCTCGAAGGCCGTCTCGGCTTCATCGATGCTTCCTTCTATCGCGACGATTACGCCAGCAAGGGATTGCGACCCGACGTGCGGCCGAGCCAGATTCCGTTCGAGGTCGACGGCGCCACCATCCTGCTGGTCGACGACGTGCTCTACACCGGACGCACCACCCGGGCCGCGATCAACGAGTTGTTCGACTACGGTCGACCTGCGCGCATCATGCTGGCCGCGCTGGTCGATCGCGGCGGTCGCGAGCTGCCGGTGGCAGCCGATTTCGTGGCCGAGTACATCAATCTGGAACCCGGCGACTCGCTGGTCCTGCAACGTGCCGACGACGGCACCCTCTCCCTCACGGTAGATCATGCATAACCCCCAACTCAATTCCCACGGCGAACTGCAACACCTGCTGACGATCGAAGGCTTGCCCAAGGCAGTGGTGACGAACATTCTCGACACCGCGTCGTCGTTCGTGGGCGTCTCCGACCGCGATGTCAAGAAGGTGCCGCTCATGCGCGGCAAGAGCGTCTTCAACCTCTTCTTCGAGAACTCGACCCGTACCCGCACCACCTTCGAGATCGCCTGCAAGCGGTTGTCGGCCGACGTCATCAACCTGAACATCTCGGCCTCCAGCGCCAGCAAGGGCGAGTCGCTGCTCGACACCATCGACAACCTCTCTGCCATGCATGCCGACATGTTCGTGGTGCGGCACGCGCAGTCAGGCGCACCGTATCTGATCGCCAAGCACCTGATCGATACTCGGCAGTCGCATGTCCACGTGGTCAACGCCGGTGACGGTCGGCATGCCCATCCGACCCAGGGTCTGCTGGACATGTACACGATCCGACACTACAAGAAGGATTTCAGCAACCTGACGGTGGCCATCGTCGGCGACATCCTGCATAGCCGGGTGGCGCGCTCGGACATCCATGCCCTGACCACGCTGGGCGTGCCGGAAGTGCGCGTGATCGCACCGCGCACGTTGCTGCCGAGCGGGCTGGAACAGATGGGCGTGCGGGTCTTCACCGACATGAACGAGGGCTTGAAAGGTGTCGACGTGATCATCATGCTGCGCCTGCAGAACGAGCGCATGAGCGGCGCGCTGCTGCCCTCGGCGCAGGAGTTCTTCAAGAGCTACGGCCTGACCACCGAGCGGCTGGCGCTGGCCAAGCCGGACGCCATCGTCATGCATCCCGGTCCGATGAATCGCGGCGTCGAAATCGAATCGGCGGTCGCCGACGGCAGCCAGGCGGTGATCCTGCCGCAGGTGACCTTCGGCATCGCGGTGCGCATGGCGGTGATGAGTATTTTGGCGAGTAAGTAATCAGACAACGAATCAGGAAACAGCCAAAATGAATCTGCATATCAAGAACGGCCACCTGGTCGATCCGGCCAACGGGATCGATGCTCCCCATGATCTGTACATCGTGGCCGGCACGGTTGCTGCAGTGGGCATTGCGCCGGCCGGTTTCATTGCCGACCGCGTGATCGATGCGAGCGGGCTGGTGGTCGCACCCGGCCTGGTCGATCTCTCGGTGCGGTTGCGCGAGCCCGGCTACGAATACAAGGCCACGCTGGAATCCGAAATGCAGGCGGCGCTGCAGGGTGGCGTGACCAGCCTGGTCTGTCCGCCCGACACTGACCCGGTGCTGGATGAGCCGGGCCTGGTCGAAATGCTCAAGTACCGCGCTGAAAAACTGAATCAGGCGCACGTCTACCCGCTGGGCGCGCTGACCGTCGGACTGAAGGGCCAGGCCCTGACCGAGATGGCCGAGCTGACCGAAGCCGGCTGCGTCGGATTTTCCCAGGCCGACGCGCCGATCTTCGACACTACTGTGCTGTTGCGGTCCCTGCAGTATGCGCAGACCTTCGGCTACACCGTCTGGCTGCGGCCGCAGGATCCGCACCTGGGCCACGGTGGCATCGCGCACAGCGGACCGATGGCGTCGCGCCTGGGTCTGTCGGGTGTGCCGGTGATGGCCGAGACGATTGCGCTGCACACGATCTTCGAACTGGTGCGCAATACCGGCGCCCGGGTCCACCTGTGCCGCATCTCGTCGGCGGCCGGCCTGGAACTGATCCGTGCCGCCAAGAAGGAAAAACTGCCGGTGACCTGCGACGTCGGCGCCCATCACGTACACCTGACCGACATGGACATCGGTTTTTTCGACGCCAACGCCCGGCTGGCGCCGCCGCTGCGCGCGCAGCGCGACCGCGAGGCAATCTGCCGCGCCCTGGCCGACGGCACCATCGACGCCATCTGCTCCGACCACACGCCGGTCGACGACGACGAGAAACTGCTGCCGTTCGGCGAGGCGTCTCCCGGCGCCACCGGCCTGGAGCTGCTGCTGTCGCTGGCATTGAAGTGGGCCGACGAGAATCCGGCAGCCGGCGGCAGCGCCAGCACGATCAGTCGGGCGATTGCCAAGATCACGGCCGATCCGGCACGGGTCGTGGGGCTGGCCTCCGGTCGGCTCGAGGTTGGCCGCGCGGCTGACCTGTGTCTGTTCGATCCGGCGGCGCGCTGGACCGTCCATGCATCGGCCCTGGCTAGCCAGGGCAAGCACACGCCGTTCCTGGGTTATGAGTTGCAGGCGCAGGTGCGCATGACGATCGTCGGCGGCCATCTTGCGTATGAGCGCTGAGCATGAATGCCGAATCTGAACGTTGGATATGAACGTTGGATATGAACGTTGAGAAGCGGCGGGCATGAGCGCCTGGCGTCTGACCCGGGTCGGGTTGCACCTTGGATTGGGGCTGTTCCAGTGCGCCGTCCTGTTTCCACGTATCTCGCCGGCGGCGCGGCAGGCGCGCGTCCGGCGCTGGTCGGCCCAGCTGCTGACCATCTGCAAGGTGCGCTTCGAGATCCTCGATCAGCGCGATCCGGGCGCACCGGACTTCGCCGGCCAGCGTGCGTTGGTGGTATCGAACCATGTCTCGTGGCTGGACATCTTCGTCATCAACGCGATGCAACCGTGCCGCTTCGTGGCGAAATCCGATATCCGCGACTGGCCGGTGTTGGGCTACCTGTGCGCGCAGGCCAACACGATTTTCATTTCACGCGGCAGCCCGCGCGACGTGCGGCGCACCTTCAAGCATCTGGTGGGCAGCATCGAAGCGGGCGAACGGGTGGCTTTTTTCCCTGAGGGGACCACTGCGGCGCAGGGCACGTTGTTGCCGTTTCATGCCAACCTGTTCGAGGCCGCCATCGATGCGGCGGTCCCGATCCAGCCGCTGGCGCTGCGCTATGTCGATGCGGCCGGCGCTCTGTACGCCGGCGTGAACTATATCGATGATGTCAGCTTCGCCCAGAGCATGATGACGATCCTGCGCGGGCCACCGGTACGGGCGCAGATCCTGTTGCTGCCATTGGTCGCCAGCGATGGCGCCAGCCGGCGCGTGCTGGCCGCCGCCACGCATGGCCGGATCGCCGCCGCCCTCGGTTATCCGCCCGCGCCCGGCGCCTGATACTGCGGACACGCCACCTGGAACAGGGCGCGGTCGGCCAGGCGCAGCGCACTCAGCTGCCCGCCCCATATGCAGCCGCTGTCGAGCCCGATCAGGTTGTCGCGCACCTCCAGGCCGCGCGCCGACCAGTGGCCGTACACGATCGGGACGTCGGCAGCGCGCCGCCCGGGCACATCGAACCAGGCCACGCCTGGCGACTCCAGGACCCCGCCGTCGGCATTGTCAAACACCATGCTGCCGTCGGCCGCACACAGGCGCATGCGGGTAAAGGCGTTGACGATGCAGCGCAGGCGGTCATGACCCTGCAGGCCGTCGTCCCAGCGTGCCGGTTGATTGCCGTACATGTGACGCAGAAAATCGATCCAGTCCGGCCCGCGCAGGGCGGCTTCCACTTCGCCGGCCAGCGCCAGCGCCTGTTCGGCAGTCCATGCGGGCAGCACGCCGGCATGAACGATCAGGTGGTTCTCGCGCCACAGGGCCAGTGGCTGATGCCGCAGCCAGTCCAGCAGCGCGTCGCAATCCGGCGCCTCCAGGATCGGCTGCAGGGTGTCGTTGCGCCCGGGCTTGCGGATACCGTGCGCGGCCGCCAGCAGATGCAGGTCGTGGTTGCCCAGCACCATCCGGGCTCGATCGCCGAGGGCACGGATCTGGCGCAACGTCGCCAGCGATTGCGGACCGCGATTGACGATGTCGCCGACGAAAAGGTAGTCGGCCTGGCCGGCGTCGGGATCGTTTTGGCCGATCAGTTCGAGCAGGGCATCGAGGCGCGCGTGACAGCCTTGCAGGTCGCCGAAAGCATAGGTGGACATGGTCTGATGTTTCTGAAGGGAAGGGGCTCAGGATAGCAGTGGTGTGCCACCACCGTCGCGTACATGGTGAACGATCTCGTATAATTCTTTCCGCCATGATACTGTTTGGCGTCCACGATTTTTCCACCTGTCATGAATCCGGATTCATCCGACCAGCGGCCCACCATTCAACCCAACGACACGGCCCGCATGACCGAGCCGGTCGTCTTGAATCACGTCAACAAGATCTACCGTCTCGATTCGGTCGACGTGCCGGCGCTGGTCGATGTCAACGTACTGATCCGTCCGGATCGGTTCACCGTCCTGTCCGGGCCTTCGGGTAGCGGCAAGACCACGCTGCTGAATTTGATCGGTTGCATCGATCGTCCTGACAATGGCGAAATCATCGTCGCCGGCCAACCGGTGCAGCACATGTCGGACGATGCGTTGTCGGATTTCCGGGCGCGCCACATCGGCTTCATTTTCCAGAACTTCAATCTGCTGCCGGTTCTGAGCGCCTACGAAAACGTCGAGTACCCCCTGATCATGGCAGGCATGCCGATCGCCGAACGGCGTCAGCGGGTGGAGAGCCTGCTGAAAGCGGTCGGTCTGCTCGACCGCGCGCAGAATCGCCCGAGCCAGCTGTCGGGCGGGCAGCGGCAGCGGGTCGCCATCGCGCGGGCCCTGGTGCGCAAACCCCGGCTGGTGCTGGCCGACGAACCGACCGCCAACCTCGACAGCAAGACCGGCACGATGATCATCGGCCTGATGCGCAAGATGCAGAAAAACTTCCACGCGTCCTTCATTTTTTCGTCGCACGATCCGATGGTGCTGGCCGAAGCCGACGACGCCATCTTCATCCAGGATGGCAGGGTCGTGTCCATCAAGCGCAACGATGACGTGGCGACGCCGGCCCGGTGAACATGCTCTCGCTCGCCCTGCGCAACCTGCTGCGAAATCGGCGCCGCTCGTTGACGAGCCTGCTGGCGGTGATGATCGGCGGGTTTTCGCTGCT
>JACMRD010000043.1 GCA_014376645.1 Herminiimonas sp. | reverse complement strand
GTGCATCGACCAACGCCGATGGCATGCCGGCGTTGCCGAAGCCACCGATCATCACGGTGGCGCCATCCTGGATGTCGGCCACGGCCTCTTGCAACGACGGCCAGATCTTGTCGATCACTGCACTCTCCTGTCATTCGTCAGGGTCTCGGAATCGCCATGCGGCGCTGTCTTGACACCCCTGGCGCACTGTTCGATAATCGCACTAATGTCTGTTGATAGAACGGACCGTCGAGTGTAACGATAACCACGCGACGCCGTCAAGCCATCCGGCTGATGCCTTCCGAAAGGACTTCATGCCGAAATCGACCACGCCATCCGCCCCGTCGCCATCGACGCCGCTGGCCCCAGCGCGCAGCATCGCCGAAGAAATCGACGCGCTGACCGATCCTAGCTTCATGACCTCGCTGGCCCGCGGACTCGCAGTCCTGCGCGCCTTCAGCGACCAGCACCGCAGCCTGACGATCGCCCAGATCAGCGTCAAGACCGGCATTCCGCGTGCAGCGGTGCGGCGCTGTCTGCACACGCTGCGCGCACTCGGCTATGCGGACGCCGAAGCCAACAATTTTTCCTTGAAGCCGAAGGTGCTGACGCTCGGCTATTCCTACCTGTCGTCGACGCCGCTGGCGGTCTCGGCGCAACCCTGCCTGAACGCCATCAGCCGCGCCCTCAATGAATCGTGTTCCCTGGCCGTGTTCGACGACAACCAGGTCCTGTATGTGGCGCGCTCGGCGACCTCGCGCATCATGTCGGTGGCGCTCAATACCGGGAGCCGGTTACCGGCGTACTGCACTTCGCTCGGGCGGGTGATGCTGGCGCACCTGCCGGAGGCCGAATTGAAGGCGTACCTGGACCGGGTCACGCTGCGCGCGTACACGGAGCGCACCGTCGTCTCGCCCAAACGTCTCAAGGAAGTGCTGGCGGGCGTGCACGCCAACGGCTACGCCATCATTAATGAAGAACTCGAGGTCGGCCTGCGCTCGATCGCCGTACCGGTGCGCGGCGCCTCAGGGTCGGTCGTGGCGGCATTGAACATCGGTGCGCAGGCATCGCGCGTCACCCTGGAACAGATGACCGGACAGTTCCTGCCGGCCCTGCTGGATGCATCGCAGGAATTGTCGGCGTTGTTGCCCTGACAAAGTGACAGCGGGTGGATTTTTTCGAACCATCCTGACTTTTTGATGCCGAAAAAGCTCGTGGCAGACGAGCATCACCGTATGCCTGTCATTATTCCGAAGACCGCCCGGGGCCACCAGGGCGTCGCGCATATGTATCGATCCGATGCGGCACTTGGCTGACGGACGCAGCAGGGAGTGGTTTCGGCGATGACCTCAACATCAGGCGCAATGCCAGGCGCGATGCGAGGCGCAACACCAGGCGCAACGTTCGGCACAGCGACATCCGGCGAGACCGAGCCGGGTGCCGTTTATATCTACGATCTGGTTACACGCACGAACGTGTATGTACACCGGCACTGGCTCGACGTGTTCGGCGTGGCCCACGGAGACGCCGGCGGTACAGGACCAGACTTGTCGACGATCCACGTGGATGATCTGGAGACAATCGCCGCGAGCCGCCGGAGCTGGCCCGGCGCAGCCGATGGCGAGCAACGAAAGTTCGAACACCGCGTGCTCGGCTCTGACGACAACTGGCACTGGATGCTCAGCCGGGAAACTCCGTTCGCCCGCAACAAGAGCGGCGAGGTCAGCCAGATCCTGGGTATCGCCCACGACATCACCGGGCGCATACAAGCCGAGGAAGAGCGCGAGATGTTCGTCTCGCTGGCCAGCAACAGCAAGGAATTCATCGGCATGGCCGACCTCGAGTTCAATCGGTTCTACGTCAAGGCCCTGCACCATGCACTGGAGCGCGCGCAGCTTCAGACCGGTTATTCGTTGCTAAACTACCTCAAGAAATTCAAGATCTGCCGCCTGAAGATTGACCAGTCGTTCGTGCGCGACATCACCACCGACATCGAGGACAAGACAATCGTCGCCGCCGTCATCAGCATGGCCCGTAACCTGGGCATCAAGACGCTGGCCGAAGGCGTGGAGACGGCGGAACAGCTCGCCTTCCTGCGTGAGCAGGGGTGTGACGAGGCACAGGGATTCTATTCCAGCAAGCCGGTGCCGCCTGGCGCCATCGAAACCCTGTTCGCCCGCGACGAGGCTTACCGCGCAACCGTCCCGGCCGGGACGGCATGAGGCGATCCGGATCAGGCGGCGGCCAGCTCCGGCACCTCGCCACCGAGCGCCTCGACCAGCGCTGTCATCATGCGGCCCAGCTCACCGGTCATGAGCATCATGTCGCCGTCAAAACGTTCGTCGTCGTTGCGGCTCATGCCATCCTCGCCTTCCTTGATGACGTCGAGTGCGGCGATGCGCTTCAAGGTCAGCGCTTCGGTCAGCACGAACGAGACCCGGTCCGACCAGGTCAGCGCCAACCGGGTGCACTGCTTGCCGCCGGCGATATGACGCCGCACCTCCTCGGGCTCCAGCGTCTGCCTGACGTAGCGCACGGTCGCCTTGGTTTCGCCGGTCGCGCGCAATTCGGTGTCCTGGTCGACGGTGAAGCCGTACGGCGCTTCATCGGCCACCAGCCATTCGGTCATGGCGGACACAGGTGACTGCTTCACACGCAAGGCGCGCAGCGGCAGGCGATTGACGCACTTGACCAGCAACTTGATGACATCGTCGGCCTTGGCCACCGTACCGGCATCGACCACCAGCCAGCCGTTGACCGGGTCGATCCAGACGCGGGTGTCGCTGCGGATGGTGAAGGCGCGCGGCAACAGCTCGTCGGTGACCTGCTCCTTGATTTCCTTCATCTGCTTGCGGCCGGGCTTGAAGCCTTGCTGCTCCTCGATCTCGGCTGCCTTGGCCTTGCTGACCTGATTGACGACGCTCGATGGCAGCAGCTTCTTTTCGGTGGCAAGACAAATCAGTAATTGCTGATTGACGGCATGGACCAGCATGCCGTTTTCACGCGGCGAGGCCCAGCCCTGGTTCTGCAGATCGAGACTGTTAGCAGGATGAAATGTGTGGGGAGCCAGCGCAGCTTCGAGCTGTTCCCGCGACATCGCCCACGGTGCGGGCAGACGGTATATCTGTAGATTCTTGAACCACATGGCTGCCTGACAAAAAGGCGTTATTCTACCGCCGCCGCGCGCCGATCTTGAGGTGATTTTCGGCTTCGGAAAATATTCTCCCGATTGCGTATCGTTACGATAACGCGCATGGCTGGGCAGGATGAAACTTCGGACGCCAATTGTCATCGAAGCAGGTTGGAATCGCGGCGCGGACTGTCGAATCACCTCTTTGGAGAATCGCATGGAACGCGGGATAAGACGCATCAATTCGGCTGTCATCCTGGGATGCACGCTGGTGGCGGCCCTGGCGGCGAGCCGTTGATGCCGGGCCACCGCGTTCCTGATCAGAGCAGATGGCGAAATGGCATACGCGCTCTAGTCACGGGAGCGCTCGACCCAGCCTACCAGGCCATCGAGCGTGCGGAAGTCAGCCGCCGACCTGCAGACGATGCCGGGATGGCGCGCCGCAAGCATCCGCGCCAGGCCGTTGCCGGGTCCGAGTTCCAGCGCGACCGTGACGCCGGCTTCGGCGATGGCATCCATGCAGCGGGCCCAGCGCACCGGCTGCACCAGTTGCGCAGCCATTGCCGCGACAGCCCCCTGCGCATCGACCACCGGCGTGGCGGCGTAGCCCGATAACAGGCGACATGCCGGGTCCGACCACCGCAGCTGCGCCATCGCCGCCACCAGCGGCGCCACCGCGCCCTGCATGAACGGCGTGTGCGAGGCTACCGCCACCTTCAACCGCTGCACGTGGGCGCCGGCTGCTTCCGCTTTCAATTGCAGCGCACCGAGCCCATCTGCCGCGCCACCCACGATGCATTGGTCCGCGCCGTTGTCGATCGCAAGATGGAGGCCGCAGCCAGCCAGCCAGGGCGCGAGCCGATCCTGTGTCAGGCCCGATACTGCGAGCAATCCTTGCGGCGTTTCCGGTTGGATGCAGTCATCCATCAGACGCGCCCTTTCACGCGCCAGCCCAATCGCCACTGGCGCATCGAGCATGCCGGACACCGCCAGCGCCGCGACTTCGCCGACGCTGTAACCGGCCACCAGCGCCGGCGGTGCGATCCTGGCGCGAATCGATTCCCACACTGCACATGCAGCCGCGACGATCAGCGGTTGCGCGGCCTGGTTGGCGAACAGGTCGGCGCCCGACTGCAACGGCAGCGTGCCCCATTGCGCGAGCAGACCCGCTACGCGCGCATCGCTGGCAGCAAGGTCGAACATCCTTTCGTGCTGCGCCCCTTGGCCGGAACAGAGGATGGCCAGCCGCGCCGTCATGGACAGACCGGCTCGGCGATGCGGCGCGGCGTTGCGGTATCGGTTACGCCATGCGTTACCCGCTGAACCAGGCAGGTTGCGGCGAGCAGATCGGCGACCCCGCCCGGCGACAGCCGCCGTTCGACGAACAGGCGGTGCGACACCAGCGCAGTCGTGCGCCAGCGCGGGTCGGCGGTGCCACCGATGGCGAGGAAATGCAGCCCATGCGCGCGCACCGTGGCGGCACCGCCGGCGCCGCCACGGTGATAGACGGTGGTGTCGTCGACCGCGGCCAGGAGCGCAAAGAAAGCGTCGGTACAGGCACAGTCCCAGCCGCGTCCCGCGCGCAGGGTTCGGCGCAGCGCCGGCAAGCCGATTTCGAACACCGAGGGCATGCCGGCCGCAGCTTCTTCCCGCGCGCCGCCGACCGCATGCGCGGTGGCGACCCGGGTGCCGTGGGCATCGGGCACCCTTGCGGATCGGTGCACGGCGAGATCGGCGCCCCAGCCCGCCAGCAACGCCGTGCGGATGGCCTGCTCGGACGGTCTGGCCGGGCCCGGACTTGCGCGACCGATCGCGGCACACAGCAAACCCAGGCAGAAGATCGCGCCGCGATGGGTGTTGACGCCACCGGTCGCGGCGAGCATGCGCCTCTCGGCCTGCAAGCCAAGATGAAGCAATCGATCGAAACCGGCGCCGTCGATCCCGGCCCGGGTAATTTCCCGAAAATACCAGCGCAGTGAAACGATGCTGCGCATGAAGGTCGATGCCGTCATGTCGTGATGGCTGCCATTGTCGACCATCGAAACCAGGCCCGGTTTTGGATAAAGACGCAATTCGCCGTAGAGACTTCGCACCGCATCGCGGGCAACCGTCCCCGGCAGGCTATCAGGCTGACATGAACTCAACTGCCTCATGCTCAGCCGTCCAGGCTGGCCAGCAGCGCAGCGCAAGTCATCAGGGCGACGCTGTCGGAGGTCTTGACCAGTACCCGTGCGGCACGATCGTGGTCGCTGGTGGCGACGCCGGTGGCCAAAACGTCGCGCAACTCCTTCCACGCCACTGCAGCGCCGGACGGAAACACCACTTCACCATCCAGCGGCAGGCTCGCGCCGTGACGCTGGAGCAGATCCATGCCACGTTCGAGATCGCGTAGCGTGCGGGGCGCCAGCAGCAGATCGATGTCGGAGGTGCTGCGCAGATAGGGCATGCCGGTGATCGATTGCCAGGCCAGCGAACCGAAGACCCGTAGCGGCAGCGGCGACTCCATGCTTTCCATGTGCAGCGCCAGCAAACCCGCCCGCCATTGTGGCGGCGCGACCGGCAGCACGTCGGCCAGGGGCGTGGGGAGTTCGGTTCGCACGATGTCGGCCTGCTCGACCATGGCGGCGATGCGCGGCTTGACGCCGATTTCGGGATGCGGCGGCAGGGCCAGTCCGACCGGTACCGGCTGGCGCAAATGGTCCGGTGCCGGTTCGTCCGGCGAGCGGCGGCGCACCACTAGCGGCCAGTCGGCATCGCGCCAGCGCGCCAGGGCATCGCGCACGGCGACACTGTCTCGACGATGGGCCAGCTGGACGCTTTCCCAGCCGTTCGCGCTCAGCCAGACCAGCGCATGCCGGCCGGGTGGCGTCATTCATGCCTCCAGCACGGTGGTGATCACCGTTTGCGCCAGCAGGCGCCCGCCGCGTGCGAGGCCGGTGGCGCTGCGGCGATCGATCGGATCGGCGGCCTCCAATGCCTGCGCCAGTTGCGCCGCGAGATCGCCGTCCCAGATCGCTTCGATGCCGCCCATGCGCAGATAGTTTTCCGGGCCCGGGGCAAAGACCGGGCTGTGGCCGGCCAGCTCGACCAGGCGTTCTTCCGGCACCTTGGTGATGCGCGCCATTGCCGGCAGACCCATCACGCGGATGGTCGCGTTGGGCAGCGCATAGCAGGCGTCGGCCATCAGGCCGCTGGTGATGAAACCGCCCGAAAGCGCCTGATCGTAGACCAGCCCGAGCACCCGGTGACCACGCTGGCGCGCCAGCTCGATGCATTTGCCGAGGTGCGCCATGTAGCTGTTGATGCCCAACATTTCATCGCGATGCCGCAAGCGCTGGCCCTGGGTATCGACCAGGATCAGGATCGGCCGACCAAGATGGTCGCGCACCGTTTGCAGGACGGCACGCGCCTGGGCCAGCGCGATCTCGACGCCGATCGGCGTATGGTCGGTGGTGCCGATCACGGCAACCGTGGTGCCAGCGACCTGCGCGGTGCCGGACAGGAAGCGATCGGTCTCGATGATCTGATGGCCGAGCGGGAACAGGCGGGCAGCGACGGCCTGCCAGCTGGTGGCCGGCGGCGTAGCGGCTGATGGTATCGCGCTCATGCCGGCACTCCCAGGCGATGCGCGGCAGCCGCCCGCAGAAAGGCATCGGCCTCCAGCATCGGCAACTGCTGCGGTTGTGCGATGCCGAGCGCGGCCCAGATGTCAGCCGGCTCTGTCAGGTCACCGAAGCGCTCTAGCCGCTGCTGCAGCATCAGGTGTTCGGCTTCCAGTGCTTCCAGCGACAGCGCCACCGGCTGCGTCAGGCACGTATCGATGGCGGCCAGCGCAGCGGCGCGAAACGCATCGATGCTGTCGGCCACGATGGTCTGGCAATCGCCCAGCAGGTAGCGATGCTTGCCGCCCGTGGTGCGCCAGACCAGCGCCCGATCGCGGGAATCAAATTCCTCGACGCCGCTGGCCGTCTCGATGACTTCGGGCCCCGACATCGCCAGGCGGCCCTCTTCCGACATCACGATCGCATTGGCGCAGCGCGCCACGATGCCCATGCCGCCGAAACAGCCGTTGGCGCCCCCGACCAGCACGATCACCGGCAGCCCGGCGGCCCGCACCGCAAGCAGCGCGCGCATGACTTCGGAGACCGCGATCAGGCCGGCATTGGCTTCATGCAGGCGCACGCCTCCGGTCTCCAGCAACAGCAGCACTGCCTGCGGCCGCTCGACGATCGCCCGTTGCAGCAGGCCGACCAGCTTGGCGCCGTGCACTTCGCCCACCGCGCCGCCCATGAAGCCGCCTTCCTGCGCGGCCACGAACACGGTGCGCCCCGCAATGCGCGCCCGGCCGACCACGACGCCGTCGTCGAACGCCACCGGCGCATCGAGCTGCGCCAGATGCGGACTGGTCACCCGCGCCGACGGCGGCAACCATTCTTCCAGCGAGCCGGGGTCGAGCAGGTGCTGCAGTCGCTCGCGCGCATTCGCTTCGAGATAACTGTTCATGCCGTCCTCCCCGCCGTCGTCACCGACTCGGCAGCCTGGTCCAGCCGCAGGCTGACCACCGCCGGCGTCGCGCCCATGTCGTTGATCGAAATGCGCGTGTCGCACAATTGCCAGCGTGCGTGGAAGTCTTCCATCACCGCTTGCCAGGTGGCGCCGAAGCCGCGGGCGGCGGTCTTGATTTCGATCTCGCAGCCGCCGTTCAGCGGGGCCGTCTCGATCAGTACTTCGAGATTGCCGGAGCCGACCACGCCGACCAGCAGGGCCGCCGTGGATAGCGCCAGGTGACCATGTTCAAAACGATAGTGTAGGGTTTCCACGAGACGCTCCTGCTGATACTGCTGATACTGCTGATACTGCTGATGCCGATGCTGCCGGCGATGATTGCTACCAGTTCCGGAAGCGCCGGGGCGGCGCGTACAACCCGCCCGATGCGCGCACCAGGTCCTTCATGTTCTTGGCCGCCAGCAGATCGCGGGTGGCGTCGCGCTTGTCGATGCCGAGGTCTTCTGCGCGCTGGACGATGCCGCGGTCGCGCAGGTTTTCGACCATGCGCTTGTCGCG
>JACMRD010000260.1 GCA_014376645.1 Herminiimonas sp. | reverse complement strand
GCGCAAGGCTTGAGCGAACGGGAGGTACTGCAGGTCGAGCGCAGCTTCAAGTGGGGCGAACTGCTGGCGGCC
Organism: Herminiimonas sp.; assembly: GCA_014376645.1. Classification (GTDB taxonomy): domain Bacteria; phylum Pseudomonadota; class Gammaproteobacteria; order Burkholderiales; family Burkholderiaceae_D; genus JANXSS01. The sequence goes on along the minus strand of JACMRD010000260.1, from coordinate 1,431 downwards.
AATCAGTCGCAATCGCTGTTCGGCGACCGCAAGCTGATCGAGTTGCGCATCCCGACCGGCAAGCCGGGCAAGGACGGCGGCCAGGCGCTGCGCGACTATGCGGCATCGCTCAGCCCGGACAATGTCACCCTGATCACGCTGCCGAAGCTGGACTGGGCCACGCAGAAAGCGGCCTGGGTCGGCAGCCTGCAGCAGGCCGGCGTCTACATCGAGATCGGCGTGGTCGAACGGGCACAGCTGCCGGCCTGGATCGGCACCCGCCTGGCCATGCAACAACAAAGCGCCGATCGCGGCAGCCTCGATTTCATCGCCGACCGGGTCGAAGGCAACCTCCTGGCCGCGCATCAGGAAATCCTGAAACTGGCTCTCTTGTACCCGCCCGGCAAGCTCGATGCCGGACAGATCCAGGACGCGGTACTGAATGTGGCACGCTTCGACGTCTTCAAGTTGAACGAAGCGATGCTCGCCGGCGACACCGCGCGACTGGTGCGGATGCTCGACGGGCTGCAAGGTGAAGGCGAGGCGCTGCCGCTGGTGCTATGGGCGATGGCCGAGGAAATCCGCACCCTGCTGAAGATCCGCGCCGGCATGGATGCCGGCCGCGCCATGGCCCAGCTGTGTGCCGACAACCGGATCCGCGGCAACCGCTTGCGGCTGGTCGAAAACGCGCTGCGCAGACTGTCGTCGGCCCATCTGGAAAAAGCCTTGCAGGATGCGGCCCAGGTGGACAAAATGATCAAGGGCTTGCGTGCGAAAGCGTTCGCCGGCGATGCGTGGGACGGGATTCTGCAGCTGGGCCTGGCGGTGGCGCAGGGACGTTAAGACGGTGGATGCCGCAGCAAAGCAGTCAAAGAGGGTCAGAGTGAACTTTTGCAGCGCTTCATCGCGAAACTTCACTCTGACCCTGTTTGACGAACCACGGAGTACAAAACGGAAAACCACAGCTTGGGTTGGAAGTTGAGAAGCCGGATGCCGCAGCAAAGCAGTCAATTATTTTAGAGACACTCATGACCATCCAAGACTACATGACCGACCTCGGCCGCCGCGCCCGGCACGCTTCCCGCGCCATGGGCCGCGCCGATACCGCCACCAAAAACCGTGCATTGACGCTGATCGCCGCCGCCATCCTGCGCGACGCACCCATGCTGCGCGCGGCCAATCAGCGCGACCTCGACGCGGCAGCCACCGCCGGCCTGGCGCCGGCCCTGCTCGACCGCCTGAGCCTGTCCGATCAAGCCATCGCCACCATGGCCGAAGGCTTGCGCCAGATCGCGGCGCTGGCCGATCCGATCGGTGAAATCTCCGACATGAAGTTCCAGCCGAGCGGTATTCAGGTCGGCCAGATGCGGGTTCCTTTGGGCGTCATCGGCATTATCTACGAAGCCCGTCCGAACGTCACGGTGGACGCCGCCGGCCTGTGCATCAAAAGCG
>JACMRD010000042.1 GCA_014376645.1 Herminiimonas sp. | reverse complement strand
CCTTCCATACTCAGGTCGTCACTGAAAATGACACCCTCGAAACCGATCTCGTTACGCAATAACGAAAGCCACTTTTTTGAGAATCCGGCTGGTGCGGAATCGAATTGCGGATAAATGACATGGGCTGGCATCACACCTGACAAGCCCCGCCCAAGCCAACGATATGGCTCGGCATCATCAGTAACGATGGCATCAACAGCGCGGTCATCGACTGGTATGGCGACATACGAATCTGCCTTGACGTAACCATGCCCTGGAAAATGCTTTCCGCAATTGGCCATCCCTGCAAGCAGCAAGCCATGGTTCAAACTTCTCGCCAGTTGCGTGACAACTGCCGGGCCGCGATGGAAGGCCCGAACACCGATAACGCCTGATACGCCGTGAACAAGATCGAGGACAGGAGTGAACGACAGGTCGACACCGCAGGCACGTAGTTCGGCCGCCAGAACGAAACCGACGTCGGTCGCAGCCCGCGTGGCCGCCAGCACATCGCGATCCCACAAGGCGCCGAGCGCTCGCATCGGCGGCAGCCGGGTAAAGCCGTCGGTCTTGAACCGTTGGACCCGGCCACCTTCATGATCGACCGCGATGACGATGTCTGGCCGGGCCGCGTGGATTGCGGTGGTCAGGTTGACCAACTGCTGACGGTTCTGGTAATTCCGCGCAAACAGGATCACGCCGCCGGTCAACGGATGACGGATGCGCCGCAGGTCATCGGCATCGATGCTGGTGCCGACCACATCCAGCATCACCGGACCGAGCGACACTGCCGCTGGATTCGTCGATGTCTGCGGGACAGATGCGTTTGACGCTTCCACTGCTTCGTTCATTCTTTTTTCTCCACGATGACGAAGGCCACTGCATAGTCGTCTTCATCGGTAATCGTCACTTGCGCGCTCAGGCCGTGCAGCGTCATGAACGCCTGCAGCACGCCGCTGGTGACGGCTTGCGGCTTGCCACTCGGTGCGTTGAGCACCTGCATGGCGCGCCAGGTCATCGGCATGCGCATGCCTAGCCCGATGGCTTTTGAAAAGGCTTCCTTTGCAGCGAACCGGGTAGCGAGAAAGCGGATGCCGCGCGCTTTGACACGCGCGCTGCGTGCATGGTATTTCGCCAGTTCTTCCGGTCCCAGGATCTTCGCGGCGAAGCGATCGCCGTTGCGTTCCAGCGCGGCTCCGATCCTGGCAATCCGGATGATGTCGGTGCCGATACCGTAGATCATTTCACCGGGCCGTGGGCGGCAAGGCGCGCCTGGACCACCAAGGCCTTCATCTCGCGTACTGCCGCTTGCCAGCCGACGAAGACCGCATGGGCGACGATCGCGTGTCCGATATTGAGCTCGGTGATGTCATCGATGGCGGCGATCGGCTGCGCATTCGTGAAGTGCAGGCCATGGCCGGCATTGACCTTCAAACCATGCCGCACGCCGATCGCAGCCGCGCTGCGCACGCGCTCGAGTTCGCGTGCGAGCACGGCCGGCTCGACCGCGTGGGCATACTGGCCGGTATGCAACTCGATCACCGGCGCGCCGGCTTCCGCCGCGGCCTGAATCTGGTCTGCTGCGGGATCGATGAACAGGCTCACGCGGATACCCTGTTGCTTTAACTGGGCGATCGCTGCCTTGACCTGATTGAAATAGCGGATCACATCCAGCCCGCCCTCGGTCGTGACTTCTTCGCGCCGCTCCGGCACCAAGCAGACATCCTGCGGCTTGATGCGACAGGCGAAATCGATCATCTCGGCGGTGACCGCCGATTCGAGATTCATTCGCGTGCGCAGCAGCGGCCGGATCGCTTCGACATCGGCATCCTTGATATGGCGGCGGTCTTCGCGCAGATGCAGCGTGATCGCATCGGCGCCGGCCTCTTCAGCCAGCAGCGCTGCCTGGATCGGATCGGGATAAGCGGTGCCGCGCGCGTTGCGCAAGGTGGCAACGTGATCGATGTTGACGCCGAGATCGAGGCTCGACCCCTGGGGTTGCAGAAAGCTCATGGTCGCTCTTGGAAAGTCTATAACTGCATCAAATCTATCAGAATCTGACGCGTGTTGAGCGGGGTGCCGCCAAGGTGGTGGGCCAGCAAAAAACGCATCAGGAATTTACTCTGCGTCTGGGTGGTGGTGTCACTGTAATCTTCGTGCGCCATGTCCTGCAAGGTCTTGCCGGATACCCGCGGCGCCGTATCGGATGGCGTGGCCAGACGCACACCGCGCTCGGGCTCGATCACGTACATCCCGTCTGGATTCACGGCGCTGCGGGTGCTGGTGCAGAAGGTGAAATCGCCGCCGACACCGGTTTCCTTGAGCAGCGCCCGCTCGAATTTGCGCAGCACGATCGGCGCGGGTTCCTGGTGCGCCAACTGGTTCAACGTGGCGACATAGTGATCAAAAAGTGCCGGATGCGGATCGTCACGGGCCAGCATCTTGAACAGCAATTCGTTCAGATAGAAGCCGCACAGCAGCGCACTTTTTTCCAGCGGCAGCATGCCGCCGACCCATTCGGCGCCGGTCAGCGTGCGGATTTCAGATTTGCCGCTCCAGCCGACCGACAGCGGCTGGAAGGTCTGCAGGACACCCCGCAATTTGGAAAGCGGCCGCTTGGCGCCCTTGGCCACCAGAGCGATCCGTCCATGCTCACGTGTGAAAACGTCGACGATCAGGCTGGTTTCCTTGTACGGGTAACTATGCAGCACGAAGCCGGGCTGGCCGGCAACCCGATGATCCTTCGCCACGGGTTTCGCCGCCCGGATCGGACGGCGGACAGGCTTGGCGTTGGAGATACTTGGTTCCTCGATCCGGGGGGACGCGAGCGCGTCCGACGCCGGGAGCGTCTTGCTGCCGTCGCGCTGCATGCCGTTGTCGCTCTCGGAAAAAGCCATTGATCCTTTGATCACTCGTACCCGTAGGCGCGCAGGCCGGCTTCGTTGTCGGCCCAGCCGGACTTGACCTTGACCCAGATTTCCAGATAGACCGGCCCACCGAACAGGCGCGCCATGTCCAGCCTGGCCTGGGTCGAAATATCTTTCAGCCGCGCGCCCTTCTGACCGATGACCATCGATTTGTGGGTGTCGCGCTCGACCAGGATGGCGGCGAAAACACGCCGCAGATCGCCCTCTTGTTCGAATTTTTCGATCACGACCGTACTGGTGTAAGGCAGTTCGTCGCCGACGAAGCGGAAAACTTTTTCGCGGACGATTTCGGCGGCGAGAAATTTTTCGCTGCGGTCGGTGATGTCGTCGGCACCGAAGATCGGCGGATTCAGCGGTAGGCGACCCTTGATTTCGCCCTGCAAATTATCGAGCTGGAAGCGCAGGGTCGCCGATACCGGCACGACGGCTGCGAAATCGTGCTTGGCCGCGATCTGCTGGGCAAACGGCAGCAGGACTGCCTTGTCCTTGATGCGGTCAGCCTTGTTAATCACCAGGATGCACGGTACGCTCGCCGGAATCAGATCCAGCACCTGCTGATCGGCGGCACCGAAGGTGCCGGCCTCGATCAGGAACAGGATCACGTCCGAGGCCGTCAGTGTGTTGGTCACCGTTCGGTTCAGTGTCTTGTTGAGCGCATTTGAATGGCGGGTCTGAAAGCCGGGCGTATCGACGTAGATGAATTGCGTCGAATCGATTGTCTGGATCCCGGTGATGCGATGGCGCGTGGTCTGCGCCTTGCGCGAGGTGATGCTGACCTTGGCGCCGATCAGGGCATTCATCAGGGTCGATTTGCCCACGTTCGGACGGCCAACGATGGCGATGTAGCCACATCGGAAATCAGCGGGGGAATCCGCGGCGGAGGGTACGGCAGGCAAGGCGATATGGGTCATGCGGTCTTCGATTGAGGTGCAGCTGGTTTTGACGATTCGGCCGCGAGCGTGTCTGCGGATGATTCGGTGGTTGGAATGGCCGGCTTCGATTCGCCTGCGGTGCTCTCAGGTGACACTGGCGCTTCGGGCAACGTCGCGGGGATGTCGGGCTTTGCCTCGTTTTTTGTCCCCGACCGGACCGTACGCGGCGTCACGGCATCGCCCGGTGTGTCCGGCTGAATGGTGGCGATTCCTGCCAGCTTCAGCTGCGCAGTCCGCGGCTTGGCGCGGCGCGGTGCGCCGGGGCTTTTAACCAGAGCAAGCTGCACTGCCTCCAATGCCAATTTGGCGGCCACCTGTTCACCCGCGCGGCGACTGCCGCCAGTGCCGAATACCTGGATGCCGAGCTTGGGCACCAGACATTCGATTTCGAACTCCTGGTTGTGGGCCGCACCGTGGGTCGCCACCACGTTGTACTGAGGTAGTGCAATTTTCTTGCCCTGCAAGTATTCCTGCAAGAGCGTCTTGGCATCCTTACCCAGCGTTTTCGGGTCGACCGTATCGAGGATCGGGATGTAGAGCGAGCGGATCACATCGCGCGCGGCGTTGAATCCGGCATCCAAAAAAATGGCGCCGAAAAGCGCCTCGAGCGTATCGGCCAGGATAGAAGGACGCCGAAACCCGCCCGACTTCAATTCACCCTCGCCAAGCCTGAGGAACTGCGAGAGTTCCAGTCGTTGCGCGATCTCGTACAAGGATTGCTGCTTGACCAGATTGGCACGCAGGCGCGAGAGATCGCCTTCGTCGATCTTGGCATAGCGATCGAACAGCAGGGAGGCCACCACGCAATTAAGAATCGAGTCGCCGAGGAATTCCAGGCGCTCGTTGTGCAGGCTGCTGTGGCTGCGATGCGTCAGGGCCTGCTGCAACAACGCAGCATCCAAGAACGTGTGGCCAAGCCTGGTCTGCAGTACCGTGACATCCATGCGATTTACTGTGAAGTCCTCATTCAATTGCTTTCTTCGTCGGGCCCGTATTCGCGGTGGTGCCTTCATATTCGAGCAGGATGCTGGCAGGACCGAAGAGAGGGATTTTCTTGTCGTACGCAAAGCTAACGTCGAAAGTCGAGCCGTTTTTCACGATGACCAGATCTTTACCGCCAATTGCGTCGATGTAGCCGACTTCAGCGCGCTTGTCGAAAGCCGACTGGACCTCACGCGGCGTCGTGGCGCCGTCCCGGGCAGCCAGAATGGCTTTTTTGATGGCACTGTATTCGATCACGGTTGGTACGATTTTCATCGCGATGACCCCGATCGCACCCAGGAGCGCCAACACGAAGATCAAACCGAACAGCGTAATGCCACGCTCATGCCTTGTCGAAGCCAACCTCATGCCTGCCCCCTAGCCGATTACTGAAAACTGCCGATTCGTTTGATGTTGCTCAAATTCATCCAAACGAAGAATGCTTTTCCCACAATGTTTTTATCTGGTACAAAACCCCAGTAGCGACTATCGAGGCTGTTGTCACGATTATCCCCCATCATGAAGTAATGTCCAGCGGGGACGGTGCAGGCAAACCCCTCGGCGTTATAGCTGCACAACTCGTGTTGCGGAAAAGCATCTGGATTTTGTACATACGACGGCGCGTTCTCGTCATTGAGGATGTTGTGCTCTCGCCCAGTCAGGTTTTCCCTGAACTGTTTTGAATAAGACAAGCGCTCTTCATCCAGGTAATCCGGAAGAGCAACGTACGGCAACGCCTGGCCATTTACCGTCAAGCGCTTGTTTTTATACAGTATTTTGTCACCTGGCACGCCCACGACCCGCTTGATGTAATCGAGCGACATGTCTTTCGGATACTTGAATACCATGACATCACCACGCTGGGGGTCGTTAATCTGGATGATTTTTTTGTTGAGAATCGGTAGTCGTATGCCGTAGATAAATTTGTTCACGAGAATTAGATCGCCCACCGCCAACGTCGGCACCATCGAGCTCGACGGTATCTTGAACGGCTCATACAGAAACGAGCGCAGCATGAACACCAACAGCAACACCGGAAAAAAACTGCCCGAATATTCGATCCAGGTCGGCTGCCGCAGCATGCCCGACTCCAGGGCTGCACGCACCCGGTCTTCGGTCTTGATACCGTCGGTCTGCAACCGTACGGTACGCGCATCGAATTCGGCCAGGGCCAGATTTGCCCTGGCGCGGCGTTGCGGTGCCAGATAGAACACGTCCAAGCACCAGATCACCCCGGTGGCGACGGTCAGACCGAACAGGATGAGAGCAAAGTTACCAAGAAGAGCTTGCAGATTCATTAATTGTCGTCCACTTGTAAAATTGCCAGGAATGCTTCTTGCGGGATTTCTACCGAACCAACTTGCTTCATCCGTTTCTTGCCCGCCTTCTGTTTTTCCAGCAGCTTGCGCTTTCGGCTGATATCACCACCGTAACATTTGGCCAGAACGTTCTTGCGCAAGGCCTTTACGTTTTCACGCGAGATGATGTTGGCGCCGATGGCAGCCTGGATAGCGACGTCGAACATCTGGCGCGGGATCAGCTCACGCATTTTGGCGGCCACGGCACGTCCCCGGTACTGACTGTTGGAACGGTGCACGATGATCGCCAGGGCATCGACTTTTTCGGCATTGATCAGCATGTCGACCTTGACCACGTCGGCGCTGCGGTACTCCTTGAATTCATAATCCATCGACGCGTAACCGCGCGAGGTCGATTTCAGCTTGTCGAAAAAATCGAGCACAATCTCGGCCATCGGCATTTCATAGGTCAACTTGACCTGCTTGCCGTGGTAGTTCATGTCGATCTGGTTACCGCGCTTCTGGGTGCACAGCGTGATGACCGAGCCGACATACTCCTGCGGCATGTAAAGATTGACCGTCACGATCGGCTCGCGGATTTCCTCGATTTTCGACGGGTCTGGCATCTTCGATGGATTATCGACCATCAGGATGCTGCCATCACGCAGCACCACTTCATAGATCACGGTAGGCGCAGTGGTGATCAGGTCCATGTCGAATTCGCGCTCTAGACGTTCCTGCACGATTTCCATGTGCAGCAAGCCCAGAAATCCGCAACGAAAACCGAAACCCAGTGCCTGTGAGACTTCCGGCTCGTACTGCAGCGCCGCGTCGTTCAATTTCAATTTTTCCAGCGAGTCGCGCAGGGCATCGTATTGATTGGCCTCGACCGGGAACAGGCCAGCGAAGACCTGTGGCTGGACTTCCTTGAAACCGGGCAACGCCTTTGCGGCGGGACGCGCCGCCAGGGTGACGGTGTCGCCAACCTTGGCCGCCTTCAATTCCTTGATGCCGGCAATGATGAATCCGACCTGGCCTGCAGCCAGCGCATCGCGCGACAGCGACTTTGGCGTGAAGACACCGACGTTTTCGGTCAGATGCTGGGTACCGCTGGCCATGAGCAGAATCTTGTCCTTTGGCCGCAGTGTGCCGTTGACCACCCGTACCAGCATGACCACGCCGACATAGTTATCGAACCAGGAGTCGACGATCAATGCCTGCAGTGGCGCACTGGCGTCGCCCTTCGGTGGCGGCACCTTGACAATCAGCGACTCCAGCACATCCTGGACGCCGAGACCCGTCTTTGCCGAGCAATGCACCGCTTCCGAGGCATCGATGCCGATGACTTCCTCGATTTCCGCGATCGCATTGTCGGGATCGGCGGAAGGCAGATCAATCTTGTTCAAGACCGGGACCACCTCGACCCCGAGGTCGAGCGCGGTGTAGCAATTGGCTACCGTTTGGGCTTCGACGCCCTGGGAAGCATCGACCACCAGCAAGGCACCCTCGCAGGCCGACAGCGAGCGGCTGACTTCGTAGCTGAAATCGACATGGCCCGGCGTATCGATCAGGTTCAGGTTGTAGACCTGACCATCGCGTGCCTTGTAGCTCAGAGCAGCTGTCTGCGCCTTGATCGTGATGCCGCGTTCGCGTTCGATGTCCATCGAATCGAGCACCTGGGCCTCCATTTCGCGGTCGGATAACCCGCCGCATAGCTGGATGATTCGATCTGCAAGTGTCGATTTGCCGTGGTCGATATGCGCGATGATGGAAAAGTTGCGGATGTTATTCATGGAGGTTTCAACGTGTTGCGCGCACTGCGGTTGCGAAAAAGGCGCTGACATCGGGAATATCTCCCAGACGAGCGCCTTTGTGAAGAGGGGTGTTCAGTCGGGGCATTTTAACGGATTCCGGGGGGAAACGCCCGTGAAATCGTGATGTCCGCCCGGTCGAGGCTCGCCCGGCCGATCCCCCGGTACGGCCGATCCGATGGAGGACATGGCATTGGCGTCACAGAGAAAAGCCTCGACGGTAGCGATATCGAGAAAATAATGGCAGAGCTCCTGCAGCGACCCGTCGAATAGACGCCCCACCAGGACTGGTACCTTTTCATCATATCTTTCCAGCAAAACCGGGTCAGCATCGACATCCAGCGTCTCGATCGTGAAACGGAAACGATCCGAAAATTGGTCGAGCGCAGTATGCATGTCGTCACACAGATGACAGTAGCTCCGGCTGTAAAGGATGAAGGCAATCAGCATCGACGCGCACCTCGAGAATTCGACCGGCAGGCGAAACCGGTCTGGACCGATTGTCGATTGCCGACCGGCTCGATCAGCTACCGGGCCGCAACGGCACGAATTGCGTGGAGTCGCCCCGGCGCACCAGCAGGACGGCCAGTTTCTTCGACTCCAGCTTCGCTACCAATGCGTTGAATTGCTTGGCATCCTTGATGTCGATGTTGTTGAGCCGCAGGATGACATCGCCGACGCGAAAACCGGCACGGGCACTGGTGCCCTCGGCGGTTTCGACCACGACGCCACCATCGACGCGCAATTCCTTGCGTTGCGCTTCAGCCAGATCGGTGACTACCAGGCCCAGTGCATTGGCCAAGGCTTCCGGCTTGGCTTTCTTGTCATCTCGCTTCGCTACCTTTTCCGGCTCCAGCTCGGTGACCGTCAGAGGCAGATCGCGGGTCGCACCCTTACGCCAGACAGTGATAATGGAGCGCGTTCCCGGCTTGATGCTGCCGACCATCCGGGGAAGATCGCTCGATTTCTCGATTGCCATACCGTTGAATTTCAGAATGATGTCGCCAGCCTCAACCCCACCTTTTTCAGCAGGACCGCCCGGCTCGACCCGCGATACCAGCGCCCCCTGCGCCTTCGTCAGGCCAAGCGACTCGGCAACTTCCTTCGTCACTTCGCCGATCTGCACGCCGATCCGCCCGCGCGTGACCCGGCCGGATGACTTGAGCTGGTCCGACACCCGCATCGCCTCGTCGATCGGGACGGCAAATGAAATCCCCATGTAACCGCCGGAGCGGCTGTAGATCTGGGAATTGATCCCGATGACTTCCCCGCGCATGTTGATCAGCGGACCGCCGGAGTTACCCGGATTGACCGCAACGTCGGTCTGGATCAACGGCAGGTAGTCACCGGTATCGCGCGCCTTGGCAGAAACGATGCCGGCCGTAACCGTGTTGTCGAGTCCGAACGGCGAACCAATGGCGATGACCCACTCGCCGACCCGGATCTTGTTTGAATCACCCAGCGCCAGCCGTGGCAAATTGCTGCCATCGATTTTGACCAGCGCTACGTCAGAGCGTTTGTCGGCGCCGATGATCCTGGCCTTGAATTCCCGCTTGTCAGTCAGCGTGACATAGACTTCGTCGGCCCCATCGACCACATGGGCATTGGTCATCACGTAGCCGTCGGCGGAAATGATGAAGCCGGAACCGACGCCGCGCGGGGTTTCCTCGTCCGGCTGCGGCACGGGCTTGCGCCCGCGCGGCGTCGGAACATTCGGTTGCGGCTGCTTCGGCATCGGCACGCCGAAGAAGCGCTTGAAGAACTCTTGCATTTCCTCGTCTTCGGCAGTCCCGTTACCGGGCTGACCCGGCTTGACCTTTTCCGTGGTGCGGATGTTGACTACCGCTGGGCCGGTGCGTTCGACCAGGTCCGTGAAGTCGGGCAGGCCGGCCACGGCGGCGGCACTTGCCGGGGCAGCGGCAACCATGAGTACGGCAGGCACGAAAAAGGCGCTTGCGGCGCCTAAGAAGAATGAAACGAGTCGATTTCGGGTAGAGGAAATTGGTTTCATGAACACGCTTTGAGCTTCGCTATCGAGGTTTGAATTCAATCGAGTTGGCTACCTGTTTAATGGCGGCCGCGGGTACTTCACCGACAATGGTAAGCCAAAAATCGCCCTGCCGCTTTCCAGTGATATTCATTGCACCCTGTTGCATCGATCCTTCCGTACGACTTTGAGAAATCGGCTCGATGAAAACTGATATTGCAGCGAGGCCATCGGAGTACACAATTTGAGAAACCTCACGTTGCGTTGGCCGCGCCGCCACCGGTGCGACCCGATTCGAGGCCTGCTCGGGCGGTGCCGGCGTGTCGGACACGATACGCTTCATTTCCCGAATCTTGCGGAAGCCTGAGGGAATCGCCTTTACACTCCAGCCGGTCAGTGTGACGGCCGCCATTTCGGCGTACTCGACATGCCAACCGGCGGTGTTCGCAAAACTCGGCTTGACCTTGGCCCGGTCGACATTTCCGATGGCGAGCTGGGTAAAGGCGATCTGCTCCACGACCTCGCCGCGCTCGTCCAGCGTCTGCGCCCGCAGCAGCAAACCCGTGGTTTTTTCCGCCCACAGCTTATAGCCGTAGCGCAAATTATCCTTTGGCTCGAGCACCACGGACTGGCAATCGAAACCGGCGACGCGCCCGGTCTCGGCTTTCCGGATGTGATAATGCTCGGCGAGATCGGCGGGATTGGCGGCCAGGATCGCCGGGAAGACGTCTTGGGTTACCCGCTTCTCGACCAGCAGCGTCTTGAGCTCGGGCACGTAGCAAATGATTTCTTCATTGTTGCGTACGTACTCTCGTGGTTTTCCATCGAGAATTTCAAGTTTTTCGCGCTCGTTTCGACCCTCGAGAAGATGCGTGATGCGTGATGTGCGGATCTGGTTCGATTGCTGATAGACGAACGTTCCGGAATAATTCAATGTCTGTGCAGCGGTATGAATCCGCCGCAGCCAGGCCTGTGCATCCTGCTTGTCGCCCGCTCGCGAACTGGTCTCGGCGTGGCTTGACAACGCGATGAAACTGGACAGAACGACGACAAACTTGAACCACAACAAGGTCTGTCGCATAGGTTCTATTTGACCGACTGGGTAGCAAATGTGGCCGATCGCGCAAATTGCGCCGAACTGAACACGGACGGCGAAAACCGTTGATGCGCCAGCAGATACTCCTCGATCCGCGGGTCACGCAGGACCACGGCGGCGGTCTCCGGCTTGGTCAATGCGACTACCGGCGCACCGTCACCGAAGGGGTTACCGACCATCCGTGGCACAGTGGCGACCGTCAGAACCAGTACCGCCGCAGCGGCTGCGGCCGGCCTGACGAAGCGCTGCAAGCGCTGGGCACGGGTGGCGGCTTGCAGGCCGTCCGGGCTGCATGTCGTCACCAGCAAGCCGGGCGCCGAGGTCGCCAGGTAGCTCGGCTCCGAAGCAAGCCGTGCCGCCATCCGGGCGGCAAAGTCGGGCCGAACCGCACCGGCCATGTCGGTCGAGCGCAGGACATCACCAATATAGTGAAAATCATCCCAAGCAGCCCGAGCGGCGGGCGTGCGCAGCGCCGTGAGTATCTCGGCGTGCGCTGCAAGGGGTAGCGCTCCGTCGGCGAATGCGGAAACCTGCTCTTCCAAATCTCTATTACTGTTCATCATGACCTCGAAAATAACTCGGACAACCCCGGCAACGCTCTGTTTTGCTGTTACTGGTAATGCGGCGCGCTACCAGCGCTTGTCGAGCGCGGTACCCAGCAATGGCCGCAGCTTTTCCGCAATTGCTTCACGCGCCCGAAATATACGGCTGCGAACGGTACCGATCGGACATCCCATGGCATCGGCGATTTCGTCGTAGCTCAGTCCTTCGATTTCCCTCAACGTAATTGCAATTCTTAATTCTTCCGGCAAAGCATCCATCGCAAGATTGACCGTCTCGGCAATCTGTTTGGTGGCAAGCATCGACTCGGGTGTGTTGATGTCCCGGAGGTGCTCGCCATCGTCGAAGGTCTCCGCTTCCTCGGCATCGGCCTCGGTCGAGGTCGGCGCCCGCCTGCCCTGGGTGACAAGGTAGTTTTTTGCGGTGTTGATGCCGATTCGATAGAGCCAAGTATAAAACGCCGAGTCCCCGCGAAACTGCGGTAACGCGCGGTAAGCCTTGATAAAAGCTTCCTGCACAACATCTTCGGCTTCCGCCTGGTCGCGAAGAAGCCGCGATACGAGCCGCATCAATTTCCGCTGATATTTTGTTACCAGCAGTTCGAACGCTTTTTTGTCGCCGCGTTGCACGCGCTCGACGAGTAACTGATCAATATCGCGTTCGGTCGTCAATCGACATTCCCTTGTGTTGTAGCAACTCTCGCGCGATCCGAACTATTGACTATTTGAAACATGATAAGTTCAGAATTTTCTGCTGTAAAACCTCAATTGAGGTCACGCTCGGCGCGATTATTGTGCGCGGCAATCCAGCGGCACGCAACGGCTAATCCACGAAAGCTTGTCTTCGGCATTGAGTCTGGAAGGATGAGTAAAGTCGTGCGGGATCCATCGTCGTATTTCAGATTTAGGATCATCAGATGAGACCACAGCGTCGACGACGACAGAAGCTGTGTCAGGCCAGGTTTGCTTCGCACGTGCAGAAAATTCCGACTTTCTGTGGGCAACCCCTGATCCTCTCTTGCTAGTCGTATTTGGCCATTCCCTGAAATATCAATACGTCGAGTACATCGATTACGAAGTATTTGACGCGCAGCAGTCACCCCTGCTGCAAGACAAGCAATCGCGATTGCTCCACGTGCTGCAAGAGGCATTGATCCGAATTGTCCGAACCAGAGCAAGGCCCCGATAACGCCGCTGCCCGCGGATGCCGCAAGCGTTGAACAGAACACGATTCGAGATGGCTTCACTACGGCTGAGACCGCAATGGACATAGGCAGGGGAAAGGTAAAAGGGAGAAGACTTCAGAATACGAGGGTTGGTCAACCTCGATGCCGGCATGGCATCGAGGTTGACTTCAGGACAGCAGCTTCAATATTTTCCGAAAACCAAGGTACCGTTGGTACCACCGAAACCAAACGAATTCTTGACCGCGACATCGATTTTCATTGATCGCGCGGTATTGGCACAATAGTCCAGATCACATGCCGGATCCTGGTTGAAGATATTGATCGTCGGCGGCGAAATCTGATTTTTCAGCGCCAGTACAGTGAACACTGCTTCCAGACCGCCGGCGCCCCCCAGCAGATGACCGGTCATTGACTTGGTCGAATTGACCACGACCTTGCGCGAATGGTCACCCAGTGCACGCTTGATCGCGATGGTTTCGGCCAGATCACCAAGCGGCGTCGATGTACCATGCGCGTTGACGTAATCTACCTGATCAACATTCACGCCTGCGTTGTCGAGCGCAGTCGCCATGCAGCGCCGCGCGCCTTCGCCGTCTTCCAGTGGCGCGGTCATGTGGTGCGCGTCGGCGCTCATGCCGAAGCCCAGCAACTCCGCATAAATTTTTGCACCGCGCGCCTTGGCGTGCTCGTACTCTTCGAGCACCATGACACCGGCGCCCTCACCGAGCACGAATCCGTCCCGGTCACGATCCCATGGCCGCGAGGCCGTGGCCGGATCGTCGTTGCGCGTCGAGAGTGCACGCGCGGAGGCAAACCCGCCCAGGCCGAGCGGCGACACAGTCGATTCGGCACCGCCGGCGATCATTACGTCGGCATCGCCGTATTCGATCATCCTGCCTGCCGCACCGATGCAGTGCAGCCCGGTGGTGCAGGCCGTGACGATCGCCAGGTTCGGACCTTGGAGACCATACTTGATCGACAGGTGACCGGAAATCATGTTGATGATCGAGGCCGGCACGAAAAACGGGCTGACCCGGCGCGGACCGCGTGCAACCAGCTCGGCATGGGTTTCCTCGATCAGCGGCAGGCCACCGATTCCGGAACCTACGATGACGCCGATACGTGTCGCATTTTCAGGGGTGACTTCCAGGCCGCAATCCTGCATCGCCTGCATGCCGGCAGCCAGTCCGTAATGAATGAAGGTATCCATGTGGCGTGCTTCTTTGGCAGGGATATAATCTTCAATGCGGAACCCTTTGACTTCGCCCGCGAAGTGGGTGGTGAACGGGGTCGCGTCGAATTTGGTGATGGTCGCAATTCCCGAGCGACCTTCGACGACCGCGTTCCACGATTCAGACAATGTGTTGCCAACCGGTGAAACGCATCCCAAACCGGTGATGACAACGCGGCGTTGACGTGAACGACTCAATCAATTCTCCTAGGACTGGTGCAAGCGCGAGACGACTTGTGTAGAGCCATGCATTACGCTGCTTTTACGTGCGCCTTTGCATAGTCGATCGCTTGTAGCACAGTGGTGATCTTCTCAGCTTGCTCATCCGGGATTTCCATTTCGAATTCGTCTTCCAGCGCCATCACCAGCTCAACGGTATCGAGCGAATCGGCACCCAGATCATCCACGAATGACGATTCGATCTTGATGTCGGCTTCAGCAACACCAAGTTGCTCGGCGACTATTTTTTTAACGCGTTGTTCGATATCGGACATGGTTTGAACTCCAGTGTGGTTACAGAAAGTGCGCGCATTTTATCAGGTTTGCGCGACAAAAATTAGCTTTTGGCTTTTGATTTCAGCTCATGTACATGCCACCGTTGACATGCAAGGTCGTGCCCGTGATGTAACCAGCCTGCGCCGATGCCAGGAAACTGGCGGCGGCTGCGATGTCTTCAGGCAAACCGAAGCGCCCGAGCGGAATTTGCTGCAACAGGCCGGCCATCTGCTGTTCGTTCAACGCCTTGGTCATGTCGGTATCGATGAATCCAGGTGCAATGCAGTTCACCGTGATGTTACGGCTGCCAATTTCACGGGCCAGCGCCCGGCTCATGCCGGCCACGCCCGCTTTTGCCGCAGCATAGTTCATCTGGCCGGCATTGCCAGCCGAGCCGACGACCGATGTGATATTGATGATACGCCCATGCTTTGCCTTCATCATTCCACGCAGGACGGCGCGCGACAGGCGTGCAACCGCCGTCAGGTTGGTGGCGATGACGGCATCCCACTCTTCCTCCTTCATGCGCATGGCCAACTGGTCATGCGTGATGCCGGCATTGTTGACGAGGATCGCCAGCCCACCATATTCCTTCTGAATGGCATCGACGACTGCGGCACAGGCTGCGACATCGTTGACGTTCAGGACCACGCCCTTGCCGAAGTCCGGACGAATGCCTTGCAATGCTTCGGTAATCGCGACTGCTCCAGCCTCGGAGGTCGCGGTACCGATCACGGTGGCACCCTGGCGCGCAAATTCAAGAGCGATCGCGCGGCCGATACCCCGCGAGGCACCAGTCACGAGCGCTACGTGTTTGTCGAGCGCCATGGAGGTCGGGATTGAAGACGAGGTCATTTCAGCAGCTCCAGGATTTTTTCAAGCGATGCCGGATCGATGATCGCCTCGCCTGTCAACGCAGGGTCGATCCGCTTGGTCAAGCCGGTCAGGACTTTTCCGGGACCGCATTCGACCAGGTGGGTCACGCCGTCACGGGCAATGGCTTGTACCGTCTCTACCCAGCGAACGGGACTGGCAGCCTGGCGCACCAGCGCATCCTTGATGCCTTCAACATCCCTGACGATGGCAACATCGACGTTATTGATCAAGTCGATCGACGGTGCGTTGAAGTTCAGTGGCGCCAGGTATTCACTCAGACGCAACGAGGCCGGCTGCAGCAGGGTGGAATGGAATGGCGCCGACACCGACAAGAACAGGGCGCGCTTCGCACCGCGCGCCTTCGCCAGTTCACAGGCGCGATCGACCGCATCCCTGGCACCGGCAATGACGACTTGCAACGGTGCGTTGTAGTTGACCGCCTCGACTACCTCGCCCTGTGCCGCCTCCCTGCAGACCGCGCGCACGTCTTCATCGGCAAGTCCAAGGATGGCTGCCATGCCGCCCGCGCCGACCGGCACCGCTTCCTGCATCGCCTGCGCACGAAAACGCACCAGCGGTACGGCATCGGCAAAGCTGATGACACCGGCGGCGACCAATGCCGAGTATTCGCCCAAGCTATGTCCGGCAACGAGAGCAGGTACGGCGCCGCCGGCCACGATCCAGGCACGGTAGAACGCTACGGCCGCAGTCAGCATGACGGGCTGGGTATTGGTGGTGAGGTCGAGCGCCTCCTTCGGCCCTGTTGCAATCAACGCGCCTAGGTCGAACTGCAATGCCGCCGATGCTTCGGCGACCGTCTCGCGCACGGCTGCGTTATCAGCGAATGCATTGAGCATGCCGATCGCCTGCGAGCCCTGCCCTGGAAAAACAAATGCGAACTTGATCATGGATCTGACTCGATTCAAAGATTCAAAGATAGGGAACCAATTGCGGGCGAACTGACCCGCCGACCTCACCGGTCGATTACATGCACACCAGTACGGCGCCCCAGGTGAAGCCGCCACCGACACCTTCCATCAGGACGTTGTGGCCGGGCCGAATGCGGCCGTCGCGCACGGCCTGGTCCAGCGCCAGCGGAATCGATGCCGCCGAGGTATTGCCGTGCTGATCGACCGTCACCACCATTTTTTCCGGTGGCAGCCCCAACTTGCGGGCGGTGCTCTGCATGATGCGGATGTTGGCCTGGTGCGGCACTAGCCAGTCGATCTCGGACGACTGCAACCTGGCTGCATTGAGGGTTTCGATCGCTACTTTTTCCAGTACCGACACGGCGAGTTTGAAGACCGCCGGCCCATCCATGTGCAGATACGCGCTGCCGGCTAGCGCGCCATTGCTGACGTTGCCTGGTACGCACAGGATGTCGGCATAGCGGCCGTCGGCGTGCAGCTTCGAAGCCAGAACGCCGGGCTCGGACGATGCGGTCATGACGACTGCGCCGGCGCCATCGCCAAACAGGACGCAGGTGGCGCGGTCCTTGAAATCGAGGATTCGGGAAAACACTTCCGCGCCGATGATGAGCGCGTTCTTGTGTGCACCCGATTTGATGAAGCTGTCGGCAACTGCCATAGCATAGACAAAGCCGCTGCATACCGCCTGGACATCGAGCGCCGCGCCGTCGTTGGTGATGCCAAGCTTGCGCTGGACGATGCAGGCCGTACTGGGGAAACCGCCCGCATGGTCCGAAGTCGATGTCGCGACGATGATCAGGTCGATGTCATTGGCAGCGAGTCCGGCGGCGGCGATCGCGCGCAATCCGGCTTGGACGCCGAGGTCGCTGGCCAGCACGCCTGGCTCCACGTAATGACGCGCCAAGATTCCACTGCGCGAAAAGATCCACTCATCCGAGGTCTCGATGCCGTCGGCGCCAAGCAGTTCAGTCAGTTCGGCATTGGTGACGCGCCGGGGTGGCAGGAAACTGCCGGTGCCGATGATTTTACTGTAGGAATTCATGCGATTTTCTTTTGGTCGAGCTCGGCTGCATGCAGTCCGTTCTCAGGGTTCGGCGCGGGATCAACAAGCGGCATCAATTCAGCGATGCTCAATGAAATCTGGGCCAGTACATCGTATTTTGCCGCATCAAATGCGCGTTTGATGGCCCATTCATAGCCATACGCATCGGCGCCGCCATGGCTTTTGAACACCAGGCCGCGCAGGCCAAGAAGGCTGGCGCCATTGTAGCGCGAGGGATTCATACGGCGCGAGAAAGCCTTGATGGCGCCCCGTGCGATCAAGGCGCCGAGCATGTTGATCGGTGTGCGCTTGAATTCAGCTGTCAATGCGTTCTTAACGAACCGGCCCAGGCCTTCGGACGCCTTGAGGACCACGTTGCCCACGAAGCCGTCGCAGACGACGATGTCCGTGGTGCCTTCGAAGATGTCGTTGCCTTCGACGTTGCCGTAAAAGTTCAGGATGCCTCTGGCATGATCGGCGCGCAGCAGATTCGCCGTCTGCTTCACCAAGTCATTGCCTTTGATATCTTCTTCGCCCACATTGAGCAAGCCAACGGTGGGCCGGGCCTTGCCTTCGATGGCACTCACCAGGGCCGAACCCATCAGGGCAAACTGGTGCAGGTGATGCGGTTCGCAATCGACATTCGCACCCAGGTCCAGCATGTAGGTCGGCCGGTCCTTCTGGTTGGGAATGAGCGTGCAGATCGCGGGGCGATCGACGCCGGGGATGGTCTTGAGCACATAGCGCGACACCGCCATCAGGGCCGCGGTATTACCCGCCGATACGCAGGCATGGGCGCGGCCTTCCTTGACCAATGTGATCGCCACCCGCATGGACGAATCCTTCTTGCGGCGCAAGGCAACTTCAAGAGAATCGTCCATCGTCACGATCTCGGTAGCGTTAACGACTGTCAGCCGCGGATGCTGTGCGGCTGCCAGGCGTTGTAATTGCATCTCGATCAATTCGACCGGACCCACCAGGATCAGCTCGACGTCAGGTTCACGCGCGAGAAATGAAATAGCTGCCGGGAGCGTGACTGCCGGACCATGATCCCCGCCCATGCAATCGATGGAAATTTTAATTGTCATTGTTTTGATTCAGAACCCTGCCTTAACCGCATGATGGGCCAGAGTCGGGATGATTCAAAATGACGCGAGGGGATCCGCGCGAGTATCGAAAAGCCGTTGAATCCAGGAACTGTTGAAGCGGATATGAAAAAGCGGCGCGAAGTGAAGATTCGGGCCGCCGCTTATTCATGTCGTGCAACGAAGCGTTGTTACTCGTCGTTTTTCGTCTTCAAGACTTTGCGGCCGCGGTAGTAACCGCTTGGGCTGATATGGTGACGCATGTGCGTCTCACCAGTGACTGGCTCGACTGCCAATTGCGGTGCAACCAGGAAATCGTGCGAACGGTGCATGCCACGCTTTGAAGGGGACTTCTTATTTTGCTGAACAGCCATGATAACTCCTAACCAAAAGTTCTGAAATTTTAACACATTCGACACCCCCATCCTGGGAAGCACCGAAAATTCCTGCAAGCCTGGTTGCACGCTCCCGTGCGCTCAATGCTTGAGATTCTTTAACATCGCGAAAGGCGATGGATTACTTGCAACTGCTTCCTCAGCGACGACTAGCGCGGCCGGGCACTGCGTGTGTTTGGGCGCCTGTGGGATGGCAAGCAGCGCCTCGTCCTCGATCAGAGCGACCATGTCGAGCGCTTTGGATCCGACGATGACATCCATATCGTCATCTTCCAGCATTGCCTCGATCTGGTCTGCCTGCGCTTCGTCGTGCGCCAGCACCAGAATCGATTCCGAAGCAACCTCGAAACTGAACGGCTTGAGACAACGCTGGCAGATTAGATTCACCGCGCCGCTGACCTGCAAATTCAATTCAGGGTAGCCACTTTCGTGCGTGCCGCCGCGTAGCGCCCAGCGCAAGCTGCCTTCGCCATCGACACATTCCTTCATCAGACGGGGCAACTGCGAGACGGGCAGATCGCCGTCGCGGCGCTCCTTGAGTCGACCGAAATCGAACGCATCAATTGCAATAGCGATCATGGCAGAAGTCGAATCCGGAAAACCTGCGATAATAGCAGACTTTTGCGCAAATCGTCAAAGCAGTACTGCTCTACAAATGCCGTGCGCGATATTTTGGTGGCGAACCGCGTCTTTCATTCCACATACGTTGACTTTATCGCCGCCGTTCCATGCCCCTTTTTCCAGCGACACCTGCACCCCGCCTGATTCTGGCATCCAGCTCCAGTTATCGCCACAGCCTGCTTTCCCGCCTGTGCCTTCCTTTCGACGTCGTGGTACCTGACATCGACGAGAGTCCGCTCGAGGGGGAAACGCCGGAAGCGACGGCATTGCGTCTGGCTAAAGAGAAGGCCGCGGCTATCTCGGGTGGCAGGGTTGACGCATTGATCATAGGGTCAGACCAGGTGGCGACGCTCGACGGCGAGCAGATCGGGAAACCCGGCACGCATGCCAGGGCCCTCGCGCAATTACAGAAAATGCGTGGCCGCAGTGTGGTCTTTCATACTGCTCTTTGCCTCTGGGACACGCGCCGCTCCATCCCCGAAGCGGCACAGATTGACTCGGTGGCAACCACGGTAACCTTTCGTGATCTGCCCGATGCATCCCTGGATGCCTATCTGCGTATCGAGCAGCCCTATGATTGCGCCGGCAGTGCCAAGAACGAGGGGCTTGGCATTGCGCTGATCGCCAGGATCGAATCAACTGATCCCACCGCCCTGACCGGATTGCCGCTTATTTCTCTCTGCGGCATGCTCCAGCGCGCCGGCGTATCATTCTTCCAGCTGCCATCTGTCTGACTGTCGCCATCACGTATTTGGCGTACGCGTTTGGAACATGCCCGTGCGTCGCGAGGCAGCCTACCACCCAACCATCTGAGAATTGCAGGCCATGTCCGGTATCCTTTACCTTATTCCCAATACCCTCGGCGCCGAACCAGCCGAGGTTCTCCAGCCGCTCGATCACGTCATCCCGCTGCAAGTCCAGCGGGTCACCGCAAGGCTGTCCCACTTCATTGCCGAAAATGCCAAGACCACACGCGCATTCCTGAAACTGATTGCGGCAGCTCATGGCCTGGCCCTGCCGCTGCAGGAAATTCAGATTACCGAACTCAACGTCAACACGCCCGACACAGCATTGTCTGGGCTGCTGGCGCCGCTGCTTGCGGGAAGGGATGCCGGCCTGATTTCGGAAGCCGGTGTGCCGGCAGTGGCGGACCCGGGCGCAAATCTGGTACGACTGGCCCACGCACACGGGGTCGTGGTGCGGCCCTTGGTCGGACCGTCGTCGCTCCTGCTTGCAGTCATGGCCAGCGGCCTGAACGGCCAGAGCTTTGCCTTCAACGGCTACCTGCCGGTCGACGCCGCGCTACGCGCCCGGCGACTCAAGGAGCTGGAGCTGCGTTCACGGCAGGAAAAACAGACCCAACTCTTCATCGAAACCCCGTACCGAAACAGCGCCATGCTCATGGCCCTGGCAGAACAGTGCGCGGGGACCACGCTGATCTGCGTTGCCACCGATCTGACCCTGCAGTCGGAATCGATTATCACCAGAGCAGCGTCCCAATGGAAGACCGCATTAGCGGCCGGCAAGGGGCCCGACTTTCAGCGCAAACCAAGCGTGTTCCTGTTGCTGGGACAGTAGAACGGCGTGAGGAATGTAATGGACCGGATACGGGCTTGGCACCGTACAGCGCCAGACGGCGACCGCAGCCGCCGTCAAGTGCGCCCGTTGCAAGGGCAGTGAACGAGGAATTGAAAATTCCTCAATGCAGCATCGTCGATGCGTGCCTGGCGCAGGAAAACGACTGAGCACTTTCCCGGAATCCGGTCGCCGTGGCGATCACACCAGGCGACATCTTGCAATTCACTATAAGTCGCACTTCTTAAGTTGCAAGGAAAAATCGATTGGTCGCCATTATTTGAGTGCTGGCGTGGCGCCCGCGCTCATGGCCTTGAGCGCACCGGCGCCCACGGCGGCGCCAAATTTTTTCAGGACGCGTTCGGACAGGCCTTCGTGCTGAGTGTAGTCAACGATGTCCTCGGCCTTGAGCTCGAGTCGCGCCACGCTGTTGACCGTACCGAAGCCATCAGCCAGACCGAGCTCCACCGCCTGGGCGCCGCTCCAGAACAGGCCGGAAAAGGTATCCGGCGTCTCCTTCAGGCGGGTACCGCGTCCCTTGCGGACCACCGAAATGAACTGCTGATGGATCTCGTTGAGCATCACCTGCGCATAGTCTTTCTGCTTGGCCGTCTGCGGACTGAACGGATCCAGGAAACCCTTGTTTTCGCCGGCCGTCAGCAGGCGCCGCTCGACGCCGACCTTGTCCATCAGGCCGGTGAAACCGAAGCCATCCATCAGAACGCCGATCGAGCCGACAATGCTCGCCTTGTTGACGAATATCTTGTCAGCGCCGGCGGCGATGTAATAGCCGCCCGATGCGCACATCTCATCGACCACCACGTAGAGCGGCTTTTGCGGAAATGCCTTGCGCAAGCGCTGCATCTCGTCGTTGATCATGCCGGCTTGTACCGGGCTGCCGCCCGGGCTGTTGATGCGCAGAATGACACCCACAGAGTCGGTATCGGCGTAAGCGCGGTTGAGCGCCGGGATGACGGAGTCGGCGGCACCGCTGCCGCCACCGGCCTCGATCGTGCCGTCGATTTCGATCAGCGCCGTGTGCGCGCCGACGGTCTCGGTATCGGCGTTGCCGTAATCAACAGCCAGCCAGATCCCAACGCACACCACTGCAAGCGTAGCGAGCTTGAAAAAGATACCCCAACGGCGACGTGCGCGCTGTTCTTTCAGGGATGCGAACGCCAGCTTTTCCAGCAAGTCGCGCTCCCAGCCGTCCTTCCTGGTCGGGTAAGGTTGCGGCGGCACGGGTTGCTGGGCGATCGGATCGTTTTCATTCATGGGAATAGCTCATTGCTTCAGATTAAAATTCAGGGGGAAAATAGTTACGGCTTACATCTTACGCGCGCGCCGGCTGGACGCGGTCATCGGGCTGCCAAAAGATCTGTCCATCCTTTTCCTGCACGCTGATCTTGTGTAGCCGTCCTCCCCGACACGGCCCACCCGCGCAACGGCCCGATTCCGGCAGATAGATTGCTCCGTGGGTGGCGCACATCAGGTAAAGCCCGCTGGACTCGAAAAATTCGCCCTGGGCCCAGTCGAGCTCGATCGGAATGTGGGCGCAACGGTTCAGGTAGGCGTGCGCCACACCCTGGAAGCGCACCACGAAACCGGTCGCGTCGCCGCCAAAGGCGGTAACGGGGAAGCGGATTCCCATGCCACCCTCCTCCACTGCAACCGAGTCACAAATCGCGATGTCAGTCATGGCGTCGATACTCAGGCATTGCCGATCAGCCAGGCGTGCAACTCTGCCACCGAACCGGCGGAGAACAATGGCTTCAGTGCCGTCAGTTCGCTCACCGAGTGGGCGCCATATTGCACCGCCACCCCGCCCGCGCCGGCATTGATGGCCATCTGCAGATCGTGGGTGGTATCGCCGATCATCAACGTGCGCTTGACGTCCTGTCCCAGTTCCCGCGTCAGTTCCTGCAGCATGGCCGGGTTCGGCTTGGAAAAGGTTTCATCCGCACATCGGGTGGCATCAAAGGCAGACAGAAGCTTTGCGGCGTGCAGGGCCCGGTTGAGTCCGACCCTGCTCTTGCCCGTCGCCACGGCAAGGAAATAACCCTGCTGCGCCAAGTCAGTCAACATCTCGCGCACGCCATCGAACAAGGTCAGCTCATGATCCTTGCCAAGGTAATGATAACGATAGCGCTCTACCATTCGCGGATAGTGGATCGGATCAAGGTCAGGTATGGCCGCCTGCATGGCATCCTGCAAGCCCAGTCCGATCACATAGGATGCGGCCTTGCGATTCGGCACGGGTAACCCAAGGTCGCGCGCCGCCGCCTGTATGCACTTTACGATCGTTGACGTGCTGTCCATCAATGTGCCGTCCCAATCGAACACGATCAGGTCAAATTGCTTTCTTGCCATGTGTCACGGCAGATTTCCTGCCGACTCCTTCGGTTCTGTCATGTCAACGGAAGTCGCGACCAAGCAGCTCGGAATACGAGCAGCGGTGTTGTTTGCGTACTTCACTCTTTTTTACTGGGGATTCGCAGCCGTCGCCATCCAGCGGCAGGCGTGTGAATTACACGCCTGCATGCAGGTCGATCCAGGAACTGACTCGATTGTGATGGAAATGCGGCGCAGACGCAGCGCGAAGTGTCTCACGCGGCCGAAGTTGCCGACAGGCTTTTCAGAAACCGCTCGCATTCGTCGGGAAGCGGCGCATTCAGCGTCGTCGGTGCGCCCGTGTCCGGATGGATGAACGTGATCTGGTGGGCATGCAGGAACATGCGCTTGAATGCAATGCGATTACCGTCAGCCTTCTGCAATATGCGGTTCAGGGCAAAGTCGCCATACTTGTCGTCGCCGGCGATGGCAAACCCGCTGGAGGCCAGATGGACTCGGATCTGGTGGGTCCGACCTGTTTTCAGCTCCGCCTCCAGGAGCGCGTAGGGACCATAGCGCCGGAGCAGACTGAACACCGTATGCGAGGCCATGCCGTCGGCCTGCACCCGCACCCGTCGCTCGCCATCGGCAGCGGTATATTTATGCAGCGGCAACTTGATATGTTGCCGGGAATTTTGCCAGTTTCCATGCACCAGCACCAGGTAACGCTTGTCCGTGACACCATCGCGCATCTGTTCATGCAGATTGGTCAATGCCGAGCGCTTTTTCGCCAGCAGGAGGATGCCGGAGGTATCGCGGTCAAGGCGATGGACCAGTTCCAGGAATTTTGCGTCGGGACGGGACGCACGCAGTTGTTCGATGACGCCATAGCTGACACCCGAGCCGCCATGAACGGCGACGCCGGCCGGCTTATCGATGATCAGCAGGTGAGCATCTTCAAACAGGATCGCAAATTCGGCGCCCGGTGCCATCGACACCACCTTTTCAGCCACGCGTACAGGTGGCACGCGCACGACGTCGCCTTCTTCCAGGCGATAGGTCTGGTCGATGCGGCCCTTATTGACGCGCACTTCGCCAGAGCGCAACACCCGATAGATATGGCTTTTTGGAACCCCTTTGCAGATTCTCAGAAGGAAATTATCGATCCGTTGACCGGCCTCTTCCTCGGAAATCTTGAGGAGCTGGACTTGGAGCGGGACGGGCACCGTCATCGGGGGCGGCAAGCTTTGAGCCTCTTTGCCAGAAAATCTCGCTAAGTCCTTCATTTTGAATATATAATTGTTTCGCAGTGGTTACAAAACCACGGCTGGTGTAAGAATAAAAATCACATTCTACACAGGGGCGCCTCCATCAGCCTCGCCAAGTTGCAAATTGGATGGAAAAGATGTGTACGCACCATCCTCGCGCGGGCCAGGGTCGCACCGGTGATGTAATCGGGCCGCTCGCAGGGATGGTGGACTTGACAGTCTGGAATGTAAGGATAAGTCTGGCAAGCTCACGGCTTTCGGGAGCTTGCCGGTTGATGTGGTAGGACCTCTATGCCGATTCGGCGCGAAGCCCAAGGTGGCTCGCTTCGACAAAGATGGTCACCCGTTGTGCGGCACCCGCGAGTCGTTCGATCCGTGTGCGGCAAAACCGGCGCGCACTCGGCCCGAGTTCGATCGCATCCGCGCCCCGTGGTGTGCTCAAGGGTCGTACATTGAGCCCGCCCGCCAAGGCAATTCCCTCCCCAGGCATCTCGCCCTCGCGTACATCCCTGTACTTTTGCTGCACCAGCGGTGGTCCTGTCATCGCCTGGATCGGATATGTACCGGTCACACTGACCACAACCGTTGATTGCTGCCATGGCGCTTCGCCACGGCAGCACACGTTAGCTGGCGGCATGACCGATTGCATGCTCATCGTTCCAAGCGGGCATCGACCTGCGCTGATCTGGCATTAAAGATGGTCTACGAGCCACGGAGTCAAAAAAATGAAACGCATGTTGTTTAACGCGACGCAGCAAGAAGAATTGCGCGTGGCCATTGTCGACGGTCAGAAACTGATCGATATCGATATCGAAACCACCGGACGCGAACAACGCAAGTCCAACATCTACAAGGGCGTCATCACCCGCATCGAGCCCTCGCTCGAAGCCTGCTTCGTCAGTTATGGCGAAGAGCGCCACGGCTTTCTGCCCTTTAAGGAAGTCGCCCGCACCTATTTCAAGGAAGGCGTCGATGTCCGCACCGCGTCGATCAAGGATGCCCTGCTCGAAGGCCAGGAAATCATGGTCCAGGTCGAAAAGGAAGAACGCGGCAACAAGGGCGCTGCCCTGACCTCGTTCGTCTCGCTGGCCGGTCGCTATCTCGTCCTGATGCCGAACAATCCACGCGGTGGCGGTGTATCGCGCCGGGTTGAAGGTGAAGATCGCCAGGAATTGCGCGAGACCATGGACAAGCTCGACTTGCCGACCGGCATGTCGGTCATTGCACGTACCGCTGGCATCGGCCGCAACGTCGATGAACTGCAGTGGGATCTGAACTACCTGATGCAATTGTGGCGCGCCATCGAAGGCGCCGGTTCATCGGCTTCCGGCGCATTCCTGATCTATCAGGAATCGTCGTTGGTGATCCGCGCGATCCGCGACTACTTCCAGCCTGACATCGGCGAAATCCTGATCGATACTGACGACATCTATGAGCAGGCTCAGCAGTTCATGAGCCACGTGATGCCGGACATGGTGCACCGGGTCAAGCGATACCGCGACGATGTGCCGCTGTTTTCGCGTTTCCAGATCGAGCATCAGATTGAAACCGCGTACTCTCGCACCGTACCGTTGCCGTCCGGTGGCGCCATCGTGATTGATCACACCGAAGCCCTGGTGTCGGTGGACGTCAACTCGGCCCGCGCCACTCGTGGCAGCGACATCGAGACCACGGCCTTCAACACCAATTGCGAAGCCGCCGAAGAAGTCGCCCGTCAGTTGCGCCTGCGCGATCTGGGTGGCCTCATCGTCATCGACTTCATCGACATGGAAGTCGCCAAGAACCAGCGCGAAGTCGAAACCCGCCTGAAGGACGCGCTGCACTTCGACCGCGCCCGCGTCCAGATGGGCAAAATCTCGCGCTTCGGCCTGATGGAACTGTCGCGTCAGCGCCTGCGCCCGTCGCTGTCCGAAGGCAGTCATGTGACCTGCCCGCGCTGCAACGGCACCGGACACATCCGCGATACAGAGTCTTCCGCGCTACAAGTGTTGCGGATCATTCAGGAAGAAGCGATGAAGGAAAATTCGGCCGCCATCCACATTCAGGCGCCGGTCGATGTCGCTGCGTTCCTGCTCAATGAAAAGCGCGGCGAGATTCTGAAGATCGAGACCCGTCATCGGGTCGGCATCATCATGATCCCGAACAAGCATCTGGAAACACCGCATTACAAGCTCGAGCGCATCAAGCATGACGATGCCCGACTGGAAGAAGTGCAGGCCAGTTACCTGATGGCCGAAGAAGCCGAAACCGACATCAGCTACAGCAAGCGCCAGAAGGAAGAAGCCAAGCCACGCCAGGAAGCCATGGTCAAGGGCATCACGCCGGATCAGCCGGCACCGATCGTCGACCGCACCCCGGTTGAAGTCGTGGTGGCACCGGTTACGCCCGTGCAGATGGCGCCAGCCGAAGAAGGATTTTTCACCAAGATCCTGAATTTCTTCATCAAGAAGCCGGTAGTAGTACCGGCGGCGGTCGTGACGGCGCCAGTCGTTGCCGATCGTCCGGCGCAGATGCGCGATCGTGGCGAGCGCAGTAGCCGAGGCCCGCGTGGCCGCAGCCGTGGCGGACGTGGAGGACGTGAACGTGAAGAGCGGGACGGCGCTGCCGCCCCGGGTCGTGACGAGACCGCCAAGGCTGGTCCAATGACCGGTACCGCAACCGAGGCGCCGCAACCGCGGGCGCCACGCCCACCGCGTGAACCGCGTGAGCCTAAGGAAGCACGCGAGCCGCGTGAACCGCGCGAGCCGCGCGAAGCACGTGAACCGTCGGAAGCCCGCCGCGAGCGCACCCCCCGTCCACCGCGTGAAGATCGTAAGGATGTGGTTGCCAAGGGCGAACGAGACGAGCTGCTGCAAGACACGGATGTACTGGCAGGAACGACCGCCATTGCACTGAGCGGTGCTGCCGTTACACTGGGCGGTGCTGCCGTCGCAGCCGGAATGGCGAATGCCGGATTGACGGTTCAGTCTGATGCCGCTACCAATGCAGATCTCGATCTGGCAGAGGATGGTGCTGGCGCCGATGGTATCGATGGTGAAGGTGGTGCGCAGACTGAGGAGCAGCGTCGCCGTCGTCGTCGTCGTGGCGGTCGCAACCGTAACCGCCGCGAACGTGATGGTGGTGAAGCAGTCGAAGGCGGGGCTGCATCCGATGAAGCATCGGTAGCGGAGAGTGAATCGATCGACTCGACCACGCTGGAAGCAGCCGCCGACGTACCGGCCGTCCGTCCAAGCATGGTACCGATGCCGTTTGCCGAAGCGATTGTCAGCGCTGATGACAACGCAGAACCGCAAGTCTCCCGCGTTTCTGCGACACCGTCGGCCTTGAGCAATGCAATGGCGGCACCGTTGATTCCGCAAGAAGTGGCGCGGGTTACGGATCGCCTGCCGGAGCCGGCAGCAGTAGCGCCGGTCCATGCCGAGGACCCGGCGCCAGCCATCGCGAAAGTCGAAGCGGTTGCTCCAGTTGCTCCGGTTGTTGCAGTAGCACCAGCAATGGAAGTTGGAGCAGCCGTTCCCGAAGCGGTGCAGCCAATCGCGCCGGCAGCAACGCCTGTTGCCGTGCCAGTCGTCATCGAGACCCCGGCAGTGCTCGCAGCAGCCCCGGCTGAAGCGCCATTTGCCGTCCCTGCGCCTGTGTTCGTATCGGCACCAGCACCCGAGCCCGCTCCGGTCGCGGAAGCCGCTATCCCGGTTGTACCTGAGCCAGTTGTACACGCTCCGGTGGCGCCCGCTCCGGTTGTGGCCACTGCTCCGGTTGTGGCCGCTGCCCCGGTTGTGATTGCTCCGGCACCGATGCCGGTCGAGGAATTGCAGCAGGTGCTGGGTTCGGCCGGTCTGGTCCTGGCATCGACCGATCCTGAGAAGCTGCGCGCTGCACAGCAAGCTGCCGAAAGCACCAGTGTACCGGTGCGCCTGGGTCGTGAGCCGAAACAGGCGCCACCGCCACCGGCCGAGCCGCTGGTGCAGATCGAGACCCGCTAAGCGACGGCCTCTAGCGACAGCACCATGCTCCGGGTTAAACTCTGGAACCCAAACGGGAAGCTTCGGCTTCCCGTTTTTTCGTCGTCCGATCTTCCATTTCAAGGCAGGACTGCAACCATGCCCCTTCCCCTTCCCCCGGCCCCGCCATCCGCGCCAGCGTCCGTCAGCTTCGGTGAAGCCTTTCGCTACTGGCTCAAGCTCGGGTGCATCAGCTTCGGCGGTCCGGCCGGACAAATCGCCCTGATGCATGAGGAACTCGTCAAGAAGCGCCGCTGGATTTCCGAGCAACGCTTTCTGCATGCTCTGAACTACTGCATGCTGTTGCCAGGGCCTGAAGCAACGCAGTTGGCAATTTATATCGGCTGGCTGTTGCATCGCACCCGGGGCGGCATCATGGCTGGCGTGCTGTTTGTCCTGCCCTCGCTGCTGATCCTGATCGGGCTGTCGTGGATCTACCTGGTCTTCGGGTCCGTCCCAGCCATCGCTGCCATCCTGTACGGCGTCAAGCCGGCGGTGGTGGCCATCGTGCTGGCGGCAGCCTGGCGCATCGGTACCCGATCGCTGAAGAACGGCTGGCTGATCGCCATCGCCGTCGCGGCGTTTGTTGCGATCGCCGTCCTGCATGTGCCCTTCCCCCTGATCGTACTGGCGGCGGCAGGTCTGGGCGCGCTCGGCGGGCGATTCCTGCCGCTGCATTTCAGGATCGGAGGCAGCCATGCCAAGGGCAGCAAACCGGCCGGACCGGCCCTGATCGACGACACCACACCGACGCCAACGCATGCGCAATTTTCCTGGGCCCGGATGCTGCGGGTAATCGGGGTCGGCATCATCATGGGCGTCTCTGCCTGGCTACTCATTGCCTGGGTGGGTGGAGTGCAGGGTACGATGGCGCAGATCGCCTGGTTCTTTACCAAGGCCGCCTTGCTGACCTTCGGCGGCGCGTATGCGGTGCTGCCCTATGTGTATCAGGGGGCGGTCGATCATTTCCACTGGCTGAGCGCGGCGCAGATGATCGATGGACTGGCACTTGGCGAAACAACGCCCGGCCCGCTGATCATGATCGTCACCTTCGTCGGTTTCCTGGGCGGCTGGAACAGCGCTGGCGGTGCGGCCGTGGCCGCCATTACCGGCGCCTGCGTGGCGACGTACTTCACGTTCCTGCCTTCGTTCATCTTCATCCTGGCCGGCGGTCCGGTGGTCGAAGCCAGCCGCGACGATCTTCGGCTGACCGCGCCGCTGACCGGCATTTCGGCTGCGGTCGTCGGCGTCATCGTAAGCCTTGCCGTATTCTTTGCGCGGCATACCTTTCGCACCGATGCCGCGCTGGCGCAATGGGACTGGATCGGTGTTGCCGTCGCGGTTGGCGCCGCTATCGCAATGCTGCGCTTCAAGGAGGGCACCATCAAGGTGCTGTTCGCCTGTGGCCTTGCAGGGCTCGTGGTATCGTATTCCACTGGCATCTGATTGGCCGCACGGAAGCAACCCATGACTGACAAAGTAATCCCCCTGGCCGACCACCGTTATCTGCAACGCGTTCCCGTCATTCCGTCACAGCTCGAAGCAGCGACCGGCCTGTTGGGCGACACGCTCGGACGACCACTGCACGACCTGCGCATTTCGGTCACCGATCGCTGCAACTTCCGCTGCGTCTATTGCATGCCGAAAGACGTCTTCGACAAGGACTACGCCTTCCTGCCGCAAACGTCGCTGCTGTCATTCGAGGAAATCACGCGCGTCGCGAAACTGTTCGTCGCCCACGGCGTTGAAAAGATTCGCCTGACCGGCGGCGAACCGTTGCTGCGCAAGCACCTGGAAAAGCTGGTCGAGATGCTCGCCTCGCTGACCACGGTCTCCGGCCAGCCGCTGGACCTGACGCTGACCACCAACGGCTCCCTGCTGGCGAAGAAGGCGCAGTCGCTCAAAGACGCGGGTCTCAAGCGCGTGACGGTGTCGCTCGATGCGCTCGAC
The DNA here is from genome assembly GCA_014376645.1 of Herminiimonas sp. GTDB lineage: Bacteria > Pseudomonadota > Gammaproteobacteria > Burkholderiales > Burkholderiaceae_D > JANXSS01. The sequence goes on along the minus strand of JACMRD010000042.1, from coordinate 16,403 downwards.
GAGACCACTTTCCAGCGCATGAACGATGTGGATTTTCCGGTAGCGGACGTGCTCCACGGGCTGGAGATCGCGCATCAGGTCGGGCTCGGCCCGATCAAGGTCAACATGGTGGTCAAGGGCGGAATGAACGACGACCAGATCGTGCCGATGGCCCGCCACTTCAAGGACTCGCCGTTCATCCTTCGCTTCATCGAGTACATGGACGTGGGCGCCAGCAACGGCTGGAAAATGGACGAGGTCATCCCCTCCGCGGAGGTGGTGCGCCGCATCGGCGAGAGCATGCCCCTCATCGCCATCCCGGCGAATTATGCCGGCGAGACGGCGCAGCGCTGGCGCTACCAGGATGGCGGTGGCGAGATCGGCGTGATCTCCAGCGTCACCCAGTCCTTCTGCGGAGATTGCTCGCGCGCCAGACTCTCGACCGAGGGCAAGCTCTATACGTGCTTGTTTGCCGATGCCGGCCACGACCTGCGCGCCCTGATGCGCGCCGGACACAGCGACGCCGAGATCTTGACCGTCGTCGCGCACCTATGGCGCGCCCGTACCGACCGCTACTCCGAACTGCGGACCATCAATACTGAAGGCCTTTCGTCCGCGACAAACCGCAAGGTCGAAATGTCTTACATCGGAGGCTGACGGATGACGAGCGAACCTACCGGTATCGAATCAATTGCGATTACCGGCCTGATCCTGGCAGGTGGCCGCGGCTCACGCATGGGCACGGTGGACAAGGGCCTGCAGTCGTTTCGCGGCATGCCTATGGCGCTGCACGTGCTGCACCGGTTGCAACCCCAGGTCGATGACGTCCTGATCAACGCCAACCAGAATCTGGCGGCCTATGAAGCCTTCGGCCTGCAAGTGTGGCCCGATGCGATGACCGGTTTCGCCGGTCCGCTGGCGGGCTTGCAGACCGGGCTGATGCATTGCGAGACGCCGCTGCTGGTGACCGCGCCGTGCGACTCGCCGTTCATGCCGACAGACCTGGTGGCGCGTCTGCTGCAGGGCCTGCAGGCCGAGGATGCGGATGTGGCAATGGCAGTCACGGGCGACGGCGCCACGCTGCAACCGCACCCCGTGTTCTGCCTGCTCAAGACCATGCTGTTGCCGCACCTCTCTACCTACCTGCAGGAAGGGGGGCGCAAGATCGATGCATGGTTCGCCTCGCTGGCGGTAGCGCGAGTTCATTTCGACGACGAAGCCGCTTTTCGCAACATCAACACCCTGGAAGAACTGCGGCTGCTCGACGCCCGCTAAGGTCCACTGAGCGGGCCATCTGGCTTCCGGCCGCGCAACGTCCTGCACGACTCCTGATTTTTACCGATTGCCATGACCCAGCCAAACCGTACCCTGCACGACCTGACCCGCAACCTCGCCACCTTCGATCCTGAAGCACTGCCGGTCGATCGGGCGCAGGCAATCATCAACGCCTTCGTCACGCCGGTACAGGCCATCGAACAAGTCGCCTTGCGCAGCGCGCTGGACCGGATCCTGGCGCGTGACATCGTCTCGCCCATCAGCGTACCGTCGCACGACAACTCGGCCATGGATGGCTATGCCCTGCGCGGCAGCGATCTGCGAGCGGATCAGGCAGTCACGCTGGAGGTAGTCGGTACCGCTTTCGCAGGCGGCACCGACAGGGTAACGGTACTGTCTGGCCAGTGCCTGCGGATCATGACCGGCGCGGTCATGCCAACCGATTGCGACACTGTCATCCCGCAGGAATTTACCGATGTCGGCGACAAACGCATCACCATCGCCGCCGGCATCGTGCGCCCTGGTGACAACCGCCGCTTTGCCGGCGAAGATTTGCAGGCAGGCTCGGTCGCCCTGGCTGCTGGCACCATCATCCGGCCTGCCGACCTGGGCCTGCTGGCCTCGCTTGGCGTGGCGGAAGTGCCGGTGCGGCGCCGGCTGCGGGTAGCATTTTTTTCAACTGGCAACGAGCTGCGCTCGATCGGTGAAGTACTCGATCCCGGCTGCGTCTACGACAGCAACCGCTACACCCTGTTCGGCATGCTCTCGCGCCTTGGGTGCGACCTGATCGACATGGGCGTGGTCAAGGACGATGAGGCATCGCTGGAAGCGGCCATGCGCATGGCCTGCGAAAGCGCCGACGCCATCATTACCTCGGGCGGCGTCTCGGTCGGGGCGGCAGACTACACGCGCCAGATCATGGCGCGCCTGGGTGACGTCGGTTTCTGGAAAATCGGCATGCGGCCCGGCCGGCCGATGGCGTTCGGACAAGTGACGTCGAACGGCAAGAGCGCGTACCTGTTCGGACTGCCGGGCAATCCGGTGGCGGTCATGGTGACGTTCTATTTCATCGCCCGCGCCGCCCTGCTGCGCATGATGGGCGCTACAGACACGCCGCTGCCGATGCTGCAGGCAAGCTCGCAGGCGCCGATCCGCAAGAAACCCGGCCGCACCGAATACCAGCGTGGCATCGTCTCGCGCAATGACGCCGGTCGCATGCAGGTCCGCATCACGGGCGCCCAGGGTTCGGGCATCCTGCGCTCGATGACGGAAGCCAACTGCATGGTGGTGCTGCATGATGCGCAGGGTAATGTGAATGCCGGCGACATGGTGGACGTGGTGCTGTTCGACGGGCTCGAGTAGGGCTGCGACGTGTCAATAAAATGCGCCGACCTTTCGGCGTCCTAGAGCAGATGGCGAAATGGCATACGTGCTCTAGTCGCCGTCCTTCCCGTCCACAGGATCACGCATCTCCGGCCCCAGCAAGGCCTGTGCGACATCGGTCGGCAGCGCTTCGACGGTCTTCAACTTGCGCGCCATCTGACGGCTGCGGGTCTCGGCGCTTTCGATGTTCTTCGCGGCCCGCTCAAGCGTCAGTTTGGTGGCGGCCAGCACGTCGCCGAACTTGCCGAATTCGGTCTTGACCGCGCCGAGCACCTGCCACACTTCGGAAGATCGTTTTTCCAGCGCCAGCGTACGGAACCCCATCTGCAGGCTGTTGAGCAGCGCCGACAGGGTCGACGGTCCGGCAATGCTGACACGCCAGACCCGTTGCAATTCATCGGCCAGACCTGGTCGCCGCATGACTTCCGCATACAGCCCTTCGGTCGGCAGGAACAGGATCGCGAAATCGGTCGTGAGAGGGGGCGACAGATATTTTTCCGCGATGGTCTTGGCCTCGCCGCGAATCGCCCGCTCCAGTTCTTTTCCGGCAGTCGCGACGCCCTCGGCATCGGCGCGTTCGGCTGCTTCGGCCAGACGTTCGTATTGCTCTTTCGGGAATTTTGCATCGATCGGCATCCACACCGGCGTACCACCATCGATCTGCCCTGGCAGCTTGATGGCAAACTCGACGCGCTCGCCGGTGCCGGGCACGGTCTCGACATTCTTCGCATACTGATCGATCGTCAGGACTTGCTCGAGCAACAGTTCCAGCTGCACTTCGCCCCAGGTGCCACGCGTCTTGACGTTGGTGAGAACACGTTTGAGGTCACCCACGCCGATGGCCAGTTGCTGCATCTCGCCGAGGCCGTGATGTACCTTCTCCAGCCGGTCCGACACCAGCTTGAAGGATTCACCCAGACGCTGTTCCAATGTAGCATGCAGCTTCTCATCGACGGTCTTGCGCATCTCTTCCAGGCGGGCGCCGTTGTCGGTCTGCAGTTCCTTGATCTTCTGTTCCAGCGTGGCGCGGATTTCGAGCATGCGCTGGGCATTCGACTCGGTCAGCAACGCCAGGCTCTGATTTAATGTGTCGCCAAAGCGCTTGAGCGAACTCGCCTGTTCTTCGCGCCCATGCTGGCCCTGCTGCATGATGGCCGCGCGCATGGCGTCGAGCTGCACCGCATTGACTTCATTGAGTTTGGCCAGTTGCAGACCGAAGGCTTTGAACTGGCCGTTCTGCAGGCTGGCGATACCGGTCAATTGCGCGCCGACGGCTTGCTGGAACAATCCCAGGCTGGCGTTGAGTTCCTGCCGGGTACCCTGGGCGGTGGCCTGTATCTGGCTGCGCAATTCGCGCTCCATGCGCTCACCGGTATCGCTCTGATGCCGCTCCAGGGCAGCGCGCAACTCGCCCAACTGCGTCGCCACGCCGGCGCTGCCCGATTTCAGAAAAATCACGATCTGCAAACCGAGGACCAGGAGCAGAAAAAACAGGAGAATGGCTTCGATAAGGCTCATGAACACTCTAAATGAAGGCTGGGAGAAAGAAAGACGGGACGAGCGACCGGTTCACCCGCGAGAGCATGACAGGTGCAGCACAAACCTGAGGCGATCAGCCAGGACGGTTGCGCATCCAGTCGGCGGTTTCATAAAACGATTGCATCAGCCGCAGCTGCAACGCCTCGTCGACGCCAGTCTCCTGCATCGCGTACGCCATGCAGCGCAGCCACTGGTCGCGCTCGACGCTGGCGATCGGATACGGCAGGTGCCGCGCCCGCAGCCGGGGGTGGCCGAACTGCTCGATATACAGGTTCGGCCCGCCGCTCCAGCCGGACAGGAACCAGTACAGCTTGTCGCGCGAGCCATCCAGCACCGTGGGGTGCATCGCACGCAATTCGGCAAATTCCGGCTCCAGATCCATCAGGTCGTAAAAGCGATCGACCATGGCGCGCAGCGGAAGCGCGCCACCGATCAACTCGAAAATGGAAGGTGGTTCGATGGCAGGAAAAGTCATCCGATATCATAGCGCATTGAATGCCGGACTGGCAGCCGTGCAACGATGCCAGCGCGCTATCGCGCATCAGGCTGGCGAGGCAGCGATCCGGACCATTTTTTGTTCCCACTGCCAGGCATGTTCGATAATGGTTTGCAGGTCTGCATGCTGCGGTTTCCAGTTCAGTCGGTCGACTGCATGCCTCGCGTCCGCCACCAGCCGTGCCGGGTCGCCACTACGGCGCGGTTCGACGATGACCTCGATCGGCCGCCCGGTCACTTCGTGCGCGGTGTCGATCACCTGCCGCACGGAATAGCCTTGTCCGTTGCCGAGATTGAACGCAGCGGAGCGGCTGCTCTTCTGCAGCGCGTTCAGTGCCAGCCAGTGCGCACTGCAGAGATCTTCGACATGCACGTAGTCGCGCACGCAGGTGCCGTCAGGCGTCGGATAATCGTCACCGAAGATGCGGATCGCATCGACCCGGCCGGATGCCGCCTGCAACACCAGCGGTATCAGGTGAGTTTCCGGTACATGCCGCTCACCCAGCAAACCCTCCGGGTCAGCGCCGCAGGCATTGAAATAACGCAGGCAGACCGACTTCAGCCCATACGCGCTGTCGTAGTCGCGCAGGATTCGCTCCACCATCCATTTGCTCACGCCGTAGGGATTGATCGGCAACTGCGGATGGGCCTCGTCGATCGGCACGTAATCAGGTTCGCCGAAGATGGCCGCCGTCGATGAGAAAATCAACCTGTTGCAGCCATGGCTGCGCATCGCGTCAAGCAGATTGAGGCTGTTCGCCAGATTGTTCTGATAATAGAGAGCGGGTTCCCGCATCGATTCACCGACCTGGATGAATGAAGCGAAATGCATCACCGCATCGATTCGGCGCAAGGCAAAAAGCGAATGGAGCAGCCCGCGGTCGGCGAGGCTGCCTTCGACGAATTCACCGCCCAGCACGGCATCACGATAGCCGCCCGAGAGGTTGTCTAGCGTGATGACATGCTGGCGCTCACCCAGCAGCATCTTGACCATGTGCGAACCGATATAACCCGCGCCGCCGACGACCAGCACATTCATCCACGCTCCCTTCAGGGGGTCGGGGAACAGGCGTCAGTCGGCGGGATACCAAGTGCCGATCCCTGTTCCACCGGTGAAAGCGTACGCGCTTGAACCAGTGGGATATTGCGAGGGATCAGTCGGGATCAGTGGATGCTCAGGCCTCGCGCAGTGTTTGCAACGGCGGTTGCAGCAGGACGTTGCGCAAGCCGAGCCAGCCACCGAGCAGAGCGCAGATCGCACCGGCGAGCACGCCCGCAAGCCAGACCACCGGACTGAACACCCAGGCAAAATCGAAGACGAAATGCGCCAGTGCCCAGCCAACAATCGCCGCACCGCTGGCGGCGAGGATGCCGGCGACGCTGCCCACCAACGCGAACTCGATCCACTGCGCGGTTGACAACTGGCGCCGTGTCGCGCCCAGTGCCCGCAGCAGTCCGGCTTCGCGGGTGCGCTCATGCTGCGAGCCCAGCAAGGCGGCATACAGCACCAGCCCTCCCGAGGCGAGCGTAAACAAGAACAGGAATTCGACCGCCGTCACGACCTGATCGACCACCGCCTGGATCTGGCGCAGCAGGCTGCCGACGTCGAGGATGGTCAGATTCGGAAATTCGCTGGTTAGCGTGTTGACGAATGTGTGATCCTGCGGCGGCAAATGAAACGCCGTGATCCAGGTCTGCGGCGTATCGACCATCGCCTTCGGGTTGATGATGACGAAAAAATTCACCCGCATCGAGCCCCAGTCCAGCTTGCGCAGGCTGGTCACTGGCGCCGTGACCTGTTGTCCTCCCATGTCGAAGACCAGGCGGTCGCCGAGCTTCAGGCCGAGCGTCTTCGCCAGGCCCTCCTCCACCGATGCTTCCGGTCGTTGATCGTCGAACCAACGGCCTCCGGTGATGTCGTTCTGCGGTGGCAGCGCGGTCATGGTCGACAGATTGAATTCCCGCTCGACCAGCCGCTTGGCGCGATCCTCGACGAACGTGGTCGCCGTCACCGGCTTGTCGTTGATCTGCACCAGCCGGCCCCGAATCATCGGATAGAGCTGGGCTGCGGCGATACCGCGCGCCTTCAGACGCTCTTCGATGGCGCGCTTCTGATCGGGCTGGATATTGATGACGAACTGGTTCGGCGCGTCCGCCGGGGTTGCCTGGCGCCAGGCTTGTACCAGGTCGCCGCGCACGACGGTCAGCAGTAAGAGCGCCATCAGGCCTAGTGCCAGGGCGACGATCTGCACCAGGGTCGCGCCCGGGCGCCGTTGCAGCGCCGTCAGGGCAAAGCGCCAGCCGGCATGATCGAGCGCGCCGCGCAGGTGCCGCAGCGACTTTAGGCTGAGCCAGCCGGCCAGCGCGAACACGGCCAGTCCACCAAGGAATCCCGCAGCCGTCAGCAAGCCGAGCTTGACGTTGCCGGCCTGCCAGAGCAGCAAGCCGACGAAACTCGCCATCCCCAGCCCGTAAGTCGCCACGGTCGCCGCCTGGGGCGCATCCTGCTCGCGTCGCACCATGCGGTTATGCGGAACATTGCGCAATTGCAGGATCGGCGGGATCGCAAATCCGACCAGCAGGATCAGCCCGGTGGCGACGGCCTGGAACGCCGGCAACATGCTGGCCGCCGGCAGGTCGTTCGAGACCAGTTTGCCCAACCATTCCAGCAGCACGTAATGGGCGGCAAAGCCGACTGCCGCACCGATGATGCTGCCAACCAGGCCGACCAACAGGAATTCGATCAGGTACAGTGCGGTGACCTGATTCTGGGTCAGGCCGAGGCAGCGCAGCATGGCGCAGGCATCGACGTGGCGCAGCATGAAGCGGCGTGCCGCCATGGCGATGGCGACCGCCGCCAGCATCGCCGAGAGCAGGCCGACGAGCGACAGGAAGCGCTCGGCGCGATCGAGCGTTGCGCGCATTTCCGGCCGGCCCGATTCCAGCGACTCGATCCGGATTCCCTTGATGTTGTTACGCTGGATGTCGGCGCTGATCATTTTCTCGAACGGGGCCACCTGCCCGGGCGGGCCGGCGACCAGCAACCGATAAGTCACGCGGGAGCCTGCCTGGACCAGGTTGGTGGCCGCCAGGTCGTCGGCGGCCAGCATGGCCCGGGGTGCAAAATTCATGAATGACGCGCCGCGATCCGGTTCGGCTGCGATGATGCCGTCAACGGTGAGCGTCTTGTCGCCCAGCTTGAGCGACTGTCCCGGCCGCAGACGCAATGCCATCATCACCGCCGGGTCCAGCCAGACTGTCCCTGCACGCGGGATCTGGCGTGTCGTTAGCCCGTCGGGCGCCTCCGGTGTCGCCAGTTTCAGATTGCCGCGCAACGGATAACCGCTGCTGACCGCCTTGACTGCCACGAGTTGCGAGAGCGCGCTGTCGCCGCTGCCGGCGATGGCCATGCTTGGAAAAACCACGGTCTGCGCTACCTCCAGGCCGCGTTCCCGGGCCTGGCGCGACCAGTCGGACGAGACCGGCTGGTCGGCGCTGATGACCAGATCGGCACCCAGCAATTGGTGGGCATCGCGGTTCAGGCCGGTGCGCAGACGATCGACAAAAAAACCGACCGAGGACAGCGACGCCACGGCGACGACCAGCGCCAGTATGAGGAAGCGCAGTTCGCCAGCGCGCCAGTCGCGTCGGGTCATGCGGAGGGATTGCAGCAGCATTGAGGTGCGCCTGTCAGGAAGCCGGTTCGAACCACGAGGGCGCCACCGGCACGAACCGATGACAAGGGTTATCGGGCGGGCTACGCTGACATCAGTTGCACGCCTGGCGAAGCAATGCAGGAGTGCCCTGTCCGATCGGAAAGAAGCCTAACCGATTTCCGGGACCGTCGTCAGCGGCGTCCGGAAAAACGTGTCGAGGCGGTCGATGTACTCGGCTTTTATTGCCTCGGGCAGGAAGGCCGCCTCAAAACTGTTGCAGGCCAATTGATACGCATGGCGCCGGGTCAGCGGCAAGGCATTGGCGGCTGCGACAAAATTGTCGTTCACGTAGCCACCGAAATAGGCAGGGTCATCCGAATTCACGGTGGCCTTGATACCGGCGTCGAGCAGTTGCACCAGGTTATGCTGCTCCATCTTGTCGAAAACGCGCAGCTTGATGTTCGACAGCGGACAAACCGTCAGCGGCATTTTTTCACGTGCCAGTCGTTGTACTAATGCCTCGTCCTCGACGCAGCGCACGCCGTGGTCGATGCGCTCGACCTCGAGCACGTCGAGCGCCGTGCGGATGAATGCCGGCGGCCCTTCTTCACCAGCGTGCGCGACCACATGCAGGCCGAGTGCGCGTGCCTGGGCAAATACCCGGGCGAATTTTTCCGGTGGATTGCCCTGCTCGCCCGAATCCAGTCCGACGCCAATGAGTTTGTCCCGAAACGGCATCGCCAGCACCAGTGTGGCCAATGCATCTTCTTCCGACAGATGACGCAGAAAGCACATGATGAGGCCGCTGCTGATCCCTAATTCCGCCCGCCCCTTCTCGAGTGCCGCAGACAGGCCGTTGATGACGGTGCGCATGCCAACGCCACGCTCGGTATGCGTTTGCGGATCGAAGAAGATTTCGACATGAATCACGTTATCCGCTTTTGCCCGCAGCAGATAGGCCCAGGTCATGTCGAAAAAATCCTGCTCTTTTAACAGGACGCTGGCACCGGCGTAATACACGTCCAGGAATGACTGCAGGTCGGTAAAGGCGTAGGCCGCGCGCAATTGCTCGATCGAGGAATAGGCCAGCTTTACGCCGTTTCGCCGCGCCAGCTCGAAGATCATTTCCGGTTCCAGGGAACCTTCGATGTGCAGGTGCAGTTCAGCCTTTGGCATCTGCTGGAGTGTGGGTATCAGATCGCTCGACATGCAATGCTTCCTCGGGCAATGGGATGGCCCGGTTCATGATTTTACGACCATCCCGCGCAGCGCGCCATCGCTCAGAGTGAACTTCGGCTAACGCCATCTGCATGCGTGCGTTCGAAGTTATTCTGGCATGGGGCGCACCGCGCAGCGGTGGGCTGGGCAACCAGGCGGGCATAAGGAATCTCGTAACCGCACAGGGCGCACACGCCGTAATCGCCGCGCCCAATCCGGCACCGCGCGCTAGCGATATGACGCAACTCGACCAGGTCGCGCTCCACCGCCGCATTACCAAGGTCCATCGACAGCGTTGCAAAGGAAGCATCGCCAGAGTCGGGCGCCTCGCTGGCAACTTGCACGAACTCCTCCCGCGCTGCGGTATCCCTTTGCAGATGCGAGCGCAATACCTGTTCTCGTTCGTCGAGCAACTGCTTCAGTTGGTCGAGCTGTTTTTTTGTCAAGGCGGCCATGGCGAATACAGTGGATGTCAAACGTAAAGCGGACGCTGGAAAAGCCGCAAGGTCGACCGGCGCCGTATCGTCGAGCGGCGTCATCAACTTGTCATGCTTGCGAAAAGCATGCCAGTCGTACGGGAACGGCCCTGGTGGTCGAATCGGTGAGACGGCTGCTGCCCAGTCACATTGCAGGGACTGGTGAGCAGGAAACGACTCTGCATTTTTTACATTTTTTAAGGATTTTTTTCAGTCTGACGGGTTCGAAAATCCGGTTGAGTTGTATCGTGAGATGGTTTCGCCAGACGGTTTCCGATTTCAGGCAAATTGCATTGGTCATGCAGGATGATCCCGATAAGATATCAGGACTGGCCGGGGCGTGGCCCTACCCGAAAGGCAATCAATGCCCGTGATTAACGTCGTCATCAGTGAAGTCGACCATCAGCAACTGGAGCAGGAGCATGCGGATCTGGTCAGCGCCTGGCCGCGACTGGGCCATCAATCCTTGCCTCCCACGTTTGCAAAATGGCTGGGCATGCGACTGGCGCCCTAATCAGGTGAGCCACAGGAAGCAGCCGCACTGGGTGACATTCGCGTCTTCAATGCGATTGAACGGCTCGTAATCAGCCTGCCGCAACACGGCTTTCAACTGGCACACACCGCAATCGACGACGCCGTGCTACGTTTGCGCGAAGAGTTCGGCGTCAACCTGCGCAAGGTCGGCGATGTAAATCACCTCGCCGGCTGGGGGGATCTTCCGAAGGCACGGGGAGACAAACGCCCCCTCAGGGGAATCTGAACGACGCCTGCGGATCGCAGATCGTGCGCTGCAAAATGGGCTCGATAGCCGGACTATTCCAGCATCGACCGGGCAATGCGCCGGGCTTCGTCGAGGGCCGCGGCTTCGTTATTGAACGATGCCTCCAGTGCCACCCGTTTCCGGGCGACGATTTCCTTGCGATGCGCAGGATTTTCCGACTCACCGTACACTGCAACGAACGCTGCCCATCCCGCATCGTCGGGCAGTGCTTCCGATTCGTATTCGATTTCGTATTTCCCGATTTGTTCGATTGGCATGCCGGCCTCCTGGAAAGCGTGGATGGTACTGGACGACGCCGCGGTCAACGCAATGAAATCGCGTTTGCCGCTGCTGCCGGAAGTTGACTCTTCTCTTAACACAACGATCGGAGTACACCCTTTGACAACTCAGACCATGTGGCAATTCGACGGTCGCGAACGGCCCTCTTTTGCCGTCATTCCAAAGCCTGGCCAGGAATCGGTGTGGGACTATCCGCGCCCGCCAGCGATCGTTGTTGATCATCGGCTAGTCACGGTAAGCGATGGCGATCTGTTAGTCGCAAAATCGGGGGCGGCCTTACGTATTCTCGAAACTGCAAGTCCGCCGACCTTCTACCTGCCGCCGGAAGCCATCGAGTGGTCGCTTCTGGTTGCGATCCCCGGTCAATCGTTTTGCGAGTGGAAAGGCGTCGCCCGGTACTGGGCATTGGCACGCCAACCGCAGGCTGGCGCCGTCGGATGGAGCTATGACATCCCAAACCAGGACTTTTCAAGGATTGCACGACACGTTGGATTCTATCCCGGCAGCCTCGCATGCGTGGTCGATGGTGAACGGGTCGCACCGCAGCCAGGTGGTTTTTATGGCGGCTGGATCACCTCGGAACTGGTCGGACCTTTCAAAGGCAATGGCGGTTCCGGAGATTGGTGAAGGCAGACCGTAAACGATACTTTCCGGTAAAAAATAAAAAACCAACTTTTAACACTTTAGCGTATCCTTTCGAGTAATGCCGACTCTAAAAAGATACCCCATGACCCCACATCCGAACACTTCGCCGGAACGCTTAAGCTTCAGCAAGCGTCTAATGGACACGATGGGGTCGCACCGAGGCCTGCCAGCCAGTCCGACGATCCTGGCGCGGGAATTCAATGCGCATTTCAGCGGCAAACCAATCACCGTTCACGCAGCCCGCAAGTGGCTGGTCAGCGAATCGATTCCGACCCAGGACAAGCTTCGCTCACTGGCCGGCTGGCTGGGGGTATCAGTGGAATGGTTGCGCTTCGGAGGGGTGGCTCGGGTGCTTCCGAATCGCGACGCCGCCAACGACGTCGCCTCCCCGCAAGACAGTCTGGTTCGCCTGTATTTGACGCTTCCCGCTAGGGAACGGGAAATTGCCCGTGATTTCGTAGGAATGCTGGTATCGAAAAGTCGTCAGAGGAACGAGAATCGGGCGACCAGCGGTCTGGTGAGCATCACTCATCGGTGATGACCTCGGCTTTGCGGCCGAGTTTAGCGAGCTGTGAGAGGGAACGCTCGGCGAGATCGCACAGCGACCACAGATAGTTGCTCTTGACTTCGTCGCTGTGGCAGAGAAAATTTTCCATGCCCTCGCCGCAAATCAGCAGTGTTTGTGCATGCAAATGACTGAGCATCTTGTAGATTTCATCATGTACATCGGCATCATCTGAACGAAAAATAACCTTGGTCGGCATTATCATCGACTCTCCATCTGGACACGTTTGAGTACTTGGTTCGACGCCAGTACCTGCCCAAACTTTGGAATTCATCGGGAAATTCGCAGGAGTCTGAGCAGTCGACAAGTTATTTTCCTGTAAAGATTACTGTAACCAACTGTATCACAGCATTTTTGTCTAAGACAGAATTATTTTGACCACCGATAAATTTTCAATCGCTACCGTCGCTGCAATGACGGGATTAGCCAAGGAAGTGATACGCAAATGGGAGGTGCGTTATGGCTTCCCCATTCCCGAACGGAATGCCCTTGGACACCGCCGCTTCAACCAGGATCAGGTCGAGCGTCTGCAGCTCGTCAAATTGCTCCTCGATGCCGGGTTGCCGCCGCGCCACGTGGTCCCGGCGGAGATGGATGTTCTCAGGGAGATGCATGCGTCGATGGTCACGTCGCAAACGATCGTCCTGAGCAACCCAACCATCGAGGATGTGATCACGGCCTTGCACGCGAACGATCCGCTGCATATCGACGACTTCCTGTACCGTCACCTGGGTCGCCTGGGCCTGCGCGGATTCGTGGTGCACCTCGTACCTGCACTTAATGTGTTGGTCGGTGCCGCGTGGGCCGATGGCCGGATCGGCATTCGCAACGAACACCTCTACACCGAGAGCATCAAGACGCTTCTGAGGCGCGAAATTACCGCGATCGAAGGCCCGCGTACTGGGCTGCGGGTACTCCTGACGACGCCGCAAGGCGAACTGCATACCCTCGGCTTGCTGATGGTAGAGGCGATTCTTTGTCTTGAAGGCGCACGGTGCGTGTCGCTGGGTGCTCAACTCGACGTCGATGAAATTGTTCTGGCAGCGGCGCAGTACCAGGTGGACATCGTGGCGCTGTCGCTCAGTGACCGCTTCGCGCTCAAGAATGCCGCGACATTCTTGACACAGCTTCGCCAGGCATTGCCTGTCACGACCTCGATGTGGGCCGGCGGCGCAGGCGCCCTGCGATTACAAGACACGATGGCCGGCGTGGTCATCATCACGGATCTGGATCGCGTGGCCGATGCCATCTCGCAAGAGCTTGTCCGTTGACGTCCTCTCCTGCCTAAAGGCTAAGGTTTTGCGCAAAAATTCCTGATAAAGCGGTACTTCATCGAGTCCTGCGCAGCTTTGACGTCCGCCAGCCGAATCGACCATCCCCCGGCAGTTTTGGACTACTCCCCATGTCGTCCCTTTCCAGTCGCTGCAAGCATGATTTTTTATATTGCTTTATAGTCGGCCCGCCTGTTTTCGTACCTCCACGGACGCATCACATCAATACCGCGGCTTGCCGACACGGCGGCCCGGCATTTTTAACCTATAGACCAGAAGGAATTTGGAATGGATTTGATTCAACACCTCGAATGGCGTTATGCGACCAAGAAGATGGACCCGGCCAAGACCGTGCCGCCGGAAAAAGTCGAGCGCATTCTCGAAGCAGCGCGACTGGCGCCGACATCGAGCGGCCTCCAGCCGTTCGAGATTTTTGTCGTTACCAGCCAGCCGGTCCGTGCGGAAATCAAGCCGATCGCCTGGAACCAGGCACAGATCACGGATGGTTCGCATCTCCTCGTTTTTGCTGCGTGGGATGACTATACGGTCGAACGCATCAACATGATGTTCGATCTGACCAACGAAGAACGTGGGACAAAGAACGAAGGTTGGGAAAACTACCGCAAGATGTTGTTGGGCAGCTATCCACAGCGCGGTGCCGAAGTGAACTTCCAGCACGCGGCACGCCAGGCATATATCGGCCTGAGCGCCGCCATGATTGCGGCTGCTTTTGAAGAAGTCGACTGCACGCCGATGGAAGGCTTCGATCCGGACGCGCTCGACAAGATCCTGGACCTGCGTGCGCATGGTCTGCGCAGCGTGGTCATTCTGCCGCTGGGCTACCGCCAGGTCGAAGGCGACTGGCTGGCCAACCTAAAGAAGGTCCGCAGGCCGATGGACAAATTCGTTACCGAAGTCAAGTAGTCGCCTCACGTTCCTATCTGTTCGGCCCACAACAAACCCGCACACCCTTGGTGGTTGTGCGGGTTTGTTGTTTGACTGTATCGACCGCCGGTGTCGCTGATCCTGGGGCGGCGCGCACCCAGCATCGCGACGGCGGTGCAGAAATAAATGCGCTGCATTTCGCAGCGTCCAGCTACCGTGTTAATGACGTCGAACGAAAATTGCGGGTGGAGATGGCTGAGGCTGGCGCGGTCCAGAGCGCAGTGCCTTCATGTTTCAGTGAAATGCATAGGCGTCCATGGCGAGCACCCCGTGTTCGAAGCTGCTGTGCAAGAGTTGCGCCTTCGCACCCGGGCCAGCGGCGCCCATTGCCACAAACACCGGCAACAGGTGCTCTTCGCTTGGATGGTTCCTGACGGCGCCCGGCCGAACTGATGATGCGCAGCCGAACCGGCGCCGTGCATCAGCGAAATCTGAAACACCGGCACATCGGCCTGTGGGTACATCAGTCGCAGCGGTACCCAGGCGCCATGATCGAGTCCGCGATCCGCAACCCGTTGGACTCGAATACCGGCGGCCTCGAACAAGCGCGCGGCCTGCTCAGCACTGTCAGGATCACCGGGAGCCGGATAGACGAGATCGAACAGCGCCTGCGGAAACCCTCCAAAATCGTGAACAGTGACCGGGTCGGCAGCGAGTGATACAGCAGGTGCGCCACGGGTTTCCCAGTGGGCGGAAACGCTGCGATGACCTGCGGGCGGAACGGGCTCGCGCCGAGTCCTTGCAGGAAGCGGTGCGCGGGGCTGTCCTGCAAGGCGATCATGGGGAGCCATGGGAAACGAACAGGGTGGGCAGTAAGGACATGGTGCAACTCGAATCAAGAAGCACTCATCATGGCCGTACATGTATGGGTGATAAAGGAGGGTACGGTCGCCATACCCATCCTCGGGCCGATCAAGGCTGGCAACGGCGACATTATCTGCCTGGCGGCGCTAAGCGGCGCCGGCATCATTTTTCAGCCGCAATTCATGGTCGATGGCGAAATCGCCGTTAGCCGGCTGGTGCGGGTATTGCCGTAATAGCCCAGTCTGCGGAATTGGGCGTCTACGCGGCATATCCCAACCGCAAACACCTCTCAGCCAAAGCACGTACTTTTGTCGACTTTCTGGTATCGGCGCTCGCGGAGGAACCGCCAGGACATGGGTCTCCATTTCGATACCGCTCAATACAAAAAACCCGCATCAGCACAGGGCTAGAGACAGGTTTTTGGCACTTCCTTGACACTTGAAACGATGTTTCTTGGCGGAGACGAAGGGAGTTCCCCCCGCCGCTGTAAGCCGTTGATAAGTAAGCTTTTTTCCTATCACGGTGTAGCAGAAGCTTATCACAATCGGGGTAGCACCGAGCAGCCAACTTACTCGCATATCAACCTTCGCCAACGCCAGCCACTCAGGCTCAACCTCCCAAGGAAATTTAGGTACCAGCACGCAAAACGTGCGCGGCAACTACCTTGACACGCAGGTTTGTATGTGTGCGGCGGGAGCCTATGACCACCCACCGCGCCGCGTCATTAATCAGCCCCCCACAAGGCTCAACGCAGCCGGGATTTCACGCGATGCGCGACGCATCGCAGCTAAGGCTCCCTCGCAGTCATCGGCCCTTATGGTCGATAGACCTAATAAGTAACATCTGCCAACCAATAAATTTTCTGCCAGCCGTTTTCCGTTCAAATTCCTAGAAAATCATTTATCGGCGTGTTAAACGATGGCCATTTATTGCCTTAACGCAATAACTCTGGAGTTATCTGTAGGTGTGGTGCCTATACGTTTTACCGCGGCAATGGCGCCACGGCAAACAGGAGCATCCCATGGATACGAAAGACACCCCACTGCTCAACGAGCCGGCCGCGCAGACCACCGCGCGGTTTCTAGCGTTCCT
>JACMRD010000259.1 GCA_014376645.1 Herminiimonas sp. | reverse complement strand
GCATTCCGCGTTCGCACTCAATGCCCGACAGCCGAGCTGGCAACCTAATTGCAGATTCAGTCTGATCTGATCGGCCAACTGATCGTGAAGGAGCCGCCCCTGATGCAACACATCGAGACCAACCTGAACACGCTGCTGGTCGAGTCTGCACGTCGTATCTCGTTTTTCGGAAAAAGCAAGGAAGTTCTTACCGCTGTCCTCGGGGCTGCGGCACGTTTCGCGCTGGATCAGCAAAACGTCGACGACCTGCCCACTGATCCCGGCTTCTCAAGGAAAGTGCCATGGACGTATTAATCATCGACGACGATCAGGTCAATCTGAAACTTTTTGCGAGGATGCTCGCCGCCCTGCCCAACGTTACGTCAATCACGGCGAGCAATCCGATAAAGGCCCTGAAATGGGCCACAGTGAATGAACCCGACCTGGTACTGGTCGACTACATGATGCCGGGAATGGATGGCCTGCAGTTCCTTGAGCGTTTTCGCGCGCTACCAGGCAAATCCTCCACGCCCGTGATCATGGCCACGGCAGACGCGCAGACCGATGTACGGTACCGGGCGCTGCAGCTGAGCGCCAACGATTTCCTGACCAAGCCGGTCCACAAGACCGAACTGCGAGCGCGGGTGTCGAACCTGCTGGCGCTGCGGCAAACGCAAGTTGAACTGGCGCGCCGCGCCGACTGGCTGGCCGAAGAAGTCGAGAAGGCCACCGCAAAAATCCTTGCGCGCGAACGGGAGGCGATCCATCGGCTGGCACGCGTGGCCGAATACCGCGATCCTGAAACCGGCGCCCACCTGATCCGCCTGGAGCGCTACACCCGCCTGATCGGCGCCATGCTCGGCCTGCCCCAGGAAGAACTGGACCTGCTTGGACAGGCCTCGCCGATGCACGACATCGGCAAGGTCGGAATTCCAGACCGCATCCTGCTCAAGCCCGGTCGCCTGGACGATGAAGAAATGGCGATCATGCGCACCCATTCCCAGATCGGTGCCGACATCCTTGAGGGCAGTACTTCGCCGCTGCTGCAAGTGGCTGCGATACTAGCCATCACGCATCATGAAAAATTCGACGGCAGCGGCTACCCGCACGGATTGAAGGGCGACGCCATTCACCTCTACGGCCGCATCGTCGCCGTGGCCGACGTGTTCGATGCACTGACCTCGGAGCGCCCCTACAAGGCAGCCTGGAGTCCGGAGCGTGCTGCGGCACTCCTTCGCGATAGCTGCGGCAGCCACTTCGATCCGCAGTGCGTCGCTGCCTTCTTCGCCCAATGGGACGAAGTTCTAGCCGTCTTTCGCGAACACCGGGACACATAGACCGAAACCACCAGTTGAAATTCCGGTCGGATGAAGCCAGTTCAAGCCCGATCACGGCGCGTTAATAATCGAAATTAACGTCGTCCGGAATACCGGCTTTACCGACCATTCGTGTTGATATTTTATCAACCACTGGTCGGTCTTCACTGCGCCTGTTGCAGGCTGCATCGAGGCCTGCGCCCTCACTCCAGCCTGCTTCCATGCCAACCTGCTCGCCTCGTCGTGCTGCTATATCGCGCTCTCCATTGCTGCGCCGCCTGTTTTTGGCCTATCTGGCGTGGCTCCTCCTGCTGCTGGTTCTGCATCCGGCGCCGGCTTCCGCCGCCCTGCCCGGCAGCGTACCCTCGCAGTGCGGCGTGACGATGAGTTGCCCGACCGCTCCCGGCACGCCGACTCCGCCCGCCGGCCCCGCCGGCTGCGGACCAGCCGGTGGCGGACCTACTTGCGGCACACCAGCTGTTGCCAGCATCGGCGACCAGGGCGGCGTGAATGTCGGCGCCGGCAATCCGATCAATGTAATTTCCGGCAACAAGTACCAGCGTGAGGACGACCTCCCCGCCCT
>JACMRD010000258.1 GCA_014376645.1 Herminiimonas sp. | reverse complement strand
GTCGGCGAGTTCCTCTCCACCTTGTTCCGGTTGAAGTAACACCTGCCAACACCCATGCGTTCGTGCGTGCCGCGACGGGTGCGCGGCATGGCCGGGTCCTGGTCTCGATCGATTGTCGCAGGCCCCGGTTTTTTCGATAAGATACTGCCTGCACGCCGCCCGGCACGCGATGTCGCGCGGCCTTGCACGACGGTTCAACTCCACTGCGAGGTCAACGAGGTCATCATGATCATTCTGCAAAAACGCACCATCCCCGCCCTGCTCGGCGCGCTCTCTCTGTCTTTATCCCTGTCCGCGCTGGCCGCGACACCCGACCAGTGGACCCTGCCGGTCTCGGTCCAGAAACTCGACAATGGCCTGACCGTCATCGTCACGGAAGATCACACCTCGCCGACCGTCGGCGTTTCGGTGGTGTATCACGTAGGGATGCGCCTGGAGCCGCGGAACCGTACCGGCTTCGCCCACCTGTTCGAACACCTGATGTTCCAGGGCACGCCGAACGCGCCCAAGGGTGTCTTCGACAAGGCCATCACCGGCGGCGGCGGTCGTAACAACGGCTCGACCCGGCCCGACTTCACCAATTACATCGAGACCGCGCCGGTGTCGGCACTCGACTCCATCCTGTGGCTGGAAGCGGACCGCATGAAGACGCTGGACTTCAATCCGACCTCGCTGAAGAACCAGCAGGACGTCGTCAAGGAAGAGATCCGCGTCAACGTCAAGAACCAGCCATACGGCGGCTTCATGTGGATCGACATCAGCCAGCAGGCGTTCCAGAAGTGGGAAAACAATCACGACGGCTACGGCAGCTTCGAAGACCTCGAAGGCGCCAGCCTGGAAGACGTGCGCGCTTTCCACCGCGATTACTACGGCCCCAACAACGCTGTGCTGGCGCTGGCCGGCGATGTCACGCCGGCGCAGGGCTTCGCACTCGCCAAAAAATATTTCGCTGCGATTCCGAAGCGTCCTGTCCCGGCGGGCAGCGACTTCACCGAAGGCTTGAACACGAAGGAAAAACGCATCGAACAGAGCGACGCCCTGGCGCAGGCGCCGGCGATTGCCGCAGCCTGGAAAATGCCGGCGCGTGGCAGCCGTGACCAGGCCGCCATGGCGGTGCTGGGCGAAGTATTGGCCGGCGGCGACGCCTCGATGTTTTATCAGGGACTGGTCAAGGGGAAGGAGCTCGCGCTCAACCTCGATAGCCTCTACGGCTTGACCGGTCCGTGGGAGTTCGATGGTCCGACGCTGTTCACCGTGGTCGCCATCTACAAGCCGACTGGCAACGCCGACGCCATGCTGGCAGCCATGGACGAGGAAATCGCCAAGGTCGTCAAGAACGGTGTCGATGCTGCAACCCTGCAGCGCACCAAGACACGGATGCTGGCCGACTGGAACAATAAGTTGGAAAGCTTCATCAACCGCGCCGACACTCTGGCCAAGCTACAGACCCTGTGGGGCGACGCCAAGGTGGTCAACCAGATTCCCGGCTGGATCGAAGGCGTCACCTCGGCCGACATCCAGCGTGCCGCCGCCACCTACCTCCTGCCTGCCAACCGCACGGTCATCGACCGCAAGCCTATCGCCAAAGTGGCCGCCACCGCACCGGCCGCCGTAGAGAAAAAATAAGGAGAGCGCCTTGAAGAACTCAATCCACAAACTCACGCTGACCCTGGCCATCGGCCTGGCCTTGGCCCCACTGGCCCAGGCTGCCGATGTCAAGCTGCCCGCCGCCATGCCGGCCTATGGCCAGGACAAACCGATCCCGGCGCCGAAGATCGTCAGGAAGACGCTGGCCAACGGCCTGCAGGTCTGGGTCGTCGAACGCGACGGCGTGCCGCGCGTGGACTACGTGCTGGCCGTGCGTGGCGCCGGCTATGCCGCCGACGACCGCGATCATCCCGGCTTTGCCAACTTGCTGGCGGGCTTGCTCAATGAAGGCACTGCCAGGCGCGATTCGCGGGCGATCGCCGAAGCGGCGCAGGGCATGGGCGGCTCGGTCGGCGCTTCCACCAACCTCGACGGCATGCTGGTATCGGCCAATGCGGTGACCTCGCGTGCCGGTGACATGATGCAGCTGCTGGCCGAGGTGGCGCGTCTGCCGTCGTTCCCGGCCAAGGAAGTGGCGCTGGCCAAGGCCAACGCGCTGCAGTCGCTGAAGGTGCAGGAAGCCACGCCGGGTTTCCGTGCCGAGCGGGCGATTGCCAAGGCCGTCTACGGCGACCATCCCTACGGCCGGGTGCAGCCGACCGCCGAGGCGATCAACTCCGCTACCGACGCCATGATGCGGGCCGAACATGCGCGCCGCTTCCGGCCAGATCAGGCTTTGCTGGTCATCACCGGGCGCATCAAGCAGAGCGATGCCATGGGACTGGCCCAGCAAGCTTTCGGCGACTGGAAGGCCGAAGGCGCGCCGCTGCCGACCACTGCACTGGCGCCCGCCGCAGTCAAGCCGCAGCACATCCTGCTCGAGCGGAGCGGCAGCGTGCAGTCGACCCTGCGCCTCGGTAGCCCCGGCATTGCCGCCACCACTGCCGATTACGTGCCGATGCGTCTGGCCAGCACCATCGTCGGCGGCGGTTTCAGCAGCCGCGTCAACCTCAACCTGCGCGAGGAAAAAGGCTATACCTACGGCGCCTCGGCAGGTGCTCGGGTGAACCGCGAGGGCGGCAGCATCATCGGCGGCGCCGACGTACGCAATGCCGTCTCGGGTGCGGCGCTCACCGAGTTCTTCAAGGAGTACCAGCGCCTCGGCACGGAGCTGGTGCCGACTGAAGAGATGGCGATGAACAAGCGCTACGTCGCCGGCGGTTACCTGATCAGCAACCAGATGCAGCGCGCTGTCGCCAGTACACTCGCCACCAACTGGCTCATCGGTCTGCCGGCCGAATTCCTCGGCCAATACGTCCCGCTGATCCAGAAGGTGACGCCGGAACAGGTGCGCAGCATCGGCAAGAAGTACTTCGCCCCGGAGAATCAGTCGATCGTGGTGGTGGGCGACAAGGCGCAGCTGGGCGAGCAGCTCAAGCCGTTCGGCGAATTCACGGTGAGCGACAAGTGAGCAGCGAGTGGGGAGCGAGTCAGTAACAGGGAGTAACAAGTGAATAACAAGTGAATAACAAGCAGGCGACCAGCAAGCGAGAGTGAGCATCGAGACCCCGGCCCTGCCAGCGCAGCGGTGGCGCAGTGCAATGCAGCGCCTCGTCCACCTCTGGCGCGATCTGGCGGCACGCGAGTCGAGCGTGGGAGTGCGAGCGCGCGCCAGCTTGCTGCTGGCGCTGCTGCTGGCGGCGACCGGTTTTCTGCTGCTGGTGCTGTACACACTGCTGCTTTTTTTCTTCACGCCCAGCATTGCCGACCTTCGGAAAGCCAAGCTCGACCAACCTTCGATCCTGATCTCGGTCGATGGCCAGCAGCTCGCAACCTACAAGCGCTTCAACCGTGAATGGGTCCTGCTGGCGCGCATTTCACCGCCGGTGGTCAAGGCGCTGATCGCCACCGAGGACAACCGTTTCTACGAGCATCACGGCATCGACTTCTATCGCCTCGGCGGCGCGGCTCTGGCCAGCCTGCGCGGCCACGTGCAAGGCGGGTCGACCATCACGCAGCAACTGGCGCGCAATCTCTATCCGGAAGAAATCGGCCGCTCCCGTTCGCTCAACCGCAAGATCAAGGAAACCATCACGGCGCTGAAGATCGAGCACGCCTACACCAAGAACGAGATCCTGGAGACCTATCTCAATACGGTACCCTTCCTCTACAACGCCTTCGGCATCGAGATGGCCGCGCGTACCTATTTCGACAAGTCGGCCGGCCAGCTGAGCATTGCCGAAAGCGCCACGCTGATCGGCATGCTGAAGGGCGCAAGTTTCTACAATCCGGTCTTCAATGCGGACCGGGCGCGCGATCGCCGCAACGTGGTGCTGGCGCAGATGGTGCGCCGGGGCGTGCTGCCGGTAGCGACTTTCGAGTCGATACGGAAGCGGCCGATCCAGCTCGAATTCGAGCGCCAGCTGGAGGCGCGCGGCAATGCACCGCATTTTGCGGAACATGTGCGCAAGTGGCTCATCACCTGGGCCGACCGCAACGACTACAACCTGTATTCGGATGGCTTGCGGATCTACACGACCATCGATTCGCGTCTGCAGGCAGCGGCCAACCAGGCGGTCAAGCGGCGTCTGAACGCGTTGCAGGCGGTGGCCGACGTCGAATGGAGCACGCCCACAGAACGACTGATCGCCTCGTCAACCTCGGCCTATGTCGGCATGCAGCCGCGGGTCAGCCCGTTCGCCCATTTCTGGCGTACCAATCCCGGCCTGCTCGATGGGATCGTGCGCGATTCGAGCGATTATCGCGCGGCTCTGGCGGCGACTGGCGACGCCGCTGCGGCGCTGGCGGCAGTCAAGGGTGACCGCGAAGTCATGGCGCGCCTGCGCGGCGCCAGGAGCCGTATCGAAGCGGGCTTCGTCGCGCTCGATCCGACCACCGGCGACATCAAGGCCTGGGTCGGTAGTCGCGACTTCGACACTGACCAGTTCGATCATGTCGCGCGCGCCCAGCGCCAACCTGGCTCCACCTTCAAACCCTTCGTCTACGGCGCCGCATTGGAAAACGGCATGGCGCCCGGCAAGCCCTACGTCGACCAGGTGATGGAGTACCGTTCCAGCGACGGCAGCGTGTGGCGCCCGGAGGATCTGGTCAAGGCCAGCAACCGGACCATGACGGCGAGTCAGGGATTGATCTATTCCAAGAACACGATCACGGCGCAGGTGATGCAGGACATCGGGCCGGCGAAGGTCGTCGACTTCGCGCGCCGCGCCGGCGTGCGTACCAGCCGACTCAATCCCGTGCCGTCGCTGGCGCTGGGCACCAGCCCGGCCACCCTGCTTGAGATGGCCTCGGGCTACGGTACCATCGCCAATGGCGGCGCATTCATGGCGCCGGTGATGGTGACCCGGATCGAGGACAGCCAGGGCCGGGTACTGGTCGAATTTTCCAGCCGGACGGAACGGGCGTTTTCACGCGAGACCGCGCAGCAGCTGGTGCAGATGATGCATGGCGTGGTCACGCAAGGCAGTGGCCAGGCGATACGGTCCCAGTTCGGCATCCAGGGTGACGTCGCGGGCAAGACCGGCACCACCCAGGACAATACCGACGGCTGGTTCATCATGATGCATCCCCGCTTGGTGGCCGGCGCCTGGGTCGGCTTCAACGATGCGCGTGTGACGATGCGCAGCAGTTATTGGGGGCAGGGTGCGCACAATGCGCTGCCGGTGGTCGGGGACTTCTTTCAGCAGGTGCTCAATCGCCGCATGATCGATGTCGGCGCGCATTTTCCGAAGGCGGCCGAGGCGCTGCCGGGGTCGCAGTTCTGGAGTCCGGCCATCGACTGGGTACGGGGATTGTTCGGTCTCACGGGGCCGCCATCGGTGCCGAAAGTGCGCGTGCCTGCCGCTGCGCCGCGCGACATGAAGCCTGCGATGCCCGTGCCGCTGCCC
Source organism: Herminiimonas sp. (assembly GCA_014376645.1). Taxonomy (GTDB): domain Bacteria; phylum Pseudomonadota; class Gammaproteobacteria; order Burkholderiales; family Burkholderiaceae_D; genus JANXSS01. Next base: position 994 of record JACMRD010000258.1, on the reverse strand, counting down.
GAGCCGCTACCGGCACCACCGCTCGAACCGACACCGACACCGGCGCCCTACCCCGAACCAGCGCCCGACCCCGAACCGGAGCCTGCACCGTTCCCGGCACCGTCGCCCGCGCAACGTGCCGAATCACCAGGCCGGGTGGCACCACCGACGGCGTTCGAACTGGAAGTGGAAAACGAACGCAAGACGGGACGTAGGGCGCAACCGCGACAGCCTGAGCCGGTCGACAATGTCGTCAATCCGGTGCGACGGATTGTCGAGTAAGCTTTCTAAACCCACAACAATCAACGACAACACCGGAGACACCATGACACCAGCATTGCCCCAGACCGAGGCGCTCGATTTCATCGTCAAGTGCGATGACCTGCATCGGCACCGATTCGTACCCGGCGCGGCGAACAAGGATTCGCCACTGGCAGTCGGACAGGTACTGGTCAAGGTCGACAAATTTGCCTTCACCTCCAACAACGTCACCTATGCAGCATTCGGCGAGGCGATGTCGTACTGGCGTTTTTTCCCGGCCGAAGAAGGCTGGGGCCGCATCCCGGTCTGGGGCTTCGGTGAGGTCGTCGCCTCGCAATGCGATACGGTCACGGTCGGTCAGCGTTTCTATGGCTATTTTCCGATGTCGAGCTATGTCGTGCTGCAACCGGGACGCGTCACCGACAGCAGTTTCTTCGACGCCGCCGACCATCGCAAGGAACTGCATCCGCTCTACAACCAGTACATGTTGACCTCGACCGATCCCGGCTACGACGCCGATCGCGAGAGTGAAATCGCACTGCTGCGCCCGCTCTTCATCACCTCGTTCATGATCGATGACTTCCTGGCGGATAACGCATTCTTCGGCGCCCGTGCAGTCGTGTTGTCCAGCGCATCGAGCAAGACCGCGTACGGACTCGCGCATCTGCTGGCGCAGCGCGGCATCGATCAGTGCGAAGTCATCGGGTTGACCTCGCCCGGCAATGTCGCCTTCACGGAAAGCCTCGGTTGTTAC
>JACMRD010000257.1 GCA_014376645.1 Herminiimonas sp. | reverse complement strand
TGGCTGTTTTCCAGCACGATCGGTCCCTGCGTCGCCTTGCGGATGTGGGCGATGATGTTCTTGGACTTGATCGGATTGCGCTTGATCTGCTCGGCAATCGGGGAAGTGATCGAAGACAGGTGGTCGGTAAATAACTGGCACACTGCGTCGCGGTAGAACGCGATGCCCCAGCCGTCCTTGTGTTCATCGGTGCGGCCGCCGCGGGCCGAAAAGCCTTCGAAAGAAAAGCTGATCGCTGCGGGGATATTGCAGTTCATTCCCAATAACTGGCACATGTTCTGGCAAAAGAGTGGTTCGCGTGTTCATTTGCAGCGAGCGGGCCCGCCAAATAAACATTCCGCTTAAGTAACACTCTGAATATAACGTACCTTTTTGCTGCAGGTGCGGTTATTACACAACAGTGACAGTTTATTGCGGCTTGAATTGCTGAGAAATTGTAAATTCGTCCACTCTGGCTGGGTAGGTCAGTCCTCTGCGCATGGCCCAAGTCGCCATCTGGTGATGCAGGGGAATGACGGCATGTTCCTGCAGGGCGGTCGTCATCGCCTCACGCGCCAGTTCTTCATGTCTGACCGTATCAACCGCACCGAGGGCGGCGGCGATCAGACCGTCGACCTTGGCATTGCTGTATTTGCCCCAGTTCCAGGCGCCCCAGCCAGTTTTTGCATCCGGCGTCGCCAGCAGCGTGCGGGTTCCGAAATCGGCGGCCAGCGTGCCCCAGCCCAGCAGCGCCATGCTGAATTCGCCGGCTTTCGCCTTGCCGAAATAGATCGCCAGCGGCATGGTCGCCACCTTGGTCTTGATACCGACCTTGCTGAGGAATTGCGCCACGGTCTGCACGATCTGCTCGTCGTTGATATAGCGGTTGTTCGGTCCGTGCAGCGTCAGTCCGAAGCCGTTCGGATAACCGGCTTCGGCCAACAGTTTCCTGGCGCCTTCGGGATCGTAGGCTTCGACCTTCAGCGCATCGTTGTAGCCGAACAGGCCGGGCGCCACCAGGTTCGAGGCCGGCTGTGCCAGGCCCTCCATGGTGCGGGCGACGAGCGCGGCGCGGTTGATGGATTTGGAAATCGCTAGCCGCACGCGCGGGTCGCGCAGCGGATTCTTCGGCAGCGGCTTGCCGGCCAGATCGGTGATGAAGGGTGAGGGCCGATCGACCTGATCGAGGGTCCAGAAAATCGTGCGCCATGAGACCCGCTGTTCGAGACGGAAAGCCGGATTGCGCTTGAGCGTGGCGATGTCGGTCGTTGGAACCGCCTCGATCACGTCGACGTCCCCGGCGAGCAGTGCGGCGGTGCGCGGCGCATTGCTGGCGATGATGCGCAGCGTGACCTTGTCCCAGGATGATTTTTCACCCCAGTAATCGGGGTTGCGTGCCAGCTCGACCCGGTCGCCGCGCTTGAAGCTGACGAAGCGGAAGGGCCCGGTGCCGATCATGGCGCGCCCGGCATTGAAATCCTCGGTCGAGGCTTTTTCCGCCGCTTTTTTCGAGACGATGAAGATGGTCGACATGTCCAGCGGCAGCGGGCCGTAGGACGCGGCAGTCTTCAGGCGCAGCGTCAGCGGATCGACCGCCTGCTTGCCGGTGATCTGCCGGGTGTAGCTCGTGAACGGGCCCGGGCTTCCGGTCAGGGTCGCCGGACGGTCGAGGGAAAAGATCACATCCTCGGCAGTCAGGGGCGAGCCGTCATGGAATTTCACGCCGGGGCGCAGCTTGAATTCCCAGGTGGTCGCATCCACTGCCTTCCACGACACCGCCAGGCCCGGGATCAGCTTGCCGGAGGCGTCGACATGGACCATGGCGTCGAACACATGCGAGGACAGCGCGATGTTCGGCGCGATGTTGACGTAATGCGGATCGAGCGAGGAGATGTCGGCCGCTAGCCCGATCTTCAGGTCGGCGGCTGCCGCATGTCCGATCAGCAGGAACGCATGCATGGCGATCAGCATGCAGCGACGCAGGCGTATGGCGCGATGTTGGGCAGTGGGGCGAGTGAGCGCGAACGACGACATGGCGGCCTTTGAAAAATGCGAAGCGAGGCAGGCATTATCCATGCAGTCAGCCCGATCGTGTCGAACCGGCGACAGGGTAGACGCATATGCGTTCGCCGCATAACCAACGATGAAACGATTCGTTCGGTTTTTGGTGGCTGCCGCTTACGCTGTCGGCTCGTCTATTTCATTTGTCGCAAGGGATCCACATGTCGGTCACAACAACAAAAGCAACAACAAACGCAACAACAAACGCAACAACAAGAAAAATTCTGGCCGGAATCGCCGTCGGTGCGCTTCTGCTGCCGGCGCTGCCGTTCGCGCAGGCCGCCGAGGTCACGCTGCTCAACGTCTCGTACGACCCGACGCGGGAACTGTATCAGGACCTCAACAAGGCCTTCGCCAAGCAATGGAAAGCGCAGACCGGTGACGACCTGAAGATCCGCCAATCCCATGGCGGCTCCGGCAAGCAGGCGCGCACCGTCATCGATGGACTTGATGCGGATGTGGTTACGCTCGGACTGGCCTACGACATCGATGAAATCGCCCAGCGCGGCCTGATCGGCAAGGACTGGGCGCAGCGTCTGCCGCACAACAGCACACCATATTCCTCGACCATCGTGTTCCTGGTTCGCAAAGGAAATCCGAAAGCCATCAAGGACTGGGACGACCTCGCGCGCCCAGGCATCGCCGTCATCACGCCGAACCCCAAGACCTCCGGTGGCGCCCGCTGGAATTACCTCGCGGCCTGGGGCCATGCCTTGAAACAGCCGGGCGGCACCGATGCCAAGGCCAAGGACTTCGTCGCCCGAATCTTCAAGAACGTGCCGGTGCTGGACTCCGGCGCACGCGGCGCGACCACCACTTTTGTCGAACGCGGCATCGGCGACGTCCTGATCGCGTGGGAAAACGAGGCGCTGCTGGCCATCAAGGAACTCGGTCCCGACAAGGTCGAGATCGTCGCACCGCGTCTGTCGATCCTGGCCGAGCCGCCGGTGGCCGTGGTCGACAAGGTGGTCGATCGTCGCAACACCCGCAAGGTGGCCGAAGCCTATCTGAAGTTCCTCTACACCGATGCAGGGCAGGAATTGATCGCGAAAAATTACTACCGTCCGACCGTCGAGAAAGAAGCCAGGAAACATGCGGCGCAATTTCCGAAAGTTACGCTCTTTACCGTCAACGAACTGTTCGGCGGCTGGACCAAGGCGCAGCAGACGCACTTCGCCGATGGCGGCAGCTTTGATCAGATTTATCAGCCGGGAAAAAGATAGAGGATGCTCCCGGGCGGATTTCCCCGGTCTATTGCCAGCGCCGGCACCCATATGCAAAATGGTTCTATCAACATGCAAATTAATTCGTTCTCTTTATAACAATCGGATGTAATTATTGCGGTTCTTAGTTGATTTGGTAATAAAGAACCACGATGCCTGCCGCGCTTCCTCCCTCCGCACCCGCACCCTCTGCCGCACCCGGCGCAGGCGTCAAGCCGCGCGCAACCGGTCCGTTCCGCGTGATGCCGGGATTCCGGCTCTCGCTCGGCTTCACGCTGTTTTACCTGAGCCTGATCGTGCTGATTCCGCTGTCAGCCGTGTTTCTGAAGACCTTCACCATGAGCTGGGATGCCTTCGTCGCCGCCGTCACTTCCGACCGGGTGATGGCATCGTACCGGCTGACCTTTGGCGCGGCCCTGATTGCGGCGATCCTCAACGTGTTCTTCGGCGGGATCGTGGCCTGGGTGCTGGTGCGGTATCGCTTCCCGGGCAAGCGCATCATCGATGCACTGGTCGATCTGCCCTTTGCCTTGCCGACCGCGGTCGCCGGCATTGCCCTGACGGCCCTGTATTCCACCAACGGCTGGCTCGGCCATTATCTGGAACAGATCGGCATCAAGGTCGCCTTCACGCCGCTCGGCGTGGTGGTGGCGCTGACCTTCATCGGTCTGCCGTTCGTGGTGCGCACCGTGCAACCGGTGCTGGAAGATGCAGAACGTGAACTGGAAGAGGCGGCTGCCAGCCTCGGCGCGTCGCGCTGGCAGACCTTTGCCCGGGTGGTCTTCCCGGCCATCCTGCCGGCGCTGCTGACCGGCTTTGCGCTGGCCTTCGCACGCGCGACCGGCGAATACGGATCGGTGATTTTCATTGCCGGCAACATGCCGATGGTCTCCGAGATCACGCCGCTGTTCATCATCACCAAGCTCGAGCAGTTCGACTACGCCGGCGCCACCGCCATCGCGGTCGTGATGCTGACCGTATCGTTCCTGCTGCTGCTGACGATTAACCTGTTGCAGGCATGGAGCCGCAATCGTGGCCGGGGAGCCAACGCTTGAATGCCATCGCCGCGCCCTCATTGCCTTCTTCCTTGCCGCCCGCAGCAACGCGCCAGCAAGCCGCGCCACCGCTCCAACCGCCAGACGCCATCCTGGAACCGGCCTGGATCCGCATCACGCTGATCGTCGTGGCGCTCGGATTCCTGACGCTTTTTCTCTTCATTCCTCTGGCGGCGGTCTTTGTCGAGGCCCTGAAAAAAGGCTGGTCCGTTTATTTAAGCGCGATCACCGAGGACGATGCCTTGGCGGCGGTACGCCTGACCTTGCTGACGGCGGCCATCGCGGTGCCGCTGAACCTGGTCTTCGGCGTGGCGGCGGCCTGGACCATCGCCAAGTTCGAGTTCCGCGGCAAGAACGTGCTGCTGACGCTGATCGACCTGCCGTTCTCGGTCTCGCCCGTGATCTCGGGCCTGATCTACGTGTTGCTGTTCGGCGCGCAGGGCTGGTTCGGTCCCTGGCTGCGCGAACACGAAATCAAGATCCTGTTCGCGGTGCCGGGCATCGTGCTGGCCACCATGTTCGTGACCTTTCCATTCGTGGCGCGTGAACTGATTCCGCTGATGCAGTCGCAGGGCAGCGAAGAAGAGGAAGCCGCCCTGGTGCTGGGCGCCTCCGGCTGGAAGACCTTCTGGCACGTGACGCTGCCCAACATCAAGTGGGGTCTGCTGTACGGCGTGATCTTGTGTAATGCCCGAGCGATGGGCGAATTCGGCGCCGTCTCGGTGGTCTCCGGCCACATCCGCGGCGAAACCAACACCGTACCTCTACAGGTCGAGATCCTTTACAACGAATACAACTTCACGGCGGCCTTCGCGGTGGCCTCGCTGCTGGCACTGCTGGCACTGGGGACGCTCGCGCTGAAGTCCTTCATCGAATGGCGGCTGCGGCATGAGACGTCCGCACGCCGCGCCATCATTGCACCCACATGAACCAGTTCGCATCCGGGAAAGCCTAAGCCATGGCCATCGAAGTCAGGAACATCCACAAGCGATTCAACGAATTCGTCGCGCTCGATGACGTCTCGCTGAATTTTCCATCGGGCGAATTGACGGCGCTGCTCGGGCCTTCCGGCTGCGGCAAGACCACGCTGCTGCGCATCATCGCCGGCCTGGAACGGCCCCACGCCGGCCAGGTGCTGCTCGACGGCGAGGATGCCTCGGCGCGCCATGTCCGCGAGCGCCAGGTCGGTTTCGTGTTTCAGCACTACGCGCTGTTCAAGCACATGACGGTCTTCGAGAACATCGCCTTCGGCCTGCGCGTCAAGCCGCGCCACAGCCGCCCGCCGGAAGCGGTGATCCGCGAAAAGGTACAGCGTTTGCTGGCGCTGGTGCAGCTGGACTGGCTGGCCGACCGCTACCCGCCGCAGCTGTCAGGCGGTCAGCGCCAGCGCATCGCACTGGCGCGCGCGCTGGCGGTCGAGCCACGCGTGCTGCTGCTCGATGAGCCGTTCGGCGCGCTCGACGCCAAGGTGCGCAAGGAATTGCGGCGCTGGCTGCGCCAGTTGCATGACGAGCTGAAGGTCACCAGCATCTTCGTCACCCACGATCAGGAAGAGGCGCTGGAAGTCGCGGACCGTATCGTGGTGATGAACAAGGGCTTGGTCGAGCAGATCGGCGCGCCGCAAGAGGTCTACGACCATCCGGCATCGCCCTTCGTGTACGGGTTCCTGGGCAACGTCAACCTGTTCCACGGACGTGTACACGAGGGCGTGCTGGACGCCGCCGGGATCGCGTTCGCGGCGCCCGATCATCCGCAGGTGCAGGACGAAGCCGGGATCGGTTACGTCCGTCCGCATGATTTCGAAGTCGAGCGCTACAGTCCTGGTACCCAAGGTATCGTGGCGCGGTTGCGGCGCGCCCACGCGATCGGCCCGCTGGCTCAGCTCGAGCTCGAGCGCGACGACGATGACAGCATGCTGGAAGTGGTGATCTCGCACGATCGGTTCACGCAACTGCAATTGAAGGAAGGCGAGACGCTGGTGGTGCGGCCAAAGCGGCTGCGCGTCTTCGTCGATGTCGGTACGCCCGCCATGCCATCGACTACGCCAG
>JACMRD010000256.1 GCA_014376645.1 Herminiimonas sp. | reverse complement strand
TCACTCGAGGAGCAGGCGCGCCGCGAACGCGAGCGTACTGCCGGCTTGAGCGGGATTCTCGATTACGACTGGTCGCCCGACGGCAAGCAGCTGCTGGTGCCCGTGGCGGGCGACCTGTTCCTGGTCGATGCCGCCAATCCCGCCGCGGCGCGCAAGGTAGCAACCGGCAACGTGTTCGACCCGAAGATTTCTCCGAAGGGGAAATACCTATCCTTTGTGCGCGACCAGAATCTGTTCGTGATCGACCTGGCAACCGGCAAACAACATCAGTTGACCAGTGATGGCAAGGGAACCATCCACAATGCCGAAGCCGAATTCGTGGCGCAGGAAGAAATGGGGCAGACCACTGGCTACACCTGGGCGCCGGACGATTCCGCCATTGCCTATCGACGTTTCGACGAGGCGCCGGTACCGGTGGTGCGGCGTTTCGAGATCTTTGCCGACCGCACCGAAGTCACGGAGCAGCGCTATCCGGCTGCCGGCGATCCCAACGTCCTGGTCGAACTGATGATCGTGTCGCCGGCCAGCGGCGTGCAACGCAAGATCGACCTCGGCGCGGAAAAGGACATTTACCTGGTGCGTGCCGACTGGAGTGCCGACGCCAGCAAGCTGGTCTATCAGCGCCAGTCACGGGATCAGAAACGGCTCGATCTGGTTGCCGTGGATGTCGCCACGCTGGAACAGAAAACCCTGCTTACGGAAACCGGCACCACCTGGGTCAACGTGCACGACGATCTGCATTTCCTGAAAGGCCGCGATGCCTTCCTCTGGGCCTCGGAGCGCAGCGGGCGCAAGCATCTGTACCTGTATGATCTGGCCGGCAAATTGCTGCACGCCGTCTCCGGCGGCGCATGGGGGATCGACAAGATCCTCGCCGTCGATGAGCGAACCGCGCGAGTGTATGTCGCGTCGAACCGGGATGCCGTGATCGACACCCAGGTCTATGCACTGGCCATCGACGGCAGTCTGGCCGACCGGCCCATGCGCATCACGCAGGAGGACGGCGTGCATCAGGCCGTCTTTGCGGAAAACGGTGCGGTGTTTTCCGACACGTATTCGAGCCCTGCGCAGCCACCACAGGTAGCGATCCGCAATGCCGACGGCAGTTTCGTCGCGTGGTTGGAAAAGAACGAAATCAACGCCAGCCATCCCTACGCAAAATACAAGGCCGACCTGCTGCTACCCGAGTTCGGTACGCTTCCGGCAGCTGATGGGCAGGCATTGCATTACGCCATGATCAAGCCGGCCCGGTTCGATCCGGCCAAACGCTATCCCGTATTCCTGGAAGTGTACGGCGGCCCCGGCCTACAGAATGTCCAGCGCCGCTGGGGCGATCATTTCAGCCAGTACATGGCGCAGCAGGGCTATGTGGTGTTCAGGCTCGATAATCGCGGCGCTGCACGGCGGGAGCGGAGCTTTACCGATGCCCTCTACAAACAACTCGGGACGGTCGAAGTAGCGGACCAGATCGCCGGCATCGACTGGCTTGGCAAGCAAGGCTTCGTGGATGCGAAGCGGATCGGCGTGTTCGGCTGGAGCTATGGCGGCTTCATGACCCTGCGCATGCTGGCAGCCGCCTCGAACAAGATCGCCATGGGTGTTGCCGTCGCGCCGGTGACCGACTGGGCGCTCTATGACACCCATTACACCGAGCACTACGTCGGCGCCACACCGAAGTCCGATCCGAAGGCCTATGAATCCAGCGGTGTGTTCGCCCACCTGGATGGACTGAAGTCGCCACTGTTGCTCATCCACGGCATGGCAGACGACAACGTCCTGTTCACCAACACCACGCGGCTGATCGACGCGCTGGTTAACCGCAACATCCGCTTCGACCTGATGACGTATCCGGGCGCCAAGCACGGCCTTTCGTCGCCGGCCACCCAGCGCCACGCGTACGGTCTGATCGCTGATTACGTCAACAAGAAAATCGGCACGTCCGGACCCTGAAGCAAGCCGCATGCAATGGCGGTCGCCGAGCGCCACAGCCTGCGGCGCACGGCGTTGCAACTTTTTGCAAGATTGGATGAATAGAGACAGCACTGAAAATTCATCGAAATTTTCTTGCTTAGTAGGAACCAGGTGGCATCATGGTTGCATCATGATCCTGAGCGAAACCATTGCTAGCGACCGAGTCTGGGCTGTTCCAGCTCTGTGCGCCCTGATGATATTTCATCACGATTTCACGATCCCGCGTCTGGCGCAGGTGCGGCAGCTTTCCTGGTCGGATGGCACGTTGGACGTGCGACTGTGCTACGGCATCTGCAACGTGTCCGGAACGGTGGTCGAAGCAACTGATTTCGTCGTCACGCTGCATCGTGAAGGCGGTGTCGGCATGTATATCGTCCAGGACGACCTGGTCGACAGCAAGCAAACACTGGTCGAGTTCTTGACCGGCGAAGTCTCGCGCGAATCGAAGCGCTGGAACGAGGACATGCTGATCTGGAACGAGCCCGGTGCAGACCTGGACGTACACCGGGCCGCAATTCTCAGCATGGTGAGCGCACTCGTGGCGTACCCGGCGGCGGTTGCCCACGTCATCGTCGACAAAGACCTGCGCTACCGCGATCGCCTCACACGCATCCGGGTCACTGACCCGAGTTCGGATTTCACCATCACGCCAGCCGGTTTTCGCAGCACCAACCTGTATATTCATTCCCGGTTACCCAGTAGCCTGGGCAGCCGCTCATACCGCAAATATGAGGTGCAAGTGACACCTGCGGCAAGCAAGCCGCGCTACCTGCGCCTGCTCCACCGCGCCGCCGTCATGTCGGCCCGCCTGGCATTTTTGCCGTTGGATCTGGTCGTACACATGTTCGAACATATCCAGCCCCGGGAAAGCCGCGATTTGATGATCGACGCCGGCCAGCCTGCAAGCCGCATCATCGACGCCACGGCCGGAGACAACTTGTCGGCCTTGTCCAACTGAAATTGGGTCAGGCCTGACGGTAAGGTGTCGTCTGCCGGCAGGATGTTGCTAGGGTTTGTGCCATGGCGCATCACCCGTTCCTTCTTTGCCGTGCTCGACACACCATTGATCGTCAAGGCGTGCGACTGTAGTCTGGCTTGACCCTGGAAATGATGGGGCGGCGGCAATCGCCCTGGCCACTCGATCCCAATGAGAACGAGCGGTAAAGCAATCTAATAATCCGAAGAAAGTTCATTTCCCCAACCTATCGTTTCGGCTCGACATAAATTTGCCCTTCCTTCATCACGAAGAGAGGACGGCTGGTCGCGCTCATGTCACGCAGCGGGTTGCCACTAACGGCGATGATGTCGGCAGACTTGCCGCTGACGAGGCTGCCGGTAATATCCGACACGCCCAACAACTCCGCCGCATGCGCTGTGCCGGTCATCAGTGCCAGTTCCGGCTTCATGCCGGCCTTGGTCATCAGTTCGAATTCAAGGGCGTTGCGACCGTGGTGTCCGACCGCGGCGTCGGTCCCCATCGCGATCGGCGTACCGATCTTGACTGATGCGATGTGAACCACGTTCATTGGGCTTCCCGCTACAGCAGGTTTTGCCTGTCTCACAAGTTCGTCGCGTCACACACCATCGCGAGGCAAAGGGTGCAAATTCACACTCTTTGATCCAGGTTAAAACTACTGATTACTATTGAGATCGTCGCGGTCATCTGAGTTAAATTGAATTGTTCACAGGACGCCTGAAATCTTCACCGATTTCATTGACTGACCTCGACAGAATCGACAGTCGGCGGTGGGGCACTTATCGTAAAAAATTGCTGGTCCGATTGAATTTCATCGATCGAAAAAAAATTAAAAATGTCAATTCCGCAGCCAGAGATTTCGCTGTACGAGAATGAAATTCCCCCTTACGTCGCTGCCGAACTGGATCGCCTCTACGGTGGTCGTTACGCATCGATACGCCATTTTCAGATCTACGACAAGCTGGACAAAGCATCGACCTACATTTGCCGGATCGAGGAAACGCCGGTTGCGATTCTGCTTTTCGAGATCGTCAAGGGCATGGTGCGGGTACTGAACGAATCCATCCACCTGCCGGCCACGGAAATCGAGCGTTTCACGATCTGTATTTTTCAGCGCTACCGACAGGTACGATCGATTTTCTTTCGTGCCATCGACACCGCGCAGCAGGACTTGCCGCAACCATCCAAGGTAATTTTTCACGCAAGCGACATGTGGATGACCGCGCCCGCGAGTGTCGATACCTACTTGAAGGGTCTGGATGGCAAGACCCGGCAGAACGTGGTGCGCTGCACGCGCAACATCAAGCGGGACTTTCCCTCATTTACCTACCAGGTGTTCGAGGGGGACGCCGCCGGCGAGGACGTTATCCGCACGATTCTGGGTTTCAGCCGGGCCCGGCTCGCAGCCAAGGGTGAGGTCTCGGGCGACGACGAGCAAGAAATCCGTCGGGTGATCCAGACCACCCGGGAATGCGGCCTGGTCGGCATCGCGACCATTGATGGAGGAATCTGTGGTGGCCAGGTGATCTACCGCTTCGGCGACAATTTTGCGTACCGCGTGACCGGCCATGACCCGCTCTACGATCCCTACAGTCTCGGTTTTCTCGGATGTTACATGGGCGCCTGCGCCTGCATCGAACGGCATGCACGAATTCTGTACATGGGCTGGGGCACGCTCGACTACAAATTCAGGCTGGGTGGCGTTCAGCGCGATCTGCACGATGTAATGGTATTTCGCAGTCGTGCCAGCGTCGCCCTGCATTCAGGCCTACTGCTCAAGGCAATCGGCAACCGCTTCCTGGTACGGAGCCGGCAAGCGATCAAGGCCGCGTCATCCATGCGCGAGCCGGCGCCATCGATTGCCCGAGTACTCGTCGCGTCGGTGCGGCTGTTGCGGCTGCTGCGTCAATCCATGGTGCGTTGACACGGCAGCGCCGGCCAATGCACTGAAATTCAACCACATCGATCACTGGAGAACTTTATGACAACTGCCACCAACCTCATCAGCCGCAGGCAATTCGTGAAACGCACGACATCGGCTCTTGCGCTTGCGTCCCTGCCACCACTGTCGATGGCGCAAACCGGCAAAAGGATTCGGTTGGAATGGCAGCAGTTCAAGCTGACCTCACAGTACCCGTCGTTTCTGTTTGCGGTCAGTACCATGCGGGCCAACACCAACGCCGCCGACCGCAACTCCTGGCAATTCTGGATCAACGTACATCTGAATTATTGTCCGCACGGCGTGCCGTATTTTATCGCCTGGCATCGAGGATACATTTATTACTTTGAACGACAGCTGCGTACGATTTCGGGCAATAGTGCGCTGAGCCTGCCTTATTGGGACTACTACACCAACCCGAACATCCCGAGCGAATTCACGGATCAGGCGACCGGCAATCCGTTGTATCAGGCGCGCACCAACACGAATGTCTACAATGCCCTCGACCTGGCGCCGTTCAACTCCGATTTGTACAATTTCCAGCGCAACACCTCGAACGCCTTCGAGCCACAATTGGAAGGAAAACCGCACAACCCGGTACACGACATCATCGGTGGCGTGATGACCACGATGCGCTCGCCGACCGACCCGATTTTCTATCTGCACCACTGCAATATCGACCGCCTGACCCACGCCTGGGCACTACCGGACGGCAAAGGCATCCCCTATACGGCCTTCCTATATTCTTCGTCCACCAGCAATCCCTACTGGGCTGGCCGGCACGTTTATGCTTCCGGACTGACGATGGCGCGCAGCCTGACCTATGATCCGAGTTATCTGAATTACGGTTACGCCAATCTCGACGTACCGACCGCTTTGCCTCTCGCGGCGGCGCCGAGACGGGAAGGGTTCATCAAAGTGCAGATGCCGTCGAACTCGCACCCGGAAGCCAGCGGCGCGGCGCCACAGGAAGGTAACTTTGAAAACGGGCCGGCGCGGCCGATCGCATCGAACCGTCGTTCGCTGGGAAGTGCATTGAATGTCGATCTGGATGAGCGCTCGGTGACGGCACGCGTAAAGCTGAGCGCTGCCGAAAAGCGGGATTTGCGCAATGCGGCCGATACTGCAAGAACGTCGGGCGCCGCCAAAGGGGTACCCCAGATGGTGGTCATCGTATTCGACAAGATCAACCTCCGCGAGAAAGGTAAGGACGGCGGCTATTTTTATAACGTCTACCTGAACCTGCCGGTGGGCGCCAGATCGGCGCAAGAGCGGCAACGCTTCCTGCTCGGTACCGTGGGTGCGTTCGCAATCGACGCCGCTTCCCACCACGGCACCGCAACGATCGAGTTCCCCGCCAGCGAGAAACTGGCGGACATGGATTTGTCCACGGCGTCCGACCTGAGCGTCTCGCTGGTAAGGATCAACGGCGCCAATTCGCCCAAGGGCAAAGTAATCAAAATCGGGGAAGTGCGCGTCGACATCGTGGCCGGGGACGCGCCCCTGAACAGCAGCGTCGTGACGCCGAAACCACCGAAGGCCTGTAGCTATAATTGCTAGCACTACTCTTGGGAGGTACAGATGGGCAGCCAGTTCG
>JACMRD010000255.1 GCA_014376645.1 Herminiimonas sp. | reverse complement strand
CGCCTTCCGTCATGCCCTGCAGGCCCGCGCCTACGACCTGGTGTTCGACACCCAGGGACTGTTCAAGACCGCGCTGGTCATGCGCCTGGTGCGCCTCGCGCCGGGCGGACGCCGTATCGGCCTGGCCAATGCCACCGAAGGATCCGGATATGAGGCGATTTCCCGGATTTTCCATACGCACAGCATTCCGGTCGGCGCGCGCACCCATGCCGTGCTGCGGGCACGCACTGTCGCCGCCGGTGCACTTGGCTATGCGGTCGATGGCCCTGCCGATTTTGATCTGCAGGCGCCGCCGCTCTCCAGCACGGCGGCCAGCTGGCTGCCGTCCCAACCGTATGCCGTGTTTTTTCATGGCACGGCGCGTGCCGCCAAGCAATGGGCGCCAGCGCACTGGATCGAGGTGGGGCGGTTGCTGGGCGCACGCGGGCTGCCGGTCCTGCTGCCCTGGGGGTCGGAGCAGGAGCGGCTGGCAGCGCAGCGACTGGCTGCAGGGATTCTGGGGGCCGTGGTGCTGCCGCATCTATCGATGATGGATGCGGTATTGCTCGCCCAGCGCGCCAGCCTGGTGGTCGGTCTCGACAGCGGCCTGACCCATATCGCGGCGGCCTTCGGGCGGCCCACGGTAGAACTGTATTGCGATTCACCGCGCTGGAAGACCGAAGGCAACTGGTCGCCCGCCATCATCAACCTGGGTGACACCGGATCACCGCCGACCGTCGGCGAGGTCGCCGCCGCCATCGAACGTCTGCTCGGCATGCGCCAGAGTGCGCCGCGCACGGCATAATCACGGTTTGAGCCGGATTGCCGCCTCCCTCCACGCACCGACAACGAGTGCGGACCGGTTCCACCGCGCGTCGGCCATCAGGCATTCAACCTGGCGGCGCGCAGCATCAGGGGTACACATCACCATGAATCCGGCAGATCCGTTTTCTCAACCACCGGCGGCCCGGCTGCCCGAGTCCGGTCGCGCGCCCGAGGCCGTGGCCGCCTACGATCCCATCCTCACCCTCGACCAGAACAGCTGGGAGGGAGGCCCGCTGGGGCCCGAGGCGGTGGCGGCGCTCGAGGCCGGCAAGGTGCTGTATTTCCCGCATCTGCCGTTCAATCTGGCGCCCTCCGAATTCCGCTTGCTGACACCGGCGGTGCGTGACCCGAAGGTGCGCAACATCAGCCTGACTGGCGATGAAAAACTCAAGGGCGCCGTCAGCGACGCGGCCACCATTGCGGCGCTCGAGGTCATGATCGCGCGCTTTCGCGACCAGGCCACGACCCTGATCGACCAGCTGCTGCCGCACTACAAGCCGGCGCTGCGGGCCGCTCCCACCAGTTACCGGCCAGCCAAGGTCGAGACCCGTTCGCAATCCTGGCGTGCCGACGACCGCCGCCTGCACGTCGATGCCTTCCCGTCGCGCCCCAACTATGGCGAGCGTATCCTGCGCGTCTTTACCAACATCAATCCGGAAGGCGTGCCAAGGGTCTGGCGCATCGGCGAACCGTTCGAAGCGGTGGCGCGTCACTTCCTGCCGCGCAGCAAACCGTATGCCGCCTGGCAGGCCCGGCTGTTGCAGATGCTGCGCGTGACGAAGCGCTTTCGCAGCGAATACGATCATCTGATGCTGCAGCTGCACGACGGCATGAAGGCCGATCTGGACTATCAGCAGGATGCGCGCCAGCTGACGATGGCCTTTCCGCCGGGATCGACCTGGATCTGTTTTTCCGACCAGGCGTCGCATGCAGTGATGTCGGGTCAGTACATGCTCGAGCAGACCCTGCATCTCAAGCCGCAGGATCAGTACGATCCGCAGGCTAGCCCGTTGGCGATCCTGGCGCGTCTGACCGGCAGACCGTTGATTTGATGCGGCATCTGTATTCGCTATTGTGGTGGCTGGCCATGCCGCTGGTGCTGGCGCGTTTGTGGTGGCGTGGCAGGCACGAGCCGGGCTATCGGCAGCACTGGGGCGAGCGCCTGGGTTGGTACCGCAAGCCTGTAGCGAACTCCGCGGAAAACCCCGCCGTGCCGACGCTGTGGGTGCACGCCGTCTCGGTCGGCGAGACCCGCGCCGCGCAACCGCTGATCGACGCGCTGCTGGCGGCGCATCCGGCACACCGCATCGTGCTGACCCACATGACACCGACCGGACGCGCCACCGGTGCCGCGCTGTTCGCCCATCACGGCGCACGTCTGGTGCAGCGCTATTTGCCGTACGACCTGGGGTCGATGGTGGGGCGGTTCCTGCGCGCATACGAGCCCCAGGCCTGCATTCTGATCGAGACCGAAGTCTGGCCGAATCTGGTGGCGCAATGCAATCGCCGCGCCGTGCCCGTGGTGCTGGTCAACGCCCGTCTGTCGGCCCGTTCGCTGGCGCGCGGCTTGCGCATGCAGGGTCTGCTCGGTGCGGCGGCGCGTGGCCTGGCCGGCGCCGGTGCGCAGACCGCCGCCGATGCGGCACGGCTGGCGCAGATGGGGGTCGAGCAGGTCACGGTGACCGGCAGCATCAAGTTCGATGTCCTGCCGCCGGCGGCGCAGGCAGAGCAAGGCAGGGCCTGGCGCACCCGCTTCGGCAACCGTTCGGTCCTCCTGTTCGCCAGCACCCGCGAAGGCGAGGAAGAGGCGATCCTGGCAGCCCTGGCCGTGGTTCCGGTCGATGCATTGCTGGTGATCGTGCCGCGCCATCCGCAGCGCTTCGATGCAGTCGCCGATCTAATCACTGCGCGCGGCCTGCGGCTGGCGCGCCGCTCGACCCTCGGCGAGGCGCCGCTGACCGCGTCGACGCAGGTGCTACTGGGCGACTCGATGGGCGAGCTGTTCGCCTATTACGCGGCGGCTGACCTGGCGTTCATCGGCGGCAGTCTGCTGCCCCTGGGTGGACAGAACCTGATTGAAGCCTGTGCGGTCGGCACGCCGGTGCTGATCGGTCCTTCGAGCTTCAATTTTGCGGCGGTGACGGAAGAGGCGATCGACGCCGGCGCGGCACTGCGGGTCGACGATGCGCCGGCCCTGCTGGCCACGGCGCAGGCAGTCCTTGCTGACGCAGCGGTACGTCGCGCCATGGCCGGCGCGGCGCAGGCATTCGCGGAGCAGCATCGCGGCGCGACGGCGCGCACGATGCGCATGCTGGAGACCGTGCTGCCGGCGATCTTTGCCAAGCAGACGCCGGAAGCGGCCCGCCCGGTGGCTGCCGTGACAGGCAAGTTTAACGCGTAGTTTGCGCGCAGATGGTTGACGTCGGTGCGGCCTACTTCGCCGCCACCGGCGCCGACTGTTCGGCGATACCGCCACCGAGCGCCCGGTACAGGTCGACCGCATTGGTCAGGCGCAGCAGCCGGGTCTGGACCAGCGATTGCTGGGCCGCGAACAGGTCGCGCTGCGCATCGAGCACCTCGAGCGAACTCGCCACGCCATTCTTGTATCGCAGATCGGCCAAGCGCAAGCGATCGGCCTGCGCATCCAGGAATGCCTGCTGTGCCACGAGCTGCTCTTCCAGCGTGCTGCGTGCGGCCAGGGCGTCGGCGACTTCGCGAAACGCGACCTGGATCGTCTTTTCGTAATCGGCGACAGCCAGGTCGGTACGCACCTGAGCCAGCGTCAGGTTCGTGCGGTTACGTCCGGCATCGAAAATCGGCAACAGCAACTGCGGTGCGAACGACCAGGTACGCGAACCGGCATCGAACAGGCCGGACAGGCTGGGGCTGGCAGTACCCAGGCCGGCAGTCAGTGAAATGCGCGGGAAGAACGCGGCGCGTGCCGCACCGATGTTGGCATTGGCTGCGCGCAGGCGTTGCTCGGCGGCGCGAATGTCAGGGCGGTTGGTCAGCAGGTCCGACGGCAGGCCGGCCGGAATGCCGGTGACGATTTTTTCGGACGAGAGCGTCTGCGTCGGCGGCAAGTCTTTCTGCGGCTGACCGACCAGCAACGTCAGCGCGTTCTGCGCCTGCGCCTGTTGCCGCACCAAGGTCACCACGGCAACCCGGGCCGACAGCACCAGGGTCTCGGCCAGGCGCAGGTCGAGCGCCGACGAGGCGCCGACATCGAAGCGTTGTCTGGCCAGCTCATACGCGGTCTGGCGGCCCTGGATGGTGCTTTGCGCGAGTGCCAGCTGTTCAGCAAAACTGCGCTCGCTCAGGTAGGTCTGGGCAACTGCGGCGATCAGGCTGATCTGCACCGATTGGCGCGCCTCGGCCGTGGCCAGGTACTGCGCCAGCGCCGCATCGTTGAGACTACGCACCCGCCCGAAAAAATCCAGCTCGAACGATGCCAGGCTCAGACCGACCTGGTAATTGCTGGACACGACCGTCTGCCCGCCACTGCCGGATGCCAGCCCGCGGCCGCGGCTGCCGCCGGCGACGCCATTGAGATTCGGCAGCAGGTCGGCGCTCTGGATGTTGTACAGCGCACGTGCTTCCTCGATGCGCAATGCCGCGCTGCGCAAGTCGCGGTTGTTGGCCAGCGCAGCCTGCACCAAGGCTTGGAGGCGCGGGTCGGGAAAAAAATCGCGCCAGCCGGTGTCGACCGCACGCCGCACATCGGCGCCTGCCTGGCCGCCTGCGTCGGCAGCAAATGCATCGGCCACCGGCGGCGTCGGCCGCACGAATTGCGGCGCCAGCGAACAGCCGCCCAGGAAGCCGGCCACCGCGAAGCCGGCTACCAGGCGGCCAGCCGCCGTGCGCCGTGGGCCATGACCGCGTTTGCTCGAAAGATCACTCATGTGTTCCCACTCCCTGTTGTGCGACGGCGTGCGAGCCGACCGGCTCGTGACGCTTGGCGGTGAACTCCTGCTGCCGCTTGCTACCTTTAAAAATTTTCCGCACCACGACGAAGAACACCGGCACCAGGAACACCGCCAGCACGGTCGCCGTGATCATGCCGCCCATGACGCCGGTGCCGATGGCGCGCTGGCTGGCCGATCCGGCGCCGCTGGCAACCACCAGCGGCAGCACGCCCAGGATGAATGCCAGCGAGGTCATGATGATCGGCCGGAAGCGCAGGTGCACCGCTTCCAGCGTCGCCTCGACCAGTCCCATCCCCTCTGACTGCAGGTCCTTGGCGAATTCGATGATCAGGATCGCGTTCTTGGCCGACAGGCCGATGATGGCGATCAGTCCGACCTTGAAGTACACGTCGTTCGGCAGGCTGCGCATGCT
>JACMRD010000041.1 GCA_014376645.1 Herminiimonas sp. | reverse complement strand
TCTCGCTCGAAGCCGTGGCGATCGTATCGGTACCGCTGCGGACCTCGGCGACGATCTTCTGCAGGTTGGCATTCATGTCTTTCAACGCCTGAAGCAAGCGCCCGGTTTCATCCGTTGAATTGACCACGATGCTGCTGCTCAGGTCACCACTGGCGACGGTTTGCGCGATCTTGACGGCTTCGTTCAGGGGGGTGGTAATGGAACGCGTGATCGTCCAGGCGACGAATGCACCGAGCAGGATCGCCACCGCAGCGAGCGTCAACAACCACATCACCCCGGAGTTATAGGCCTCCACCACTTCCTTGCCCGATGCCTGCATCATGCCGATCTGGTATTCGGAGAGTTTGTCGAGTGCCGTGAAATATGACTGCTGCTGCGCCTTGATATCGAGCGTTAAAACATTCTTGGCTTCCTCGCCGCGACCTTCGCCCATGCGCTTCATGAACAGATCCTGAGCGACGACGTACTTGACGCGTGCCGCTGTCAGCGCGGCGAACATTTCGCGGCCCTTGGGCGATTTGATGGTCTTGTCCAGGAAAGCGAGGCGCTCCACGATGATCTTCTTGGCATCTTCGATCCGGGCCATTTCCTTGGTGACGTCGTCGCGGTCATTCGCGAGCAATGCATCGCGCATGGCCTGGGCGATGAAGTCGACCTTGTTCTTGACCACATTGACAGCTGCCACCTTCGGATACCGATCATTGATGGTCGTATTGGTATCCGCATGCATCAGTCCCATCCGGCTCAGGCTGAATGCAACCACGATCACGACCAGCAGCAGCACGGCAGCGAACCCCAGGCCCAGGCGGACGCCAACCTTCATGTTTTTCAGTTTCATGTTCGTGTCCCGTAGTGCGCGTTGTGTGGCAGGAATGGCAGTGTTGGGAAAATTAAATTTCCACAAAGCAAGTATGCCGTAATTGATCTGGCCTTGCCAGTGCGGACGGCGGGTTTTGGCGCCTGTGAAGGTTGAAGAAGCACAAGCGTGGGCTTGTTACAACTGTTCGATGTTTCGGCGCGTGGATTCCGTTGTCGAATACACACCCACATTCAGTCGGATCAGCAGTTGCTGAGGGATGGATTTCGGTTCGTGTCACGTGAATTGTCCTGATCGGTATACGTGGTTGCCCAGGCCTGAACCACGATTGCGGGCAATGGTCACGCCCGGCAATGCATCGGACCGGTCGCCCCAAGGGGAACACCAGCAGTTGCCCGGGTAATCAAGTGCCGTGCATGTAACGCGCACACAAAATTGCCAGGCTCATTGGCAGAGCGACGCCCGCTGCAAGGCGATGCATTCGCAGTTGATCGAACACTTCGGCGCACGCACCTTCGTATGATCTAGCGCATAAATTATTTCTAGGAATCAGCAATACTTGGCTTAGTGAAACCACCATGAAAGCAGACAATGGCACTACAAAAAACTGACCTGAACGATACCGTCAACTACGATCCGAACAAGCTGCTCGATACCCTGATCGAAAAGCTGCAATTGAAAAACGATGCCGCTTTATCTCGCAAGCTCGAAGTGGCGCCGCCGGTGATCAGCAAGATACGACATCGACGATTGCCGGTCGGCGCATCGCTTCTGGTGCGCATGCATGAGGTCAGTGAGCTCGGTATTCGCGAGTTGCGCGACTTGATGGGAGACCGGCGCGGCAAGCATCGCATCAGCCCGACCCAGTTCAAGCCGAAGGGGTAATCGAACGTGCTACGATGTCCCGACCGGTGCAATGCCGGTCGTTCGAACGGGCCACGTCGACCCCGACGATCGCAGACCGCCGCACCGCAAGGAGCAGCGCAGCACGCATCGTTGCACATTTTTTCAGACAGCAGGTTCCATGAGCATGCCAAGCGAACACGTCAGTGACCTCTACACCCGAAAAGTCGGCGGCGAAAGTTATACGTACACGGTTGACTACAGCCTGGGCCCGCGCGTGGAGTGGCAGGCCCAGGTCTTCAAGGACGGCGATCTGAAGGGGCGACCTGCCGGGGTGCTGCTCGATAACACCCTCATCGGCAACAGTCTGCGCCAGACGGTGATTTCGCTGGTCGAGGTGACCATCGAAAACATGATCGGGATCGAGGAATGAGGCACGGCCGCGGCAGCGACTGCCGGGGCCGTGCGGAGCCGGTCAGGCTGTCTTCATCGTCGGATAATCGATGTAACCGGCTGCTCCGCCGCCGTACATCGTCGCCGGGTCCGGCTCGGCCAGCGGCGCCTTCACGCGCAGTCGTTCGACCAGATCCGGATTCGAAATGAAGGGCCGGCCAAATGCCACCAGGTCCGCCCGCTGTTCGTCCCGTGCATCGGCTGCGAGGTTCAGATCGTAGCCGTTGTTGGCCATGTACAGGCCATTGAACAGGCGATGCAGGATCTGCGGATCGAATGCGCCAGGCAAGTTGCGCGCGCCACCAGTTTCGCCCTCGATCACGTGCAGATAGACCAGGTTGAAGTGGTTGAGCGCCTTGACGACATGGGTGAACAACGCTTCCGGATTGCTGTCGGCGATGTCGCCGAAGGTGCTCACCGGTGAAAGCCGGATGCCGACCCGCTCGCCGCCCCAGACGCCGACCACTGCCGCAGTGACCTCCATCAGAAGGCGGGCGCGGTTTTCGATCGAGCCGCCATAGGCATCGTTGCGCTGGTTGGTCTTGTCACGCAGGAATTGGTCGAGCAGGTAACCGTTGGCGGCATGGATCTCGACGCCATCGAATCCCGCAGCCAGCGCGTTTTCAGCGCCGGTCCGGTATTGCTGGACGATCTCCGGCATTTCGCTCGTGGCCAGTGCGCGTGGCGTCAACAGGGGCACGAATCCGGCCGTGGTGTAGGCCTGGCCTTCCGGCTTGATGGCTGACGGTGCGACAGGCAAGGCACCGTCGGGCTGCAGTGATGGATGCGAAATCCGACCGACATGCCATAGCTGCAGGAAGATCTTGCCGCCAACTGCGTGCACCGCCGACGTGATTTTTTTCCAGGCTTGCACCTGATCGTCGCTGTAGATGCCGGGGGTAAAGACGTACCCTTTACCCTGCGGCGACACCTGGGTCGCTTCCGCAATGATCAAGCCTGCCGTCGCGCGCTGCACGTAATACTCGATCGCCAGTTCGCTGGGCACATCGTGGTCGCCTGCGCGGCTGCGGGTGAGTGGCGCCATCACGATGCGATTGGCGAGTTGGATGGGCCCGAGCATGACGGGTGAAAAAAGGTCGCTCTTGGCGGTCTCGGTGTTGGTCATGGTGTCCTTCGGTAAATGAGGTGAATCAGGTGAGCGATGCAGGGATAAAGAGAATCGATTATCATTTTGCGAAGCCGGAGCTTAATCCTAAACGTCCGAACGCGTCAGACGCCCATCGATCCGGTGCGGCAGAAATACCGACGATGGTGTAGGCGCTACCATGCCAGCGCTGAGTCGATTATTCTCTGACGAGACCCGCAACGAACCGTACGTTGGGTGGTCCGCGTGGAACAGGAAGACGACGCGGGCGCGGGCAGACCGGATCAGCATTCAGTAGTGGTTTCCCCCCCCCCAGGCCCCGACGATGCCCAGTGGCGTCCGAGGGGCCACCCCGATGTTCAATTACATAAAGGATGATGACAATGGCACTCGATAAAGTGATCTACACGGCCCATGCGACCGCTCAGGGCGGCCGTGACGGCAGCGCGAAATCGGACGACGGAAAACTGGAAGTGAAGTTGAACCCACCAAAGGAAATGGGCGGAAACGGCGACGGCACCAACCCTGAACAGTTGTTCGCGGCCGGCTACTCGGCGTGCTTCCTGGGCGCGATGAAATTTGTCGCCGGAACGCAAAAAATAGTGTTGCCAGCCGATACCTCGATCCAGGCGGACGTACATTTCGGCCCGCGTGCCGGTGGCGCCAAGGGTTTCAGTGTCGACGTTGGTCTGAACATCAGCATTCCGGGCATGGAGCGCGACAAGGCAGAAGCGCTGGTGCACGAAGCACACGAAGTGTGCCCTTATTCGAATGCAACACGGGGCAACATCGATGTCACGCTGAAGGTCATCTGAACTTGATCGAACCGGCACGTACGTGAGCAGTCGCCATGCAGTCGGTCGACGACTGCATGGCATGGACGACCGGAAGCCATGCCGTAACGAGCAGTGCCTCAGGCTGAAGTTTCCGGTACATCCTTTGGTTTGAAATGATCCGGGCTGATCCGGAATTTTTCGCGGCGATCTCCCATCAGATCGCGCAGATCTCGAATGCTGACGTCACTGACCTCATGCATGCGCAGCAGCATCGATGCGCCCACCGGCAAACGGCGGTGGCGGATTTTGCTGATGACCGGCGGCGCGACTTCCAAAGCGCGCGACAGGGCCGCGTCGTTTTTCAATTGCATTTTTTCGATCAGCGCATCCAGTAGATTATTGGGATCGTATGCAAGGTCGTCTGTCAGTTTGGTCGTTGTCATTATTTATCCTGTTCGGTTGTAAG
>JACMRD010000254.1 GCA_014376645.1 Herminiimonas sp. | reverse complement strand
GGCCGGGTCCTTCTTGGCCCGTACCAGCGCATAGGAACCGAGCACGTTGTAGCCGATCAGGTTTTCACCGGAGGAGATCCGCTCCATCATCGTGCCGGTGGATGACTGCACCCGCACGGCGACGTCGCCCAGGGTCTTGGCCAGTGCCCAGAACTGGGGATTTTCGCGCGAATCCTGGGTAATGAACATGAAGCCGACACCGGACTTTTCGATATCGTAAGTGGTGACCTTGTTCTTGTACTTGTCGGCGTGGGTAGCGAGCAGCCTGGCGAATTCGGCATGGGTGGTCGGCACTTCGGCAGGTGGCACGAGGCGCTTGTTGTAGACGAACACGGCCGGCTCGTAAGTCGTGCCGTAGGCCATGTCCTTCCAGCTGGCCCACGCGGGAACGCCGGCCTGTTCCGGCGACTTGTAGGAGAGCGCCTGGCCTTCCGAGGCCAGCTTGATCTGCAGGTCCATGGCCGACGACCACAGCACGTCGGCGGTGGCGCCACCGGCGGCGGTCTCGGAGATGAAGCGGTTGTAGACCTCGGTGGTGTTCATGTCGTTGTACTCGACCTTGATGCCCGGGTAGAGCGCGCTGAAATCCTTGATCAACGGCTCGGCCGCCTTGGTGTCTGTGGCGCTGTAGATGACCAGCTTGCCTTCCTTCTTGCCAGCCTCGATGGTCTTGGCATAGTCGGCGGGATAGCCGGCCGGTATCTGGGCGAAGGCGCTCGCGCCCATGCAACCGGCGACGGCCAGCACCAGGCGCAGGACACGGGAAGGTCGGGCATGAATCGTTGGTTGGAAGGTCATGGTTTGTCTGCTATCAAAAAAGTGCGCAAATGTTCGTACGAAGCCGTTCCTTGCGGTTCGACGGTTTCTGTCCAGAGTCGTCTTGCTGACCGTGCTCGTGTCTGACAGGCGTGACTTTCCCGATAGCCTCGGGTAGCGGTACTGCTTCAATTGGCCTGGCAAGCTGCTCCAGATTCATGGAAGCGTTGATGTCGGGATCATACGCCTTGCGGTCCGACACGACGCCGGAATGAAGGATTCGCTACACTAACGCCATGCCGATTGCTCCCGCCTTGCCCCCGTCCACCCCTGCCGCGAATTTCACTGCGGCTTCCACGGTGACTTCCGTCCCGCAGGTCATCGATCGCGGCTGCGAACCCTATGCCCTCACTTACGCCGCGATGCGCGAGTTCACCGACAACCGGGATCCTGCCACGCCGGACCAGCTGTGGATCGTCGAACATGCGCCGGTGATGACACTGGGCCTGGGCGCCGATCCTGCACACGTGCTGGACGCCGGCTCGATTCCGGTGATCCAGACCGATCGCGGCGGCGAAGTCACCTATCACGGTCCGGGCCAGGCCATCGTCTATCTGCTCATCGACCTGCGCCGCAGCGCGCCCGGCGCCCGGCTGTACGCCCGGGAGTTCGTGCGCGGCATCGAGCAGGCAGTCATCGATACCCTGGCGGCGTATAATCTCGACGGCGCCCGACACGCCGGCGCGCCCGGCATCTACCTTGATGCGCCTGGCCCCTGGCAAGGTGCGAAAATTGCGGCGCTGGGCTTGAAGGTTCGCGGCAACGGCTGCACGTATCACGGGGTGGCGCTCAACGTTGCCATGGAGATGGCGCCGTTTTCCCGCATCAACGCCTGCGGTTACCCTGGCCTCGTCACCGTCGACATGCGCACCGTCGGCGTGACCGCAGAGCTTCAGGCAGTGCAGTCGCTGCTGGCCGCAAACCTGCTGCGTAACCTGGGCCAACGCGCGGCGGCAGCGGTGACCCCGACGACCGACTGACCAGCTTCGACCTCGCCCGATCACGACCAATGGACACTCGATGACATCCGAAACCGCATTCCCCTACGCCGCTTCGCCTGATTTGCCGGACGCATCTGTCGCGGCAGCAGCGCAAACCGCCGCAGCCCCGTACGATCCGACCGTTAAACAGAAAGGTGCCGCCAAGACCATCCGCATTCCGATCAAGGTGGTGCAGTCGGAGCGCCTGCCAAAGCCCGACTGGATCCGCGTGAAGGCTGCGTTGCCCTCAAGCCGCTTCCAGGAAATCAAGGATGTGTTGCGCGCCAATCACCTGGTGACGGTGTGCGAGGAAGCCAGTTGCCCCAACATCGGCGAATGTTTCGGCAAGGGAACGGCGACCTTCATGATCATGGGCGACAAGTGCACCCGGCGTTGCCCGTTCTGCGACGTCGGCCATGGCCGCCCGGACCCGCTCGATGCCAATGAGCCGGAGAACCTGGCCAGAACCATCGCCGCCCTGCAGCTAAATTACGTGGTGATCACGTCGGTCGATCGCGACGATCTGCGCGATGGTGGCGCCGGACATTTTGCGCAATGCATCCGCCGCGTGCGCGAACTCTCGCCCAACACCCGCATCGAGATTCTCACGCCCGACTTCCGTGGCCGCATGGACCGCGCTCTGGAAATCCTGAAGATGGCACCACCTGATGTGATGAACCACAACCTCGAAACCGTGCCGCGCCTGTACAAGGAAGCGCGTCCGGGTTCGGATTACGAATACTCACTGAATCTGCTCAAGCGCTTCAAGGAATTGCATCCGGAGACGCCGACCAAGTCCGGCATCATGGTCGGATTGGGCGAAACCGATGACGAGATCCTGCAGGTCATGCGCGATCTGCGTGAACACGGTGTCGACATGCTCACCATCGGCCAGTACCTAATGCCGTCCGGCGATCATCTGCCGGTGCGCCGCTACGTGCATCCGGATACATTCAAGATGTTCGAAGCGGAGGCCATCAAGATGGGTTTTGCGCATGCGGCCGTGGGTGCGATGGTGCGCAGCTCGTACCATGCCGACGAGCAGGCGCACCTGGCCGGCGTGCGCTAATCCAGGAAGAGCCCGAACCGCTGTGCCGACCGAACAGCTGCAGCGTCGTTCAGCTCGACGCGCGCATCTGATTGCGCAACTGCTTGATCTGATCGTGATTGCGCAGCACGCCCTGATACTGCCGCTCCACCAGCGCCTGCACATCGTCCGGCAAGCCCTGCGTCAATGCCTTCCTGTAACCGGCGACGGCCACGTCCTCACCACGCTCGGCTTCATCGAGAATCGCATGATCGTCCCGGCCCGTGATCATGGACTTGATGTCGATCCAACGTCGATGCAGCGTGCCGCTGACCGTACTGCTCTCGGAGGGCTTGCCGCCATGCGCCACCACGATCTGCTCGAGTTCGCGCACGGCGGCGGCGCAGCTTTCGGCCCGGTTCTGGAACAGCGACTTCAGTTGTGCGTCGTTGGCGTGATCGGCTGAGGTGCGGAAGCCCTCTTCGCCGTCACGACTTGTTTCGACAAGGGTATTCAATGTTGAGATGAGATCGTCTTGGTCCATGATGGTGTTCCTTTCGTGTGAAGAAATCGCGAGACCGCAGAAGTGATGTTGACCTGCAAACGGTACAGACAACGACTGCGGCATTTCTATCCCAGGTTGGAGCGCGTCCAATCCGGGTCACGCAGCCGGCCACCTGCGTGACGTCGGCTGCGCTGTTCGCTTGCGCGCACAGGTTGCGGTCGGGCCGATATCCGGCGCAGCGACGCTGCAACGGACAACTTCTGTTGCGCCGGCGCGCCCATCCGGATGCCGACCCACCAGCGCCTGATCGATTGCAG
>JACMRD010000253.1 GCA_014376645.1 Herminiimonas sp. | reverse complement strand
GACGAAGAGGGAAGAACGGGTTCCGCCACAGGCGTTCGGCGTGCCGATCGCGCCGGCGCCGTTGAACAGATTTACCCAGTAACCTCTGGCTTCGCCAAGGGTCGTCGAGCACGTTCCCTGCGCTGCTGGAACCGCCCTGTTGGTACTGAACGCAGCCAGACCGCTGACGATGATTGCCGACGTCACGGTCTGTTCTCCAGGTCCGTTCTGGTTGAGGCTGACGTAGTACCCGCGGTCTGCCGAGGTCGGCAGAATGTCAGGCGTGGTACAGCTGTTCTGCACCGTATAGTCTTTTATCTGGTCGAGATTCGTTGCCGTCGTGCCGGAGAGATAATCGACGTAGACATAAAACCGGTTCGTCACTCCGTAGGGATACTGGCCCGATAACGGATGTTCGCGGTCACCGCTTCCCAGCGCAAGATACACCTTGCCTCCACCCGCATTGAGCAAGGCCGGCGCATACAGGAATTTGCGACCGCCACCGCTGGTGTAGGCGATGCGGTTGATTGTCCAGTTGCTGGTCAAAGCCTTGAAATCGATCCGGAAAATATTACCGCCGGTATCAGATGCATACGCCGTATCGACGGTGCCGTCGGAAGCCGACGACAACAGGGCAATGTCGGACGCCACAGCGCGGGTAGTCGCGAAGCTCTTGACCAGCACGCCGGTATCGGCATCCAGCACATATACCGTCGCACCCGTGGTCGGAATGCACCCCGGCGAGGAGGTATTGGCATCTTCACAGCCATCGTAGCCACCGCCGAAAATGACCACTGGCCTGCTGTAGCCGGCAATTTTTGCCACCACCGTCGGCTTGGACCAGGTTTGGCCAATGCCGCTGGCGCCGGCTGAACAGCCGGCATTGTCAGCCAGATTGGGGCAACCGAATTTCCACTTGAAGACCGGTAACGATGGGTTAGTGACGTCGAGCGCGTATACCATGCGCCCACCGCGGCGGGTGGTCGGGTAGATCCAGACTTGCGCATTGTTGGCGGTCTGATAGACGCCGGTCGAACCATCGAAGAAATAATCCTTCGGCGTCGGTGTCGGCGTGATGCCCGCACCCGCCGAGACGAAATTTGACAGCAGCGGCACGTTTGCCTTGAGTCGCGCCAATCGATTGCCGGTAAAGAATTCAGACGCGACGAAGGCCCAGCGCTCACGACCATTGGTCGAATCGACCGCGCGGAATGTACCATCGTTATTGCCATAGAAAACCGTTACACCGACGGTCCCACCGTAGTCGATCGGCAACGGGCGGGAATGAATCGCATCGCCATGAATGGAAGGCCGTGTCTCGACCAGATTCAGGTTGTTGTTTTCATCCTGGGTGTCGTTGCCAGAAACGTAACTCACCAGCGAGGCCGACAAGCCGCTGGTCAATGCCGTGAATGGCACGAGCGCGCTGGCAACTTCCGTGTAGATTGTCCGGTTGAGCAGATAGGTCGGCGTGGTGTTGGTCGTGGGCGGATTGTTGCCCTTTCTGAGAACCTCTGCGGCGCCACCTTTTTCGACAATGGGTCCGTCAGGGTTATCTGAAAACGGATCACTCGTGGTGCTCGGGCATTTTCCTCTAGGCAAAGGCGTCTCGACCACATTCGACCAGTAAGTACCGGAATCGGTGGTCCAGTAACTGATGGCGCAATCGGTGACGAAGCCGGATTGCGGGTTGACGGCTGGCTTGCCGAGGCTGTCGCCCAACGCCGTCGATCCCAGGGAGTCGATGAGCTGATATTGCTTCAGATTGCCCATCCAGCGCGGCGCCCCTTTTGCGTCCGGCCGGAACATCGGAATGAACACCTGGTTCTTGTCCTGTGAACGGTTGGCCGTGTTGACCGGAAGGCTGGCAGAAGCGAAGGTGTCATTGACTGCCAGGATCGCGGCCACGGCTTCCTTCAATACCGTCGTCAGGTCGGCTCCCGACTGGGCCGAGAAGGCAGTGCCACCGCCGAAGGTAGCCATGTTGAACAGGTACTGCGCTTGCTTCGACTGGGTCGGACCCGGGCTTGGCCCGAACACGTTGATGGTGTAGGTAACGACATTTTCCTGTCCGGGAAATGCGTTCACATCCGTGGCGTAAAGGAACCGTGCCCATTCGTCAGCCGCGTAGACCTTGCTGCCGCTATCCATGGGGTTCGGCAGGATCACCGTGGTATCGCCACCGACGCCCGGCAGCAGCGTGGTGTCATCGGCATTCGGAAATC
Organism: Herminiimonas sp.; assembly: GCA_014376645.1. Classification (GTDB taxonomy): domain Bacteria; phylum Pseudomonadota; class Gammaproteobacteria; order Burkholderiales; family Burkholderiaceae_D; genus JANXSS01. The sequence continues at coordinate 9,328 of JACMRD010000253.1, read as the reverse complement.
CGTTACCGATGAAGATGATGAAATTCCTGCCGCAGCTACTTTGCGCAGGAGGCAGATAGCTGGAAAAGTCACTGGTGTAGGCAAGCGGATTGGCAATCGTCTTGTCGATGTCGGCATACCTCTGGGGGCCAAAGCGGGTCCGGCTGACGGGGGTACCTGCCACATCGTCCGTTGCGTGCGCCGGACTGGTGTAGCCGCCGAAATACTTGAAGACATCGAACATCGCGGCGCCGTAGTTGGCGTTCGACGAAGCTTTCCACGTAGGATCGGTAATGTTGTTGTACCGAGCATCGAGCCAGGTAGTCCAGGCACCAATGTTGGCTGAAGTAACGGGCACAGTCGGAAAGACGATCATACCGCCAGGATTGCCAGAAACCGTGGAAAACACCATCAGGCCGAGGTTGACGCTGGCGTTGCCGTTCACGCTCTGCACCAGCTGCTTCAGCGAGGCCACTTCTGCCTGACCCTGGGTAATACCGCCCGGCCACCCTTGGTTGTTGGCGGACCAGTTCGACGTATTATCCAGAACGATCAGGATATTGGTCGATGCTCCGGTACCGCCGGAGGTGCCGCCGAAGATGTCGATATCATCCGCATGCGCGAGCACCGGCGCAATCAGCATCCCGACCCACATGAGCATCGTGCAAATCGTACGAAATAGGAAGTTCATGGGATGACTCGCTGAAAAGTGAACGTTACGGACAGACCTGGGACGAAGAAACCCGCAGGGCGACACCTTGGTTTGCAGTGAGTTTTGCACCGGTTGTCGCATCGGTTGCGGTCGCCGCGACGTCCCACAGAATATTAGTGCAAAGCGAATTGTTGCTGGTCGCGCCGTCGGTGCCGAAGTCCTGGCCGTTGCCCAGTGTGCAGCCCTTGTCTTCCGCATCGGCCAGATTCAAGGCCGCGTTCGGAATGATCCGGTTCGACACGCAGGTCGGCGCGATTGCCACGGTAATGTCGGTGGTGCCGTCACCATCGATATCGACGCAGTCGCTATTGGCCACCCCATTGCAGGGCGTCGGCAAGGCGTCGGATGGCGTGACAGAAAACTGAGCGGTGCTGATTGTCTTTTCGATCGCTCCCTGGGCTGCGGCGAGGGCCTGCGCCTTTTGCTGTGCGTTAGCCACAACCTGCAGATTGCCCTTGCCAACTCGGAATGAGGTCAGCGTCATGAGCGTCAGCAGCACCAGCATGATCAGCCCGATCATCAGGACCGAACCCTGCTCGCCTGGACGGGCCGGAATGCCATGCATGAGATACCTGGAACGACTGCGGTTCATGATGCGTTGCGCCCGGCGACGTTGAACAGCCTGACGGTGGTGGAATACAGGTGCCGCTTGTAGGCATCGCCGAAGGTACCGACCGAATTCACGCTACCATCGGCGTTCTTGCCAAGGACATAGGTCTTGCTGTCGGTATAGCCGGGGGTAGCGGTGTTGGCTCTGGTGAGGATGTTGACCTTGACCGCGACCGTATTGCGCCAGTATTTCTGGCAAACGTCGGGCAGGCACCCGTTGTAGCTATCCGGATTGGCCGTGTAAGCGCCCACCACGCCCGTCGCGCTGGCGCCGGCGATGATACCCGCGTCGAGTCCATATTCGATCTGCAGATTGTCGATGCCTTCGACCAGCGGCACGATCGTGAAGCCGCTCGGGCCCAGTTCAGCCCGCTTGAGCGTAGGAATGCCGTCACCCGCCATGTCATTGTTCGCGACAAAAAAGATATGGGTGCGCATGCGCCGCAGTGGCGCCAGCGTGGTGCAATCCTTCAGATGCAGATTCAGTGTGGTGGTGTCGGCACTCAGCCCGAAGAACGAGGCCGAGGTCGCAGCCGAGGCGACTGCACCGAGTTCAGTAGTGGTATTACAGGCCGATGCCTGAAAATATGGCGTGCCGGCGACGACGCCGTCGCAACCAGCCTCCCCGACCGCGCAGGAACTCGCCCGGCGAACCACCAGGACATCGGTGCCTGCCTTGACGTCGGACAGGCAGGTCAGCGTCGCCGCCGTGTTGTCGTAGCCCTGAACCGCCTGCGGCAGTGCGGCCCGGATTGACGATACGTCGGTCGCGCACGGATCGGGCTTGGTGAGCGGCGTCGGCAGCAGAAGGACGTCCGGGCTGAGCTCACCGAGGTAACCGGCGCTATGGAATTCATTGTTCAACAGCTCGACAGCGTAGCGCCCGTTGTCGTTTTGCGCGCTCACCCGGAGTACCTCGTCCCTGGCCAGGCTGGTGTTGACGAAAATAGTCGCGATGCCCGCAATCAGGATCAGGCCGATGGTTGCCGACACCATCAGTTCGATCAGAGTGAAGCCCAGCTGCGGAGCGAGGTGCCGGGTCTTCATGTGCATGCCGGTGTGCTGAGAACGAGCTGTGCTGAGACGACACGGCGCAGCCGCTCGTCGCTCCCATACTGGCCAGTGCCACAACTGGCGCTGGAGGCGAGTGTCGGATGCGTGCCCAGCCACGCGACGCTGACGCGATAAATCGCCGGCAAACAGCTTCCGGTGGTCGTGTTGGCGGCCTGGACCAGCTGGACACAGCCGCGGCCGTTGGACAGTCCGGCCGAATTCAGGCCAGCCTTCTGCTCGCCGGTGCCTTTCAGGGCGTTGCTCCATTCACAGAGGTCGCGGGCGGGACCGGCACTGACCGAACTGCAGTCAACTGGCTGGGAATCACCCGTGCCCACGGAGCCGGATCCGACATACGATGCCGACTGGGCCGTGTTGAGTCGGATGCGTTCCTGAATGTCGGCCAGCAAGGCAACGGCTTGCGCACGTTGATAGGATTCGGCTTCGCCCAGGCTGGCCTTCGCCTGGAACACTGCAATCGCAAGCAGCCCGAACGAGACGATCAGCGCCGTGACCAGGACTTCGAGCAGCGAAAAGCCACCCGTGTGCGGCACCTCGCGCAGGACTGGGGCCGCGTGGACTGCGGGATGCAGGACTGCGTTCAGCAAGTGGCCGCCATCTTGATGTAAGGCCTGCCGCCCAGGTCCACCGATACACAGACCGTGGCGGTAGTCGAGGCCGCCGACGTCACCACGAACATCGGTGGTGTAACCGACGGCAGGCGCCCGGAAGCATTGAAGGCAACGGAAGTCGGACCACTGACGCTGACCCCCGCAGTTGCACCGCGATCGTCAATGTTTGTGCCGCCCGTACTGGCAACCGTCCAGCCGCTCTGCCAGGCACCATTTTTGGCACTGATCGTCATCTGCGTATTGCGCATGAGGGCTTCACTGCGTGTGCGCGACAGCGCCGCATAAAGTTCCGCTGCGACGCTCTTGGTGCGGGTACGGGCGATCAGGTCGGTAAATGCCGGCGCCGCAATGGCGACGAAGATGGCCGCAATGGCCAGCGTCACAAGGACCTCGACGAGCGTGAAACCCGCTTGGTCGTGACGGCGCCTGTGCAATGACGTGATGGTTACCATAATGATGAAGGTGTCTTGGCACCGTTGTTGTCGATCGTTAGCGAGCCATCGGACGCCTGAGCGGTACCGGTGATCGGCGCTGCAGTCGCGACGAAAGTGGGTGGTGTGGCAGTCGAGACGACCATCGAAATCGTGTAATAGGTCGAAACCTGTGTCGATACCGAGGTACCGAGAGTCGACAGATCCGGCGCGTAGGCGCGGGCGTCGATCAGATACTGCTGCTGCCGATGCGCCACGTCCACCAGGAACGCCTGTGCGTCGGCGCGCCGCGCCCGCATCACGTACTTTGCGTAGGAAGGCAGGGCTATCGCCGCCAGAATCCCGATGATGGCGACCACGACCATCAACTCGATGAGCGTGAAGCCGCGGCGCGGGGCTGGATGCGTATAAGCTAATGTTTTCATGTTCGGCCAGGCTCCGTTTCATGCGCAGTACGAAGTGCATCAAATACCATTACCGGGAAACCGGATCCGCATCCCGTTCCGGGACGGTCGCGGCGCCTGATACAGAGGACAACCACCGCCAGAATTTTTGAGCTTGGTTCCATGTTATCTCAAATAATTCTCATGGGCAACATAAAGACACTTGACTGCAAAGTTGCCACAGTGTGCCTAAATTTCAGACCGTGTATTTGTTCCCGGCATAGGGGGAGATGCCAGCGCGAGGATCACCGGCGCGATGATTGTTCGAACGTTTGAAATAACGCGGACTTGCCGCGTGCAGTTTAGCGCTTGCCGTTGAGCGGCAATTCGGTCACGACTTCGGGCAGCCCCGACAGGATCATTACCTGCACGCGGCGGTTGCGCATGCGGCCTTCGGCGGTGTCGTTGGAGGCGGCCGGCTGGTTCGATCCATGACCAACGGCGACCAGGCGGTTCTCGGTGATCCCGTTCTCGATGAAGAGGCGCACCACGCCGCTGGCCCGGACCGCCGACAATTCCCAGTTCGATGGAAACTTGCCTTTGCTGATCGGGACGTTGTCGGTATGGCCTTCGACCTGGATCGAATGGGCATCGAGCTTGAGGATGGCGGCGATGGCCTTTAACACCTCGCTCGACTCGGGACCGAGCCCGGCGTCACCTTGCGCAAACAGGATGCTGTCATTGATCTCGATGGACACGCCGCGGCTGGTTTCGGTCACACGTACCTTGCCCTGCGTGACCAGCGGCGCCAACGCCTTGAGCAGATCACGTGCAATGCCGGTCATCTGCTCACGCTCGCGGCGCAGCAGCACATCGTTGGGACGCGGACGCGGCAACAGCAGGGTCGGCGCGCGTTGCGGCACCTGCTGCTCGGTTTCGTTGAGCATCGGCCGCGACTTGCCGAAGGCAGTGACAAGCGAATTCGACAGAATCCGGTACTTGCCTTCATTGACGGAGGAGATGGCGTACATCACCACGAAAAAAGCAAACAGCAGCGTCATGAAATCGGCATAGGACACGAGCCAGCGCTCGTGGTGGTCCGGCTCTTCCTCGAAGCGCTTGCGGGCATGCGGCTGCGGCTCGCGGCGGTCACGCACGGCAACGCCCCCCTGCACGGCATACACCGCTGTTGAAGCGCGCGCAAGATGGGTGCAAGCGGGTCATTCGAGGTAGGTCGCCATGCGTTCTTCGATCAGGCGCGGGTTGTCACCGGTGGCAATGCAACTGAACGCGTCGGCCAGCATTTCGCGTTTGAGGACTTCTCGATTGACGATCGACTTGAGCTTGTTGCCGATCGGCAGAAACACCAGGTTGGCAAAGCCGACGCCGTAGATCGTGGCGACGAAGGCCACGGCGATGCCGCTACCGAGCCGGCTCGGCTCCGACAGGTTCTCCATCACGTGGATCAGGCCGAGCACGGCACCCAGGATACCCACCGTCGGTGCGTAGCCGCCTGCGGCTTCCCATACCTTGACCCCAAGGCGCTGCTGGGTTTCGTAGCCGGAAATCGCGATGTCGAGGGTCTCGCGCAACTTGTAGGGCTCGACACCGTCGACCACCAGTCGCAGCCCTTTCGCAGTGAAGGGATCCATTTTCTTGTCGACGAAACGCTCCAGGCTGAGCAGGCCTTCGCGGCGCGCAGTGGCGCTCCACATGGTCACGTCGCGCAGCAGTTTCTGGCTGTCGTCTTTTGGAAGGATGAAAGCCTGACGCGCCATCTTCATGCCGCGGATGAAATTGGGCACGCCGCTTTGCAACAGCACTGCGCCAAGCGTGCCGATCATGACGATCGAGAACGCGGCCGGCTGCACCAGGGATCCGATGCGTCCCCCTTCCAGTATCTGTCCAAGCACGACGCCGGTGAGCGCCAGCAGGAGTCCAGCTAGGCTACCCCAGTCCACGATTTTTCCCTCAAAGTGGCACGCATGCGTGCGATGGCCTGACTATGCAACTGGCAGACGCGCGATTCGGAAACGCCCATCACGGCGCCGATTTCCTTCAGGTTCATTTCCTGCTCGTAGTACAGGCCCATGAGGATTTTTTCCCGGTCGGGCAAGGCGAGGATGGCCTCGATGACCGCCTGGCGAAAGCCGGTGTTCATCAATGCCTTGAGCGGGTCGTTCGACTCGTCGGTGCAATAGCGGTCAAGGAAATGCTCGTTACCCTCACCATCATGGAAATCTTCGTAATAAACCAGCTGATGGCCGCCGCCATCGGTGAGCAGGTCCTGGTATTCGGAGAGCGACAGTTTCAGCTGTCTGGCGACTTCGCTTTCGTTGGGCGAGCGTCCGAGTCGCTGCTGCAGCTGGTTCATCGCGACCTCGATCTTGCGCATGTTCTGGCGCATGCTGCGCGGCATCCAGTCGCTGCTGCGCAGTTCGTCCAGCATCGCGCCGCGGATACGCTGGACCGCGTAGGTCTCGAACTGCGCACCGTGGGTTTCTTCATAGCGGTTGACGGCATCGAGCAGGCCGATCATGCCGGCCTGGATCAGGTCGTCGACCTCGACGCTCGGCGGCAGCTTCGCCTTCATCTGATGGGCGAGTTTCTTCACCAGCGGCGCGTGATTCTTGAGCAGCTCATTCCTGTCCGATTTGCCCGCCGCCGTGTACATAGTTAGAACCTCAAGCCCCTGAAAATACGCCTGCCGCCAGATTTACCGAGCCACCGACACCGAGCCGGCCCGCCAGCTGGCGAAATGCCACCGACGCTCGCGCCAGCGGAAATGCCTCGACCACGCTGCGGCCAAGCCGGCCGGCGCGCGTCACGTGATCGTCGGCCGGCACCGAGCCGACCGAGGTCAATTGCAACCCCAGGTAGCGGTTGGCTGCCTGCGCCATGTTATCGAATACAACCGTTGCTTCCTTCTCCGTCGCTCCGGTCACCAGCACGCTGAACGGCCGGCGCCCCAACTGCGCATTGAGCCGCTTGATGATCCCGTACGCCTGCTTGATCGAGGCCGCATCGGCGGCGACCTGGACCACGATCTCGCCGTTGGCCATCGCCGCCACCGGCAAGGCATCGTCGGCGTCGAGTTCGGCATCGATCAGCAGGATGTCCGATTGCGAGGCCAGTATGCCGAATGCATTGGCGAGCCGCCGCCCGCTGTCGACATCCAGCGCAGAACGGCGCAACGAGCCACGCGTCAGTGTCGCCACCCCGAAGCCCTGCGGCATCAGCTGCGCTACCTCATCTAGCGCCCGTTCCTGACGCGCCACGTCCTGCAATGTTGCACCCGGCTGCAGACCCAGCTGCGCTGCGATCCCACGCGGCGCGGTGCAGGCATCGAGCAGCAGCACGGTATTGCCGGCCGCCGCCATCGACGCCGCCAGATTGGCCAGCGTCGCACTTTTTTCTCCGTGCGCGGTGGCCGAGACGAAGGTCACGATCTGCGGCTTCGGTCCTGCCAGCAGCCGGCGCAATCCTTCGGCCTGATCAAAATCGAAATTAGCCAAGGTTCACCCCACGCAGGCTTGCATCGTTCATGTTCCTTGCCGTATTAGCCATCACCAGCGGCAGTTCCGCATCCTGCAACTGGAACGGCGCCGTTTCCCGCTTGAGCTTGAAGGCCCGGTCGACCAGATACTGCTGGTTGGCGACATGCAGGTCTTCAGGCACACGTTGACCATTAGCAACGTAGTATAGATTCAATTTCTGCCGGATGACTACATCTAAAACGTTGCCGATAGTCGCCGCTTCATCAAGCTTTGTCATGATGCAGCCGGTCAGGCCGTCGCCCTGGTAGGCCCGCACCACTTCGTTGAGGGTTTCGCCGGTCGAGGTCGCCGACAGGCACAGCATCCGCTTGACCTCGGTGCCGGCGCCAGACAGCATCGCCACCTGCTCGGCGACCATGCGGTCGCGCTGGCTGACGCCGACCGTGTCGATCAGTACCGTGTGCTTGCCCTTGAGTTCGTCGAGCGCGATCTTCAGGTCGGCCTGGTCCTTGACCGAATGGACCATCACGCCGAGGATCTTGCCGTAGATGCGCAGCTGTTCATAACCGCCGATACGATAGCCGTCGGTGGTGATCAGGGCCAGCTTGCCGGGACCGTGACGCATGACGCAGCGTGCTGCCAGCTTGGCGGTGGTGGTGGTCTTGCCCACGCCGGTCGGGCCGACCAGCGCAAAGACGCCGCCGCGCTCGATCATTTCATTTTCATTAACGAGCGTGCTCAGGTTGCGTTCCAGGATTGATTTGATCCACTTCATGCCGCTTTCCTGGCTGCTCGCCTCGGGCATTTTTTCAATCAGGAAGCGCGCCAGGCTGGCCGAGAATCCGGCGGCCAGCATTTCACGCAGCACCGACGACTTGACCGGCTCGCGCTTGGCCTGGCTGGTCCAGGTCAGCTCCGCCAACTGTGACTCGAGCATGGTGCGCATCGAGCGGATCTCGTTCATCATCGCGCTCATTTCCTGGCTGCCGGCTGCCGTGGCCGCAGCGGGCATCGCCAGCTGCGGCGCCGGTTGCAATTGCTGAGCGCGCTGGACATTGTCGCGTGCAGTGCCGAGCGCTTCGGACAGGCCGGCGGCCTGGTCGTGGTCTCTGCCATTGTCACGGCCGTGGTCGACCCTGCGCGCAGTCGCGAATGCGGCCAGGGCCGGTTCGGGGTTCACGCGCTGGTCCGCCGCCGGCGCCAGGGACGACATGTCGTCGCCGGCCAGGGCCAGGATCTCGACGCTGCCGTTGACGTTGCGATTCGACAGGATCACGGCATCGGCGCCGAGCGCATCGCGCACCATCCGCAAGGCTTCGCGGGTCGAACTGGCGGAGAATTTTTTCACGTTCATGCTTAAGCTCCAACGAGGCTGGTGACTTTAATGGTCTTTGAATCGGGGACTTCGGCGTGTGACAGCACTTTCAATTGCGGAATCGCGCGGCGCAGGAAGCGCGCCAGCAATGCCCGCAGCGGGCCCGGCACCAGCAGCACCGGCGTCAGACCCATCTGTTCCTGTTGGCGGGTGGCCTGCTCGGCCTGGAACGCCAATGTGTCGGCCAGGCCTGGCTCGATGCCGGCGCCTTCCGGACCGCTGGCCTGCAGGGCCTGCATCAGCAAACGCTCGAGCCGGTTATCCAGTGTCATCACGGCGAGTTCATTCGTGCCCGGGAAAATCTGCTGCACGATCGCCCGGCCCAGCGCAATGCGCACCAGCGAGGTCAATTCGTTGGCCTCGGTGGTGATGCTGGCGTTCTCGGCGATCGTTTCAATGATGGTGCGCATGTCGCGGATGTGCACACCCTCGATCAGCAGGTTCTGCAGGATCTTCTGCAAGGTCGAGAGTGAGATCATTTTCGGGATCAAGTCTTCGACCAGCTTCGGTGCTTCCTTGACCAAATGATCGAGCAGCTGTTGCAGTTCCTGCCGGCCCAGCAGTTCGGCGGCGTGGCTGGTGATCAGGTGGTTCAGGTGCGTCGCCACGACCGTGCCGGCATCGACCACGGTATAACCCATGGCCTGCGCCTGCTCG
>JACMRD010000252.1 GCA_014376645.1 Herminiimonas sp. | reverse complement strand
TACAAGTAGATCGGAATGTCGGCGTTCTTGTGGCGGATTTCTTCGACGAAGGCGCGCAGGGATTTGAGCGCATGGTTGGTCTCTTCGACGGAGCCGCCACCGAACTCTTCATCGTCGATTGACAGGATGAAGGCCGAGGCGCGCGACTGCTGCTGGGCGAACTGCGACAAGTCGCCGTAGCTGGTCACGCCGAGCACTTCCATGCCTTCTTTTTCCATGGCGTCGGCCAGGGCGCGGATGCCGAGGCCCGAAGTGTTTTCGGAACGGAAATCTTCGTCGATGATGACGATCGGAAAGCGGAATTTCATAGGTGACTCCAGACGCCGGTGCTGGCGGCGTCGCGTTAAAGGTAATGCGATGAAAAAATGGACGGCGTCGGCGGCCCGGTTACAGGTGCAGGTACGCTGTGGCGCCGATCACCAGGCCGACTGCGGCGATGGCATACGAACCGTATTGCATCCATTTCTTGCGTGTCAGCAGCGTGATGGCGGCCAGCGAAATGGCGATCTGTTCGGCCGTCATTGCCAGCGCCCAGCGGTGATGTTCGTGCATGGCAGCGTCGGATTTCTTGTCCCAGTCGAGCGAGGAGGCTTCGAGTTTTTCGGCATCCTTCTTGATGCCTTCCTTTTCCTGCTTGTAGCGCGCGACTTCGCTGCGGTACTTCTCGATATTCACACCCGGCAGCGCCATGGCCAGCTCGGACAGGTTCTGCTTGTTCGACTTGGCCTGGTAATAATTCCACTGGTTCGAGGCTTCGGTCTTCTTGATGGCGGCGTTATTCTTGTACATCGCCGCCTGGTTCTGGGTATCGCCACCCTGAAAACCGAACAGCGCACCGATGGTCGCCATGATGGCGGTCATGACGGCGATCTTGCTGGAAAAATTGTCGCCGCCATGGGCTGCGTGTTCGACCTCATGGTCATGCGGGCCATGGACGTGAAAGCCACCTTCAGACATGTGTATTCCTGATTGTTGGAAAGTCGGTTGATCGGTGTATCGGGTAATTGGCTAAGCCGGCCGGCGCGCGTACGTAACGAACGCATAACCTGACCCGAGCTGCTCGGAATAATACGCTTCGCGCGCGGTTTCCTGCCACTGCGTTGCATCGATCGCCGGGAAAAACGCATCGCAGTCGTACACACTGTCGATGGCGGTGATGACCAGCCGATGACATGCGGGTAGCGCCTGGGCATAGATTTCGGCGCCGCCGATGACAAAGGCCTCCAGCCCTGCCACCAGCGCCACGGCGGCCGGCAGCGATGGCACGCTGTCGACACCCTCGTGGCGCCAATCCGGATTGCGGGTGACGACGATGTTGCGGCGCCCCGGCAGGGCGCGGCCGATCGACTCGAAAGTCTTGCGCCCCATGATGATCGGGTGACCGGTCGTCATGCGCTTGAAGTGGGCCAGGTCTTCCGGCAGGCGCCACGGCAGGCGGTTCTCGATGCCGATGCCGCCGGCGCGGTCGGTGGCGACGATGATGGTCAGGGTCAAGGCAGTATTTCCTTATCAGACTGCCATCGGCGCCGAAATCGGCGGATGGTGTTGGTAGCCGTCGAGCGAGAAGTCGGTCGGTTCGATCAGTTCGAGCCACTGCGGCGCATACACGCCGGTCTCGGCGAACGCCGGAATCCGCTCGTCGATGACAAAGGTTGGCGCGGCGAAGGGTGCGCGATCCAGCTGCTGCTTCACCATGTCAAGATGGTTCTCGTAGATATGGGCGTCGCCGATGAAATACGTGAACCAGCGCGGCGTGTAACCGGTCAGCCGGCCGACCAGGTGCAGCAGCGCCGCTGCCTCGGCCAGGTTGAAGGGCGTGCCCAGACCGACGTCGTTGCTGCGAATGTAGAGGCAAAGCGAGATTTCCCGCGTGCTGGCGTTGGGCAGGAACTGGTACAGCAAATGGCAGGCGGGCAGGGCGATGGCATCGAGCTCAGCGCAGTTCCAGCCGTGGAACAGGATACGGCGGCTGCCAGGGTTTTTCATGATCGTGTCCAGGCAGTCGCGCAACTGGTCGATGGCCTTGTAGAGCAGCACCTTCGGCACGCCTTCGTCATCCACCGCCGAGACCAGGCGGTAACCGCGCTGCTGCGCATCGGCGATCTGCAGCGAGCGGTCGGCCTCGATCAGCTTGTAGGCGGGCCAGGCACGCCATTGCACGCCGTACACTGGGCCCAGGTCGTCTTCGCCCAATCGGTACGGGTTGGCGCGCCATTCGGCATTGTCATTGGCATTTTGATCCCAGACCTTGCAGCCCAGGGCGCGGAATTCGGCGGCGCTGCGCGAGGCGCGCAAAAAACCCACCAGTTCGCCCATGACTGACTTGAAAGCCAGCTTCTTGGTAGTCACCGCCGGGAAGCCATCCTTCTGCAGGTCGAAGCGCAGCATCGCGCCCGGAATGCTGATGGTGCGCACGCCGGTGCGGTTTTCCTGCCAGCTGCCGTGGTCCAGGATGTCGGTAATGAGGTCGAGATATTGTTTCATGATTGAATTCCGTGGTGCCGCGGGTGCCGGTTATTCTAGCCGTCCGAGCTCGCACTCGTCAGGTTTGCTGTCGTCAGGTCAATTCTGCAGGTCAATGCTGCGAAAACTGCAACGCCGCCAGGCTGGCATACAGCCCGCCCTGCGCCACCAGCGACGCATGGTTGCCGCTTTCGACGATGCGGCCGTCTTCCATCACCAGGATGCGGTCGGCGCGCTGCACCGTCGCCAGGCGGTGGGCGATGACCAGCGTGGTGCGGCCGACCATCGCCGCTTCCAGCGCGGATTGCACTAGCCGTTCCGATTCGGCATCGAGCGCACTGGTGGCTTCGTCCAGCAGCAACAGCGGCGGATTCTTCAGCAGGGCGCGGGCGATCGCGATGCGCTGGCGCTGGCCGCCGGACATGCGTACACCGCGCTCGCCGAGGAAGGATTGATAGCCTTCCGGGAGTCGTTCGATGAATTCGTGCGCCGCCGCCATGGTGGCCGCGGCGATGACTTCGGCGTCGGTCGCATCGGCGCGACCGTAGCGGATGTTTTCCATCGCGTTGGCCGAGAAAATGATCGTGTCCTGCGGCACGATGCCGATCGCGCCACGCAGATCATGCAGGTCGAGTTCGCGGATGTCGATGCCGTCGAGCGTGATGCTGCCGGACTGCGGATCATAGAAGCGCAGCAGCAGCTGGAACAGTGTGGTCTTGCCGGCGCCGGAAGGGCCGACGATGGCCACCGTCTCGCCCGGCCGAATCTCTACCGACAAGTTGTGCAGCGTGGCCGCAAGCGGGCGCGACGGGTAATGGAACACGATGTCCCGCAGCGTCACGGCAGCGCCGGCGGCACTGCGCGGCGGCAGAATTTTCGGGATGGCGGGTGAGACGATCGGCGACTTTTCGGCCAGCAGCTCCATCAGGCGCTCAGTGGCGCCGGCGGCGCGTTGCGCTTCGCCCAACACTTCGGACAGGGCCCCGATGGCGCCAGCGACGATGGCCGCGTACAGGATGAACTGGCCCAGCGCGCCACCGGTCATGGTGCCGGCGATCACCGCATGGGCGCCCAGCCACAGTACGAACACGATGGCGCCGAACACCAGCAGGATCGCCACCAGGGTCAGCAGCGAACGGGCGCGGATGCGCTGCATGGCGGTGGTAAAAGCGAACTCGACCGAGCCGCCGAAGCGTTTTGCCTCGATGCCTTCATGGGTGAAGGCTTGCACGGTCGGCATGGCATTGAGGATTTCGCCCGCCATCGCCGAAGCATCGGCGATCCGGTCCTGCGACTCGCGCGAGAGCTTGCGCACGCGGCGGCCGAACAGCACGATCGGCAGCACCACGGCCACCAGCGCCAGCAGGATGATCGCCGACAGCTTGACGCTGGTAATGAAGAGCATCACGAGCCCGCCGACAAACAGCAACACGTTACGCAGCGCCATCGAGATGCTGGTGCCGACCACCGACTGGATCAGCGTGGTGTCGGTGGTCAGGCGCGACAGCACCTCGCCGCTTTGCGTGGTCTCGAAAAATTGCGGGCTCTGAGTTACCACGTGGGAATACACCGCGCTGCGGATGTCGGCGGTGACACGCTCGCCCAGCCACGACACCATGTAGAAGCGCGCCGCGGTGGCCACGGCCAGTACGCAGGCCACGCCGAACAGCGCCAGGAAATACAGGTCGACGTGCGAGGCGTTCTTGCCGCCGATGCCGGAGGCGCCGAAGCCGAGGTCGATCATCTGCCGGAAGGCATACGGTATCGTCAGTGTCGCACTGGCCGCTACCACCAGCGCAATGGCTGCCAGGACGAACTGGCGCTTGTAGGGCGCCAGGAACGGCAACAGGCCGGCTAGGGTCGCCAGGCTGGTCTTGCTGGAAGGCTTGGAGGTGATCGTGGTCATAATTTCAAAGGTTTAACGTAGCCGGTCAGTTCCAGGTAGCCGCGGCCCACCGGACGGCCGTCCCGGGTGATGCCGACCGCGCCTTCCCAGTACACGGCGCCGGTCGACTGGCGCGAATCGAGTTCCTGGTCATCCTGCAAAGGGGTCAGATCCCAGCTCAACGGACCGGTCCGGATCCGGGTGGCGACGGGGTAGGTGGCATTGGTGCGCGGCGAACGCCAGGTGCGAAGGGGTGAGAACTGCACCTGATCGGCTTGGAACTGCGTGATTTTACCCGATGCATCCCGCAGCGATGCGTGGGAAAAAATCGGGTTGCCCTGGCGGTCGCGAATGCGGAATGCCATCAGCGCGCCGCCATCGTCCAGATTGGCGCCCAGCCAGTCCCAGCCGCTGGCAGCGGGATCGAGGTAGCTGGTCGACCATTCATGATCGAGCCAGGCGTTGCCGGCCACGGCGACCGGCTTGCCGGCGCGGAGTACGCTGCCGCTGACCTTCAGGCGCGGCTGGCTGTAGTAGTAGCTGGCCTGTCCCGGATGCGGTCCCTTGCGCGAGACGCCGGCCTCACCCTGCAACATCGGCTCCTGGGTCGGCGTCAGGTCGATCGCCAGCGTGAAGTCGGACGCAGCGATGCGGGCGCGGTAGACGCCATCCGGCATGCGCTGCAGCGTCCAGTCGTCGAGCCGGACATCGGTGTTGCCGGTCCGGGCGAAGGCCTTGCCGAAGCCTTCGCGGGCGATTTTCTGGTCGTGCTGCAGCTTGCCGACGGCCGGATCGGACAGCGCGGCGTGGGCGATGATCAGCTGCTTCGGCGCGAACCGGCTCGGATTGGCGAGATCGTGATCGGTGCCCGAGCGGAAGAAGGTCAGCTGGAAGCCAAGCGGCTTGCCATCCGGCGTGGTCAGCCAGCCGGTGGCGTACCACCACTCGGTACGAAAATCCGGATGGGCGCCGAAGTCGGCCGGAAAACCGATCGTGCGGTCGGGCGTGACAATGGAAAATTGTGGCGCTGCCGCCCACACTGTCCATGTCGGCAGCACCGCCAGCGTGGTCACAAGCGCCAGGCGCCGCAGCCCACGCACCATTGCATTGAACATTTTCTGCATCACCAGTCCTCCCGTACCGCGCGCACCGCACTGCCGGCCACCGCCACTCGTCCCGCCAGCAGTGCCGTCAGCGCCGCCGACACCAGCAGCACTGCTGCCACCGCCATCAGTCCGGCCCATGGCACATGCAATTGCATGGTCCAGTGGAATGACTGCGGATTGACGATGAAGACCAGAATCAGGCTGATGCAGAAACCGATCGTAAAACCGGCGACGATGCCGATGGCCGTTAGCAGGCCGCCTTCGGCCGCCAGCAAGCCGAGGATCTGGCGGCGCGTCACGCCGATGTGGCGCAGCATGCCGAACTCCCGCGCCCGTGCCAGCGTCTGCGCTGAAAAAGTCGCCGCCACGCCAAACAGGCCGATGATGATCGCCACCGCTTCCAGCAGATAGGTGACGGCAAAACTGCGGTCGAAGATCTTCAGGCTCAAGGCGCGGATCTCGCCCGGTTCGGCGAAGGCCAGTGCCGCGCCGAAGGGTAACCGTTGTAGCGCCGCCGTGACCTGTGCCGGGGTCGTGCCCGGTTGCAGGCGCAATGCCGCATCGGTGATGTCGGTGTCGCCGGTCAGCGTGCGGTAATCCTCCAGGCGCATCTGGATCGCACCCGACTGCCGCGCATAGTCGCGCCAGATACCAGCGACGATGAAGCGCTGCGGCTTGCCGCCGAGTTCAAGCGTGACCGGTTTGCCGGTGCTGAAGCCGTACAGGTCGACCATCGCTTCGGACACCCAGATCGGCAGCATCGCCTGTTGGATGGCCGCCTGCAGCGCGGGCGCTGCGAGCACGGCATCGGTCATCGGCAAGGCGCGGCCGGGATCGGCGGCGTCGATGACACGCGCCAGCACGGCCACCGGCGGGCGGACCGGATCGAGCGTCAGTTGGGTGGTGCGCAGGAAGTCGGCCTGCGCCACGCCTGGCAGGCTGGCGATGACTTTTTGTTCGGCCGGTTTCAGGGAGCCGGTGTCGCCGGCGGTCGCGGCGCGCACGTACAGGTCGGCCGACAGCAGGTGCTCCAGCCAGTCGTTGACCGAGACCCGGAAGCTGGCCACCATGATCGCCATCGCCACCATCAGCGAAAAGCTCGACAGCACGCCGCCCAGCGCGATCGATGCCTGGTTCGGCGCATTGGCCAGGCGCGCCAGTGTCAGCATCGGCAAGGCGCCGCCGCGTCGTTCCGGCCAGGCCGCCGCCAAGGCAGTGAAGCTCAGTGCTGCCAGGCGCGGCATCAGCGCGATGCCGCCGACCAGGATCAGCGCCACCGCCAGGTAACCGAAGATCGGCAGGTCGAACACCGGCGGCGCCTGCGTCAGCACCGCACCGCCGGCCAGGCACAGCAGGCCCGGCCAGGCACGTCCGAGGCGTGACAAGGCGCTGTCCTCGCTGCCGGACTTGAGCGCTGGCGCCAGTTGCGCCTGCGCCGCTTCCAGCGCCGGCGCCACGCTGCCGAGGACCGCGATCGCCGTACCGAGAACGAAGAAAATGGCGGCCGCAACCGGATCGAAATGCACGCTCGGGCGCACGCCGGGGAAATACCCGCCGCCCAGGTCGCCGCCAAAATAATGCAGGGCCAGCGCCGCCATTGCATAACCGGCAGCCAGACCGATGATCGATCCGGCCACGCCCAGCAGACCGCCTTCGAGCAGGATCTGCCACAGCAATCGGCGCCGGCTCAAGCCGATCACGCGCAGCAGCGCCAATTGCGAGCGGCGCCGGATCACCGACAGCGCCTGTGTCGAAAACACCAGGAAGGCGCCGGTGAACAGCGCCACCAGCGCCAGCACGTTCAGGTTGACCCGATAGGCGCGCGACATGTTGTCGGTGCGCGCTTCCTGGTCGGCCAGTTCGGTCACCACCACCGGCGCCTGCAGGCGTGTCGGGAGCGTCTTGCGGAACTGCTCGCGGTCGACACCACGCACCAGTTTCAGATCGATCCATGAGAGCTGTCCGAGGCGCTCGAAGCGCCACTGCGCCGCGCCGATGTCCATCACGCCCAGCCGCTGGCCGGCACGCGCCCGCACCAGGCCGCCGGCCACGCGCAGGGGCACGAGGCGGGTGCCGACCTGAACCCGGATCAGCTCACCCTGTTTGACGTGCAGCCATTCGAGCGCCGCTGGCGACAGGAAAATCGCATCGTCGGCCAGCGTATCGAAGGGCTTGTCGTCGGCCGCGATGCCGATCAGGTCGGGTGCGATGCGGCCGGCGCGAAAGACGTCGATGCCGAGTACCTTCAGGGCGTCGCGCTGGCCCGGCACGATGGCATCCACTTCCAGCACCGGACTGGTCGTGTCGATGCCGTCGATCTGCCCGAGCCGTGAGTACAGTACTTCGTCGAAGGTCGGCTGCGCGCCGCGCACTTGCAGATCGGATTGACCCGACAGGCTTTTGACTGCCGCAGAAAATTCATTGAAGGCAGCGCCGTTGATCAGGTCGATCGCAAAGCCGAGCGAGACGCCCAGGGCGATCGCGGCGATGGCCAGCAGGGCGCGCAGCGGATGGGCGCGCCATTCGCCACCGAGCAGCCAGGCCGACAGGCTGCGGCGCTGCGGTGTGCGCGGTTTGCCCGGCCGCGCCGTCGTCATGCCGGGGCCTGGCGCAGGCCGTCGCGGCTCAGGATCAGGATGCGGTCGGCCATGGCGGCGGCAGCGGGCGAATGGGTAACCATGATGGCGGCGGCGCCGCTGGCCTTGAGTTCGCTACGCAGCAACAGCAGGATGTCATGCGCGGTTTCCGGGTCGAGGTTGCCGGTCGGTTCATCGGCCAGCACCAGTTGCGGTCGGTGTACCAGCGCGCGGGCGATCGCCACCCGCTGCAATTCCCCGCCCGACAGTTGGCGCGGAAAATCATGGCCGCGCCCGGCTAGTCCGACCGCGTCGAGCATGCGTTGCGCCGGGGCCAGGTCGGCGCCGTTGAGCAGCAGCGGCAGGCCGATGTTCTGCAGCAGTGTCAGGTGCGGCAAGACGTGAAACGCCTGGAACACGAAACCGAAATGGGTGCGGCGTAGGCGCGTCGCCGCATCGTCGTCCAGCCCGGCGATATCGACGCCGTCGACCAGGATCGCGCCGCTGTCGGCCACATCGAGCCCGGCGATCAGGTTCAGCAATGTCGACTTGCCGACGCCCGAATCGCCCATCACGGCGACGAATTCGCCCGCCGCCAGGGTGTAGTCGAGATCGGTCAGTACCTGCCGGCCATTTGCATAGCCCTTGTTCAGCTGGCGCAGTTCGAGCATGGTCTGAGTGCCTTGAGGTTGATTGGGGTTGCCGTGAGTGTGCGTTGCCCGCTCAGCGGGTCATGGCGCGCCGCAGCCAGAAGCTGATAGCGTCGACCCCAGCCACCAGCAACAGCATGGCGATGATGACGGTGGCCGCCGATTGCATCTGGAACAGCGACAGGTGGTATTTCAGCAGCTGACCCAAGCCGCCGGCGCCGACCACGCCGAGGATCGCCGCAGCACGGATATTGTTTTCCCATCGATATAGCATGTAGGACACCATTTGCGGCAGTGTCTGCGGCAGCGTTGCATACAGGAACGCGACCATCGGCCGCGCGCCATTGTTGCGCAATGCTGCTTCCGGCGCCGGCGAACCGTTTTCCAGTGCATCGGCGAACAGTCGTCCGAGCACGCCGGTAGTGTGGGCCGCCAGCGCCAATGTCCCGGCGAACGGTCCCAGGCCCGAGGCGATCAGCAGGATCGACGCCCACACCAGTTCCGGTATGGCGCGCAGGACATTGAGGACACTGCGCACTGCGCTACGCGCGACGCCGCCGAAGCGTCCGCTGGCCGGCAATGCCAGCACCAGCCCGAAGACCGCTGCGATCAGCGTGCCCAGCGCCGACATGGACAGCGTCTCCAGCGTGGCGATCATCACTTTGCGCAGGAAAGCCGGCGCCAGTTCGGGCGGCGTAAAACCGCGCAGGAATTCAGCCGTGGTGCGGATCGCCTCGGCGCTGAAGAAATCACGCATCTTCCACGGTAGCGACACGAAACTGGCGACCACCAGCAGAACCAGGCCGAGCATCAGGAACGCGCTCGACCAGCGCTGGCGCGGCGGTGGCGGCAGGGCAGAGGCGTCCAGCGGCGGCAGCGCGCTCATGCCAGTCGCCTGCGCAGCATCTTGCTCACCAGATCGGCAGCGGCCACCAGCGCCACGAAGATCAGCAGCATGGTCGAGACTTCGCCGCCGGCGAGCATCTTCATCGATTCATCGAGCCGCTGGCCGAGGCCGCCGGCGCCGACGAAGCCCATCACGACCGATCCGCGGATGGCGCATTCCCAGCGATAGACG
>JACMRD010000251.1 GCA_014376645.1 Herminiimonas sp. | reverse complement strand
TGGAACTGGGAAGAAAACGTCGCTGCTGCTGGTCACGACGATTCGGCGCATGGCGCAGGCGAACTGGAGCAGCCGCTGTTTGCCCAACAGGTCACCCGACGTGATGAGCCGGTCGCTGCGCCGCATGCGCCTGCCACTGCGAAACGGGCCCATTCGACGCCAGCGTCGGCCCCACTGGAATTCATGCCGACCGACGCCGTGCTGCCTGTGCAAAAAAGCCGGTCCGCTGTCGACCAAGGCACCTTTGCAGCCACGACTGCACGCAGCGCTCCCGCCGCTTCCGCACCGCAAAACCCTCCCCACACGACGCTGGTGAAACCGACGGTCGGACAGCACGAAGATCTGCAGTTCGATGAGATCAAACTGAAAACACACACGGTCGAAGAAATTTCGGACGGGATGCAAGAAGCGGAATTCTGGGTCTCCCAGCGCGACTCCCAGCGGGCGATCGAAGTGCTGGAGCCCTATGCCACGCTCGACCATCCGACCTCGCCGCTGCCATGGCTCTATCTATTCGAGCTGCATGCCGATCTCGGCCATCGTGAGCAGTACAACGCCCTGCATGAACGCTTCCAGCGTGTTTTCAACGGCAAGATACCGCACTGGGCCGAGCTCGAACAAAATCCTCCGCCAACCTACCTGCGCGGCATCGAGGACGTACCACATATTGTCCAGAAGATCATTGCTCTGTGGCCGACTGACGAGGTCGTGCCCTACCTCGAGAGTCTGCTGATCGATGATCGCGACGGCAACCGTGTCGGATTCGATTTGCCGGTCTACCGCGAGATCATGTTCCTGATCGGCATTGCGTACGAATTGCAGAGTTCCAAGAGGTTCATCAAGCCCGCACTCGGCGCACCCGACTGGACCATTGCCGCCTGACATCCGGTGGTGCATGTGCCGTGCTCGCGCCTCGTTTTTCAGCCGACCACCAGCGGCCCGGCGATCACGACCCATGTTGCCAGCGCCAGCGTAAAGCTCAGGAACACCGCTGCACTGCCGAAATCCTTGGCATTTTTCGAGAGCGGATTACGTTCCAGCGAGACACGGTCGACCACAGCCTCGATGGCGGAATTGAGCAATTCGACGATCAGTACCAGTACGAAGACCCCGATGAGCATCAGCTTGTGCAATGCCGGCAGCGGGAGCAGCAGCGCGACAACCGTCGCGACGACCATCACGATCAGCTCCTGGCGGAATGCATGCTCGCCGCGCCAGGCTGCTTTCAATCCCTCCATCGAATAGCCGATGGCGCCGAAAACACGCTTGAGCCCGCTGGTGCTCTTGAACTGACTGACAGGTGGTAGTGGCTCGATCATGCGCTTCCAGTCCTCGTGATGATGTGTGCGATTGGTACGGTTGGCGCAGGTGGCGATGCCCGGTTGCGGGCGCGGCGCAGCGATTCTACCAGCCGGCGGCGTGACCGGTGCCACGACCCGGATCCTCAAAATTTCCCGTTTTCGAGTGTTCCACATTGTGGTATAAAGGACACTCTCCCAGCACTGTCATCGCGATGAAAAACGAGCAATCGGCCGAACCCGACAAGACTACCATCCAGGTCATCGAGCGCATGATCTCGCTTCTCGATGCCCTGGCGGAGTATCCCGATCCGGTGAGCCTGAAAGAGCTCGCCAAGGTCACCGGCCTGCATCCGTCGACGGCGCACCGGATTCTCAACGACATGGTCCTGAAGCGCTTTGTCGACCGCTCCGAGCCAGGCGCCTATCGACTTGGCATGCGCCTGCTGGAACTGGGCAATATTGTCAAGAGCCGTCTGAACGTGCGCGAAGCCGCACTCGACTTCATGCGCGGGCTGCATCGCAAGACCCACCAGACAATCAACCTGTCGGTGCGGCAGAGCGACGAGATCGTCTACATCGACCGTGCTTTTTCCGAGCGCTCGGGGATGCAGGTGGTGCGCGCCATCGGTGGCCGGGCGCCGCTGCACCTGACCTCGACCGGCAAACTGTTCCTGTCGGTCGACGATCCGAAAGCGGTGCGCGCGTATGCGGTCCGCACCGGCCTGGCCGGCCACAACAAGAATTCGATCACCGACCTGGTCAAGCTCGAACGCGACCTGAGCCTGGTGCGGGCGCGCGGCTATGCCCGCGACAATGAAGAACTCGAGCTCGGAGTGCGTTGCATGGCAGCCGGCATTCGCGACGACAGTGGCAAGCTCATCGCCGGCCTGTCGATTTCGGCGCCGGCCGATCGCTTGCAGGAAGAATGGCTCGATGATCTGGTAAACACTGCGAACCAGATTTCCGCAGTGCTGGGGTATGCACCCCCGGAAACTCTCTAACGTTTGACTCGCTGGCCGGCGCTGTCGCCTGAAACGATTGCGTCACGTGCAGCAGGTCGCCCGCAGGCGGCATGCGCTCCTAAAAAATAGATCACTAAATTTTTATAAATGAATTTCATCGAATCAAACGTCCGCGCCATTCCAAGCATGCAAGCCAGTCTGCATGAATACGTCGATCCAGTCAGCGGTGCGCGGCACCTGCATCTGGCAACCGAGGATGCCGAGATGGCCTTCCTGGTGGCGTTTCCCACCGTGCCCGACAAGAGCGACGGCCGCGCGCATATCCTGGAGCACCTCGCGCTGTGCGGTTCGGACCGTTATCCGGTGCGCGACCCGTTTTTTTCGATGCTGCGACGTTCCACCGCGACCTTCATGAATGCCATGACCTCGCCCGACCGCACCGTGTATCCCTTTGCCAGTGCCGACCAGACCGACTTCTTCAACCTGCTCGGCGTCTACCTGGATGCCGCGTTTTTCCCCAAGCTGGACTACCTCGACTTTTTGCAGGAAGGGTGGCGCTACACGCTGGAGAACGGCAAGCTCGGCTACGGCGGCGTGGTGTTCAATGAAATGAAAGGCGCCTTCGCCGACCCGACACGTGAGCTCGGCCAGAGCATCAATGCGATCCTGTTCAAGGGCACCACCTACGAGGTGGAATACGGTGGCGATCCACTCGACATCCCCTCGCTGACACATGCCGACCTGAAGGCCTTTCACGCCAGCCATTACCATCCGTCACAAGCGGTCTTCATGACCTCCGGCCGGGTCGATCCGCTGGCGGTGCAGCGCGTTATCGCCGAGCAGGTGCTGGCAAAGTTCGATACCGTCGCCACCCGCCGCACGCCGGGTCTGGCGCCGGCCTGGACCGAACCGAGGAGCACCGTCATCGGCATCCCGTCGGCTGCTGCTGCCGCCGATGAACATGGGGTGCAGATCGCCTGGCTAATGGGAGAGGCGGCCGATCCGGTTGCCTACTGCAATGCCTACCTGCTGGAGTCCGGCCTGGTCGGCGACTCGTCGGCGCCGGTGATGCAGGCGATGGAAGCGGCCGGTCATGGCCGACCATCAGCCTTCAACGGGCTAGACCCGCATCTGCGCCAGATGGTGTTCCACCTCGGAATGGAAGGTCTGACCAAAACCCAGGTCGCACCGGCCCGCAAGCGCATCTGGAATGCGCTCGAAAAGACGGCTGAAAAAGGCGTGCCACTGGCCGCACAACAGGCAACGCTGCGCGACCTGCGATTCTCGCAACGTCAGATCAACGGCGGCCGCACGCCGTATGGACTGCGCAAGTTGCTCGAAGTCGTGCCGCTGGCCATGGCCGGCGCCGACGCCATGGTGGCGCTGGATAACGAAGCAACGTTCGCACAACTGGATGCACAGATCCGCGACCCGGCCTTCTTCAAGTCGCTGGCACGCACCCTGCTGGCGGCGCCGACCCGGCTCGACATCAAGGTAACACCGGATGCACGGTATTTCGAGGCCCGGCAGGCAACCGAGACTGCCGTGCTGGCTGCGCGCCAGGCATCGCTCTCGGCCAGCGAACTGGCGCGGATCGAAGCCGACGCCACCGCGTTGCTCGTGCGCCAGCGTCTGCCCGCCGACAACAGCGTGCTGCCACGCATCCGGCCGCAGGATGTCAGCGCCGCACCGCGCCCGGCCTTCGCACTGCCTGCGCCGGCGGCCAATGTGGTCGGGCTCGACATCGCCTCCAATGGCGTCAGTTATGCCAGTGTGATCTATGACGTGTCGTCACTCGCCGAAGCCGAGTGGCAATGGCTGGACCTGTATTCGACCCTGCTGTCGGATCTGGGCATGGGCAGCAAGTCCTTCGAGGACGCCGCTGCCTGGCGCCAGGAACAGGTACCGCGCTTCGATGTCGATTTCGATGCCTACGAGCGCATGCCGGAGCCAGGTCAGGCACCGGCCCTGAAGTTGCAGATGATTTTCTCTGCACGCAACCTGCGCGAGGAAACTGCTGCAATTGCTGCCGTACTGTCCGAATCTATCCGCGGCGCCCGCTTCGACGAGCGCGAGCGCATCGCCTTCCTGATCGACAGCGTGGCCGAGACCCTGGTCCAGGAACTCGGTGAAAACGGCGACCGCTATGCCGCCATCGCGGCCGACGCACCGTTCTCGGCGCGTGGCCGCTTCGATGAACAGGTCGAAGGAACCGCCATCCTGCGCTTCTATCGCACGCTCGCCCGCCAGATCGAAACGGAAGATGGCATGGAGGCGATCGTGGCCCACCTCGACGCCCTCCACCGGCAGGTCACAGCCTGCGCCGTCACCATCATCGGCGCCGGCGTCGGCGCCGATGGCCAGCGCCTGGCGGATCTGATCGACGTACCGGGACTGCATGCCGGCGTCATTGCCGATGCTGCACCACCAACCACGATCCCGGCTGCGGCGCCGGCCTTCACACCCGCCAATCTCGCCCTGGTGGCGCCAGCCCAGGTCAACCATTGTTTCGCCAGCTGGCCGGTTCCCTATCTCGGCCACCCGGATTGCCCGGTGCTGTCGGTACTGGCCAACCTGCTGACGAACCAGATCCTGCATCAGGCACTGCGCGAGGAAGGTGGGGCCTATGGCGGCCGGGCCCGGAATGCGCCACAGTCGGGAATTTTCACCATGCTGTCGTACCGCGATCCGCGCCTGGCCGAGACCTATCGGGATTTCGGGCGCGCCATCGCCTGGGTCATCGAGTCACCGCTGCTGCGCGAACATGTCGAGGAAGCGATCATCGGTGTCGTCAGCGACCTCGACAAGCCGCAATCACCGCATGAGGAGGCGCTGCATGCCTGGCGCATGCAGGAGCGCGGCATCACGCATGCGATGCGGGTCGCGTTTCGTACCGGTGTGCTGGAGTGTAGCGAGGCGCAGCTCAAGACCGTCGCCGCACGCTATTTGTTGGGCAAGACGCCGAGCCGTGCCGCCTTTGCCAGCGACGCCACGCTCGACCTGGCCGGACTGGCGTCGGTCGACCTGCACGCGCTGGCGGCGTAAGAGCGTCGGCCGGCGTTTTGTAGCGCGGGCCGGTGCGGTGGCGGTTAGTTGATCGGTGCGCTCAATGGCGCGCTGACGGTTTGCAGCACGCTCGGGGCTGCATGGGGCTTGATGGCTTCGATCCACTTGCGGATCCGGCCGGCATCGGCCAGCCGCGATTGCTTGCCCTTGGAGTCGAGGAACACCATCACGATGGAGCGTCCTTCGATCTTGGCCTGCATTACCAGGCAGCGCCCTGCTTCATTGATGTAGCCGGTCTTCTGCAAACCGATTTCCCAGCCTGGGTTGGCAACCAGGTGATTCGAATTTGCGTACTGGAGCATGCGGCCGCCAATACCGGTTTCGACCGCGTATTTCGTGTCGGTGGAAAACTGGCGCAGGATCGGATGCTCATGCGCCGCCACGACCAGCTTGGCCAGATCCTGGGCGCTCGCCACATTCTGGCTCGACAGGCCGGTTGGTTCCACATAATGGGTGCCGACCATGCCAAGCGATTTGGCCTTGGCATTCATTGCCAGCACGAACGCGGGCAAGCCACCCGGATAATGCCGGCCCAGCGACGAAGCGGCACGGTTTTCCGAACTCATCAAGGCGATGTGGAGCATGTTGTTGCGGGTGAGCATAGAGCCCACTCGCAGGCGCGACGAACTGTTCTTTTCATGGTCGACGTCGTCGTTGCTGACCTCGAGCACTTCATTCATGTCCTGCTTGGCCTCGACCACCACCAGCGCCGTCATCAGCTTGGTGATCGATGCGATCGGCAATGCGACGTTGGAGTTCTTTTCGAACAGCACCTTCGAACTGCTCTGGTCCATCACCAGCGCCACGCTCGATTTCAGGTCGAGCGGATCGCGCGTCAGGTTCAGGCCGGCCTGGTCGCCGGCGCTCACGACCGGCGGTACAGCCGGAATGGCGGGAGCGAACGCCACGCGCTGATACACCATCTTGCGCCGGCCATGGACCAGCACGACCCGCTTGACCAGACGCTCGCGGCTGTCAATGGCCAACGTGCCGGCATGGGCTGCGGCATGCTTGCGCTGCGCCAGACGCTTCTTGGCAGAGTGCTTTTTCGATGTCGCGGCAGGCTCGGCAGCAACGGCCATGTGTGCCGGTGCCCATGCGCACAGCATGAACAGCATCGAGCAGACGATTCCGAGCGTGGACTTGGCCATTGTTGACTCCTGACTACAGCAAAAAATCAACTTGCAGTGTAGCAAAGTGGCAAAATATCGCAAGGAAATTAGGCGCTTAGACCCTCCTATTAATCAATTTTCTAGGATGCAATTCTCCCAGCTTCTTGAACCAACATGCCGGTGCGCGCCACGCCCCGGCATCGGTCTGTTACAAGGCCTCGCCGATCGCCCGCGCCAGGTCGGTGGTCCCGGCGGTGCCGCCCATGTCGCGCGTGAACGGCGCATGCGCGCGACCCGCTGAAAGCACCTTCTCGATGGCGGTCACGACCGCGGCGCCGGCTTCGGCGTGACCCAGATGTTCCAGCATCATCGCGCCGCACCAGATCTGCCCGATCGGGTTGGCGATCCCGCGCCCGGCGATGTCGGGCGCGGAACCGTGCACCGGCTCGAACAGGGATGGGAACAGCCGCTCCGGATTGATGTTGGCCGATGGCGCGATGGCGATCGTGCCGGTACAGGCCGGGCCAAGGTCGGACAGGATGTCGCCGAACAGGTTGGAGGCGACCACGACGTCGAACCAGTGCGGATTCAGCACGAACTGGGCGGTCAGGATGTCGATGTGATACTTATCCCATTTCACGTCCGGATAGCCGGCGGCCATGGCGACGACCCGTTCGTCCCAGTACGGCATGGTGATCGAAATACCGTTCGACTTGGTCGCCGAGGTCAGGTGTTTCTTTGGCCGGCTCTGTGCCAGGTCGAATGCGAATTTCAGGATGCGGTCGGTACCGTTGCGCGAAAAAACGCTCTGCTGGAACACCACCTCACGGTCAGTGCCCTCGTACATGCGGCCACCGATCGAGGAATACTCGCCTTCCGTATTTTCCCGCACAACATAGAAATCGATGTCGCCCGGATGGCGGTTGGCCAGCGGCGAGGGAATGCCCGGCATCAGCCGGCACGGTCGCAGATTGACGTACTGGTCGAATTCGCGCCGGAACTTGAGCAACGAGCCCCACAACGAGATGTGGTCCGGCACCGTCGCCGGCCAGCCGACCGCACCGAAGAAGATCGCATCATGCCCGCCGATCTGGTCCTTCCAGTCGTTCGGCATCATCTGTCCGTGCTTGGCGTAGTAATCACATGATGCAAAATCCAGCACGTCCCATTGCAGTTCGATGTCGAACTTGCGCGCCGCGATGTCGAGTACCTGCATGCCTGCTGGTACGGTTTCCTTGCCGATACCGTCGCCGGCCAGTACTGCGATTTTTTGCATGCTTGTCTTCCGAGTGAAAGCGGTGATGTTACGGACCTATTTCTTTAAACCAGGAAACGGGTGAAGCCGGCCACCGGCTCGCGCTCGGTAACCAATGTATTCTCGATCTTGGTCATGTCGGCAAAGCCCAGCGCCATGCCGCAGACGACCTGTTCGTTGGCCGGTATGTCCAGCACCTCGCCGATGATCTTGTGAAACTGGGTGAACGCCGCCTGTGGGCAGGTATCCAGCCCACGGCCACGCGCAGCGACCATGACGTTTTGCAGGAACATGCCGTAGTCGAGCCAGGAACCTTTTTCCAGGCCACGGTCGATGGTGAACATCAGCCCGACCGGCGCATCGAAAAACCCGTAATTGCGCGCATGCTGGGCCTGCATGCCGAGCTTGTTTTCACGGCCCAGGCCCAGCAGGGCATACAGATCCCAACCGACCTTGCGCCGCCGGTCGATGAAGGGCGAGCTCCATTGCACCGGGTAATAGTGATATTCCTCCACATGTTCCCTGGCCCGTGCCGGATCAAGATAGGTGTCGGTAATTGCCTGCGACAGGCGCTCCTTCGTCGCGCCGGTGCAGACATACACTTTCCACGGCTGGGTATTGGTGCCGGACGGCGCCCGCGCCGCGACTTCGAGCAGCGCCTCGACCTCGGCGCGCGGCACCGGTGTCGGCAGAAAAGCACGGATCGAGCGGCGCGAGCGGATCGCCTCGTCAACGATCGTGCGCGTATCCGCAGGGCTGGCGGGATGGTCGTTCATGGGTGCTCCGGTTGGATGGATTGCAACAAGGTGCGCAGGGGCGCGGGAATCGGCGTCGGCTGGCGACTGAGGCGGTCCACGTAGACATGCACGAAATGACCCTGCGCCGCGGCGCTGGTTTCGTCACCGCGGAAAATCGCGACTTCGTATCGCACGCTCGAATTGCCGAGGCTGGCCACCCGCAGGCCGGCCGTTACGTTTTCTGGAAAAGCCACCGACGCAAAATAAGTGCACTGCGTTTCGATCACCAGTCCGATCACCTGACTGTGTTCGACATCGAGCACGCCGTGACTGATCAGGAATTCGTTGACGACGGTATCGAACCAGCTGTAATAGACGACATTGTTGACATGGCCGTAGGCATCGTTGTCCATCCAGCGCGTAGTGATCGTATGCAGGTGCGGGTAGTCGGCCCGCGCGGCCGGCGTGGCACGATTCACTTCTTCACCACGAAGGCAACCCCGATCACCGCCAGGACCATGCCCGCCATGCCGGTCAGGCTGAAGACTTCGCCGAACATGGCCCATGCCATCAACGCGGTCGTCGGCGGTGTCAGGTACAGCAGGCTGGTGACGCTGGTAGCCGCGCTCTTGCGGATCAATGCAAAAAGCAGGAACACGGCGCCGATCGACAGCACCACGATAGCCCACAACAGCGCGCCGATGAAGCGTGGCGTCCAGTGGACGCTGCTCAGCGCCAGGTCGGCGTGTTCGAAATAGATCGCCAAGGGCAGCATGACCAGCGTCGATGCGACGTATTGGATCAAGGTGCCGGTGCGCAGGTCGAAATGCGCGCAGCGATGCTTCTGGTAGAGCGTGCCGGCGGTAATCGAAAGCAATCCCATGGTGCACAGCGCGATGCTGGAAGTGGACAGACCGATCAGGCTGATCTTGTTGGACACCACCAGCGCCACCCCACCCAGGCCGAACATCAGGCCGATCCACTGACGCGGCCGCACCCGCTCGCCGATCATCGGCGCGGCAAAGGCGGTCAGCACCGGTTGCATGCCGGCGATCAACGCGGCCAGTCCGGCCGGCATGCCGAGCTTGATCGCGCACCAGACGCCGCCGATGTAGCCGGCATGCAGCAGCACCCCCGACAACGCGATGTCGCCGAAGCGCCCCACCGGCCAGGGCGCCCGCATCAGCAGCACCATCGGTAACAGTACCAGTGAGACGCCAGCGAAACGCAGCATCAGGAACGTGAGCGGTGGCGCATACGGCAAGCCGAACTTGGCGACGATGAACCCGGTACTCCACAAAATGACGAACACGATCGGCATCACGGCGATCAATGGGCTGGGCGCGTCGGTGTCCCCCGGCGCGACAGGTACTGCAGAAGTCATGACATATCCCGTTGGCTGCCGTCATCGGCAACCTTGTTTTTATTGGCATCCCAGCTGCGTGCGTGGCGCGCGGCGATGGTGATGGTCTGCAGGTGGACGGCCACCGTATCGTCGATATTTTTCCCGTAGCCGCCGCCCATCGTAACCGCAACCGGAACGCCACGCTCATTTGCTTGCCGAAAAACAAGTTCATCGCGGGCGGCCAGACCGGCCATGCTCAGCTTGAGTCGGCCAAGGCGATCGCCTTCGTGCGGATCGGCGCCGGCCAAAAAAATGATGAGTTGCGGCGTGAAGCGGGCAAACATTGTGACCAGCGCCTCCTCCAGCGCGGCCAGATAAGCGCCGTCGCCGGTGCCGTCGGCCAGACCGACATCGAGATCGCTGGTCTCCTTGGCGAACGGATAGTTACGCTCGCCATGCAGCGACAGAGTGAACACCGACTCGTCGCGCGCAAGGATCGAGGCAGTCCCGTTGCCCTGATGAACATCGAGGTCGACCACCGCGACCCGGCGCACGCGCTGTTCTGCCTGCATCAGGCGGGCGGCGATAGCGCTGTCGTTGAAGACACAGAACCCCTCCCCGCGTTCGGCGTGCGCATGATGCGTGCCGCCGGCCAGATTCACCGCAACGCCATCCCGCAGCGCGGCGCGACAGGCAGCGATCGTGGCGCCGGTGGCACGGCGCGAGCGCTCCACCATCTCCAGCGACCACGGAAAGCCGATGGCGCGCTGCTCGGCAGCAGACAGCGTACCGTCGGCGACGGCCGCGATGTAACGGGGATGATGCGCAAGTGCCAGGACGCCATTGGTGGTGTGCGGTGCTTCTTGCAGCGCAATGCCGGCGATGGCGCCGACCTGCTCCCGCAACAGACGGTACTTCTGCATGGGAAAACGGTGTCCAGGCGGCAGCGGCAGGACGAAGTGATCGCTGTAATAGGCGTTCAAGAAAAGTCGTTCAAGGAGCGTGGAAAGATCAGGCTGGCCAGGTAGGAACCCTGGTTGGGGCCTCGAGTCTACCATGCAGGAATAGCTGGGGCCGCAAGGCGGGAATATCGTCACCCAGAGATAAAGTTGCCACAAAGACATTGAACGTGCGGTTTGTTGCGCGAAAGTGGTGCAAAAAAGAAGAATCAGGCTAATTGATGCAATGCACCAAAAGATTCTTGACAATATTTTCCAGGGAACTACACTAGCGCTTGTTGCAGTGCACCAAAGAAATACGCGTTGCACCTTCCCCCGAACAACAACCATCAGGAGCTTCCCATGTTTTCATTACCAGAAGAGTTTTCAGCCGCTACCAAAACCCATTTTGAAGCACAGCTCGCGATGATCACCGCGCTGACCAACAAAGCCTTCGAAAGCATGGAAAAGATCGTTGACCTGAACATGAACGCGGTCAAGGCTTCGCTGGAAGAATCGACCGTCGCGGCGAAGCGCCTGATGGCAATCAAGGACCCGCAAGAACTGCTGGCAATGACCTCGTCACAAGCCCAGCCAAGCGCTGAGAAAGCCATGGCCTACAGCCGTCACCTGGCCAGCATTGCTTCGACCACCCAAGCCGAATTTACCAAGGCCGCCGAAGCGCAGATCGCCGAAACCAACCGCAAGGTCCTGGCTCTGGTCGACGAAGTCAGTAAGAACGCACCCGCCGGTTCGGAGCAGATGGTTGCAATGATGAAATCGGCCCTGGGCAATGCCAACGCCGGTTACGAGCAACTGACCAAGACCACCAAGCAAGCAGTCGAGGCAATGGAAGGCAACCTGAACACGGCCGTCGCCCAGTTCTCGCAAGCCGCTGAAAAAACGGTCAAGGCCGCCAAGAAGTAATTTTGTAACGCAAATGGCAACCGGGTCAGCTTCATGCGCCCGGCCTGTATGTGAAAAAGCCCGCCCGGTTCGACCGGCGGGCTTTTTTTACGCCTCCACCATTGGCGGCACACCTGGCCGCGTACGGCGCACGCCATGCCATGCACGACTCTCAAGGCCAGATATGGTCGCCTCGCATCGTCACCGAAGCGATTGTCGAGTAATCTGCTCTGTGCAGATAGTTCGCGTGCACTCAGTCGTGGTTCAGCACGGCACGCGCAATCGCCTTCATCCGGTCCTGCGCCACCGCGTCGGCAACCGCCGTCAGTGCGCACAGGCGCGTCAGCTGCATCAGTGGCGTGTCGGCGGCGGCACTTGCGGTGCCGC
>JACMRD010000250.1 GCA_014376645.1 Herminiimonas sp. | reverse complement strand
GTCGAAACTACCCTGATCCAGGGTGAACGTGGATCGCGCAGTGGCACGATCCGGATGTCGAATTGACGGTAGAATCGGGAAACAAGATCAACGAGACTGAGCGAGACGCAGCATGACGGCAGCCGCCCGGGTCCAACCCAATGACTATTTCAATACGCTGGACTGGAAGGCCTTGACGGCGCGCTCCGGCTGGCGTGGCCCGTGGCTGGTGCTGCATTGCTGGGCCGTGATCGGTGCGGCGATGGTGGTCGGCGCGCTCTGGCCGTGGACCACTCCGCTGGGCGTGATCGTGGTCGGCAACCGCCAGCTCGGCCTGTTCATCCTCATGCACGACGCGGCCCACGGCCTGCTGCATGTCAATCGCAGGGTCAACGACACGCTCGCTTGGTGGTTCTGCGGCAGCGACCTGCACGCCTACCGTCCCTATCACCTGAAGCATCATCGCTTTGTCCAGCAAAGCGAGGACCCGGACCTGATCCTGTCGGCACCGTTTCCGATCAGCCGTGCCTCCCTGCGGCGCAAGATCCTGCGCGACCTGACCGGGCAGACGTTCTTCAAGCAGCGCTTCGGCAGCCTGATTGCGCAATTGCGGTCGCCGCCTGTCGGCGCTTCGCGCTGGTCGCTGCTGGTGGCCGAAGCGCGCAAGCAGCGCGTGTTCCTGGTCACCAACCTGCTCGGGGTGGCGGCGTTCAGTCTGGCCGGGTATGGATGGCTGTGGTGCGCTTTGTGGTTGCTGCCGATGGCAACCTGGCTGCCGCTGGTGAGTCGCCTGCGCAACATCGCAGAACACGCGCTGGTGTCGGAGAACTCCATCGATCCGCTGCGCCATGCACGCACCACGCACGCCAGCCTGATCGAGCGGGTGATGATCGCGCCGTACTGGGTCAACTATCACAGCGAACATCACATGTTCACCCAGATCCCGTGCTGGAACCTGCCGCGCGCGCACTACCTGCTGCACCGCGACGGCGTCACCGGTCGCATGGAGATCCAGCCCGGCTACCTGTCGATGCTGAAGGTGGCGGCGCCGGCCTGACTGTTTCTGCTGCGGAGTAGGCCGGCAGGCCCGGTACAATACGGCGACACCCGGTCCAGGAGTCGTGCATGCAAGCAGCCAGTCATTCCGCCAGCGAGCCGTCGCCAACCGAACGCACCTATCAATCCGGCTTCGGCAACGCGTTCGCCACTGAGGCCTTGCCCGATGCGCTGCCGGTGGGCCGGAACTCGCCGCAGCGCGCACCCTATGGACTGTATGCCGAGCAGCTCTCCGGGACTGCCTTCACCGCCCCCCGTCATGACAACCGGCGCAGCTGGCTGTACCGGATTCGTCCGGCGGCGATCCATGGTCGCTTCGCACCCTTGCCCCACGCAGGGCTGAGCGCAGGTCCGTTCGCCGCCAGCGCGACGCCGCCGGACCAGTTACGCTGGGACCCGCTGCCTTTGCCCATCGAGCCGATCGATTTCCTGGATGGCTTGCTGACGATGGCCGGCAACGGCGATGCGGCGCTGCAGACCGGGATGGCCGTCCACTTGTATGCCGCCAATCGCTCCATGCACGATCGGTTTTTCTATGACGCGGACGGCGAACTGCTGATCCTGCCGCAACAGGGCGCGCTGCGACTGCATACCGAGCTTGGTATTCTGGATCTCGCGCCGGGAGAGCTGGCGGTGGTGCCGCGCGGGTTGCGCTTCCGGGTCGAGCTGACGGGCGACGCCGCGCGTGGGTATGTCTGCGAAAATTTCGGCGCTCCGCTGCGCCTGCCGGAGCTGGGTCCGATCGGCGCCAACGGCCTGGCCAATGCGCGCGACTTCCTCGCGCCGGTGGCCGCTTTCGAGGATCGTGAAGGCGAATTCACGCTGGTGGCGAAGTTCGGCGGCAGGCTGTGGTCGGCGGACATCGGCCATTCGCCGCTGGATGTGGTGGCCTGGCACGGCAACAACGTACCCTACAAATATGATCTGGCGCGCTTCAATACCATCAACACGGTCAGCTTCGATCATCCCGATCCGTCGATCTTCACGGTACTGACGTCGCCGTCGGATACGCCTGGCACCGCCAACCTGGATGTCGTGATCTTCCCGCCGCGCTGGATGGTGGCGGAAGATACCTTCAGGCCGCCCTGGTTTCACCGCAACGTCATGAGCGAATTCATGGGACTGGTGCACGGTGTCTACGACGCCAAG
Organism: Herminiimonas sp.; assembly: GCA_014376645.1. Classification (GTDB taxonomy): domain Bacteria; phylum Pseudomonadota; class Gammaproteobacteria; order Burkholderiales; family Burkholderiaceae_D; genus JANXSS01. Next base: position 3,631 of record JACMRD010000250.1, on the reverse strand, counting down.
GCCGAAGGCTTCGCACCCGGCGGCGCCAGCCTGCACAACTGCATGAGCGGCCACGGCCCGGACGCCCAGACCTTCGAGCGCGCCAGCCAGGCTGTGCTGGCGCCGCAACGCCTCGACGCCACGCTCGCGTTCATGTTCGAGAGCCGCTACGTGATTCATCCGACTGCGCAGGCGCTGGCGTCGCCGCTGCTGCAGTACGGCTATGCGGACTGCTGGCACGGGTTGCAGAAGCACTTCACCGGACAGCGCTGAAAATATTGTTATCCAGGTGCAACCGTTTGACCGGCGTCAGCTACATCCAGCGCCTCAATACCGTGGGTGGTGTTGCGCCGACGCTGCCGTTCGATGCAACCAAGGCGGGCAGCAAGCAGTTGGTGAAGTACCAGGCCGACCTCGTCTTTTACAAGGCACCGTGATCGGCAGGAACGGTTTGCGCAATCACTGTCGGCGGACGTTCCAGTCATGTCGCAAAACACCCGTTTTGCGACAGTAAAGATCTTACAATCCATACGAGGTAAAGTGAGATTAAAGTATAACAATCGCCCGGGGCACCATGCACACAACCACTCTAGCTCTAGCTCTAGCTCTACCGCATCCAGCATCACCGATGAAGGATGGGATGAGCGGCCTTCATTCGACCGGACTGACCCACGCCTGGCAGCAGCGCCGTGGATCGTCCTGTAGAATCCGGCTTCGCCCGCCTCTGATGAAGCGCCACTCGTGATGAACGTGGCGGGCCTCCACCTGGATCGATTCAATGTACTTCTCATGTAGTCCGACCACGCCGGTTTTTCGGCGCACGCAACTCGCGGCAGCCCTGTTGGCGGTGTTTGCAGTGGCCCCCTCGGCCTGGGCCGACGACACCGATGTCCCGATGCAGGAAGTCGTCGTCCAGGGTTCAAGGAACAGCCAACTCGGCATCGCCAGCGCCGCCAGCGCCGGCGTGGTCACGCAAAGGCAGCTCGAAGCACGCACCGTCTACCGTCCGGGTGAATTGTTGGAAGCGACGCCCGGCCTGATCGTCAGCCAGCACAGCGGCGAAGGCAAGGCCAACCAGTTTTACCTGCGCGGCCTGAACCTGGATCACGGCACCGATCTGCGCACGACCATCGACGGCATGCTGGTCAACCAGCGCACCCATTCGCATGGCCAGGGCTGGACCGATGTGAATTTCCTGATTCCCGAACTGGCCAACCGACTTGAATATCGCAAGGGCCCGTATTACGCCGAGCAGGGTGATTTCGCCTCGGCCGGCGCGGTCAGCGTGGTGTATGCCAATCGCCTGCCGGCCGGTATCGCCAGTATCGGCCTGGGCCAGAATGGTTACGTCCGCACGCTGTTGGCCGATTCCCCGGCACTGGGCAACGGCAATCTGTTGTACGCGATCGAACTGTTCCACAACGACGGGCCGTTCGTGCACGGCGACGATTACCGCAAGGTCAACGGCGTGTTGCGCTACGCCGAGGGCAATGATGCCAACGGCTTCAACCTCAGCCTGATGGCCTACCGCGCCCGCTGGAATGCGACCGACCAGATTCCCCAGCGTGCCATCGACAACAGCAGCCTCAGTAGCCGCTTCGACACCATCGACCCCAGCGACGGCGGCAATGCCCATCGTTACAGTCTCTCCGGCGCATGGCAGCGCACCAGCGAGACTGCCGCCACGCGGGTCAATGCCTACGTCATCAACAACCAGCTCGATCTGTATTCGAACTTTACGTATTTCCTGGACGACCCGGTCAACGGTGATCAGTTCAACCAGCCCGACCGCCGCGTGACCACCGGCTTCAATGCAAGCCACACCTGGCAGATGCCGCTGGGACGCTTCCAGTCCGAAAATACGGTCGGCCTGCAATTCCAGAGCGATAATATCCACAACGGCCTGTACTCGACCCGGAACCGGGTGCGGCTGTCGACCACACGGCAAGACCACGTGCTGGAGACGAGTGTCGGCCTGTATGCCGAAAATGCCACGCGTTGGAGCGACATGTTCCGCACCGTGGTCGGCGTGCGCGAGGATTTCTATCGCAACCAGGTCACCAGTATTCTGAATGTCAATTCCGGCCGCGCCACGGATCACCGCGCCAGTCCGAAACTGTCGCTGATCTTCGGCCCATGGGCCAAGACCGAATACTATTTCAACGCAGGGCGCGGCTTTCACAGCAACGATGCGCGCGGCACCACGATCTCGGTCGATCCCCTGAATCCTTCCGCATCCGCCAAGCGGGAAGCGCCGCTGGTGCTCGCGCGCGGCATGGAAATCGGCGCCCGCACCGAGGTCATACCCGGCCTGCAGAGCAGCCTGTCGCTGTATCGTCTCGATTTCGATTCCGAGCTGCTGTTCCAGGGCGACGCCGGCACTACCGCCGACACCGGCCGTTCGAGTCGGCGCGTGGGCATCGAATTCTCGAACTACTACAAGCCCGTCACGTGGCTGACCATCGATGCCGACATCGCCTTTGCCCGCGCCCGTTACCGGGACATCGATCCGGCCGGCCAGCGCATTCCCGGTGCGATCGAAGGCGTGGCCTCGCTGGCGCTGGCGGTCGACAATCTCGGCAAATATTTCGGCGGCCTGCAATTGCGCTATTTCGGTCCGCGTCCACTGATCGAAGACAACAGCGTGCGCTCGCACGGCACGTCGACCCTGAATGGCCGCATCGGCTACAAGCTCAGCCAGACCATGCGGGTCGAGCTCGAAGGCTACAATCTTACCAATCGCAGGCAATCGGCGATCGACTATGCATACGTGTCGCGTCTGCCGGGCGAGCCCGCTGCTGGTGTCTTCGACACGCACTTCCATCCGATTGAATCGCGCTCGTTCCGGGTCAATCTGATCACCAATTTCTAGGTACCCGTCCGGGATAAACCGAAAAATGGTTGCGGTCCCGGTAAAGCGCGATGCGACGCTGTCCATCTGACGAAGTGCAAGCCTCGCGAAAATAGATGTCAGTCATGCTGCCCGTGTCAAGCGCCGTCAGCGTGCTGACGCCTTTCAATTGCACCCATCAAGACATTCTCTTCAATACCAAATTTCCCTCGCACTAATCGTGCCGCCTGCTCGACGTTGAGTATTGGAAATGCGCCGCGCTGCACCGGTTTTCGTAAAGGTCGTCATTGGATCCATGTCCATAATTTACCCTCATTAATCTGGATCAAGTTTCATGATCGGCGTTTTCTCATTTATTTTCAATGAGTTATACGCGTCGGCAACCGGAAGAACTGACGTCCCAGCTTTATTCCAGGAGAGGTAAAAATAATGAGATCGAACTCGGCTTTTGAGCAGTTGCCACAAAATTGGCAAGATTGGATTACGCTAAACATCGAGCGCGGCTGTGAGCCAACCGACATTGCGAGCGAGTTGATCAGCAACGGAAAATTTGCACCCGCCATCGCAGGCGCTGCAATCGAGTACCTCTGCCGTATTCGCAACGGAAACTCTCCCGACCCCCTCCCGATGCCTGACATCGATTGCAGCTCGAGCGTGCTCCAGACGCCAGACCGAGCGGTGAGCATACTGTCGGTTTTTGCCGTGCCGCGAGTCGTCGTTCTTGGCGGAGTACTAAGTGATGAGGAGTGCGATGTTCTTATACAGCTTGGTGCTGAAAGGATGAAACCCTCGCTCGTGGTC
>JACMRD010000249.1 GCA_014376645.1 Herminiimonas sp. | reverse complement strand
TGGCCGAAGATTTCCTGGCGTACCGCGACCTCGGCCTCGACGTAGCGCTGGCCGAGCGGCGTGAGCAGGATGTCGCCGCGCTCGACGTGCGCCAGGCCGAGCAAGGATAGTGCCTCGAAGGTCGGGAACAGTTCATCGTCCGGCAGTCCGGCTTCTTCGGCGATCTGCGGCAGGTCGGCGCGACCGTTGAAGGGTGACTCGGCCAGCAGTTCGAGCACCGCTTCGATCCGGCTGACGTCGGTCTCGGGCAGGCGATAGCCCGGTTGCGTGACCGGCGCCGGGCCGTGTGCGGCGTCGTGCACCGGACGCATGGTCATCAAGCCGTAGACTTCATCGATCAGGCTGCGGATAACCGCGGCGTCGGCCGTGCGCGGACGCGGCAGCGTGATGCTGACTTCATTGCGGATGCGACCCGGGTCGCTCGACAAGATGATGATCCGGTCGGCCATCATGACAGCTTCTTCGATGTTGTGGGAGACGATCAGGATGCCCTTGGTCGGAATCCGGTTACTGTCCCACAGGTCGAGGATGTCGTTGCGCAGTGTCTCGCCGGTCAGGACATCGAGCGCCGAGAAGGCTTCGTCCATCAGCAGCACGTCCGGGTTCGTGACCAGCGCCCGGGCGATGCCGACCCGCTGGCGCATGCCGCCCGACAGTTCGCGCGGCAAGGCGCCACCGAAACCGGCCAGGCCGATCAGCTCCAGCATCGCATCGGCGCGCTTCTCGCGTTCGTCGGCCGGCATGCCCTGCGCCTCCAGGCCGAGTTCGACGTTCTGCTGTACCGTCAGCCACGGAAACAGCGCAAACGACTGGAACACCATCGCCACGCCGGTGGCCGGACCCTGCACGTTCTTGCCGCGATAGACCGCGGTGCCGGCATCGGCCGGGATCAGGCCGGCCATGATCCGCAACAGCGTCGACTTGCCCGAGCCGGACTTGCCGAGCAGCGCCACGATCTCGCCTTCGGCCAACGCAAAGTCGACGTTCTCCAGCACCAGGCGCGGCGCGCCGTCGGCACTGCTGAAGGATTTCGCCACGCCCTGCAGTTGCATCAGTGTTTTCTGGGACATGCTTTTTTCCTCAACGACTGCGGTCTTCGGCCAGCAGATACAGCTTGCGCCAGAAGAAGCGATTCAACAACAGGACGAAGACGCACATCACGCCCACGCCCAGCACGATGCGCGGAAAATCCCCTGCGTCGGTCATCTGCTTGATGTAACTGCCCAAGCCGTCGGCCACCAGGGTGGTCTTGCCCCAGGTGACGTATTCGGCGACGATGCTGGCATTCCAGGAGCCGCCGCTGGCGGTGATGGCACCGGTGACGTAGGCCGGCAGGATCGCCGGCAGGTAGACTCGCTTCCATTTCAGCCAGCCTTTTAATCCAAGATTGTCGGCCGCCAGGCGCAATTCGTTGGGAATCGCTGCTGCGCCGGCAATGACATTGAACAGGATGTACCACTGGGTGCCGAAGACCATCAGCGGACTGAGCCAGATGTTGGCGCTCAGCTTCAGGGTGACCAGCAAATAGACCACCAGCGGGAACATCAGGTTAACCGGGAAAGCGGCGAGGAACTGCGCCACAGCCTGCACCCGCTGCGAATATTGCGGGCGCAAGCCGATCCAGACGGCGATCGGCACCCATACCAGCGACGCCAGCGCGATCAGCAACAGCACACGCGCCAGCGTGATCAGCCCGAGCCCGGCGACGTGCGCTGCTTCGCCCCAGCCGACGTCGCTGTGGACGAACGTGATCAGCTTGTAGGCTGCCAGCAGCGACAACAGCACGATGGCCAAATCCCAGGCCTTGGCCAGGAACCGGCTCCAGCCGGTGCTGCCGTCAGCAAAGCCGCCGCTTTCCTCGCGCAGAGCGAACCAGCCTAGCGTGCGCTCAAGCCGGCGCCAGAAGCGATCGGTGATGGCGCGAATCCAGCGGCTGCGCCGGCCCCAATCGAGCAGCCAGGAATTCTGCGCGCTCTCGCCCTGCGATTCTTCAAAACGGAACTTGTCGGCCCACGCGAGCAGCGGACGGAAGAACAACTGGTCATACAGGATGATCCCGGTGAGCATGGCGCAGATGGCCCAGGCGATGGCATGCCCGTTCTCGGCCTCGATCGCCACGGCGATATAAGCGCCGATGCCGGGCAGCTTGATGTCCTGCCCGGCCACCGAGATCGCCTCGGCCGCGACCAGGAAGAACCAGCCACCGGACATCGACATCATCATGTTCCACAACAGCCCCGGCATGGCGAACGGCAGATCGAGCCGCCAAAAGCGCTGCCACCCGGACAACCGGAAAACGCGCGACGCTTCCTTCAG
>JACMRD010000040.1 GCA_014376645.1 Herminiimonas sp. | reverse complement strand
TTGCTTGCGCGAGGAAATCACGATCTTGGCGCCCTGCTCGCCCAGTGCTTCGGCGATCTGTAGTCCCAGGCCGCGTGAGCCGCCTGTTACCAGTGCGGTCTTGCCGGTCAAATCGAAAAGTTGTTGAATAGTGCGCATGCTGTCTCCTGTCATTGGTTTTATGTCGACTTCGGTTGCGATATTCGGTGTGCTGACTCAGAACCACCCGTCTTGCATGTCGAGCGTGGTGGTGTCGATGCTCTCGAGGAGCGCGAGTTGCGGCGCGATCTTCGGCAGTTCCCATTTGAAGAAATAGGCGCAAGCCTGCAGCTTGCCCTGATAAAAATCGGCGTCATGGCCTGCGTCACCCACGCGACTGACGGCGCACAGCGCCTGCTCGAGCCAGATCCAGGCCAGCACCAGGTGACCGAAGGCTTCCAGGTAGACCGAGGCATTGGCCAGCGTGCGGTTGACGTCGCCGGCTGCGTGCAGACGGCCGGTCACCTCGATCAAACGGGCCAACGCCGCGGACAACGCATTAGCGTGGCCGGCCAGCAGCGGCTGTGCCTGTGCGTGGTCGATGGTCTTGCGAATTTCCACAGCCAAGCCGGCCAGCGCGGCGCCACCCTGCATGGTGACCTTGCGGCCCAGCAGATCGAGACCCTGGATACCGTGCGTGCCTTCGTGAATCGGATTGAGACGATTGTCGCGGTAAAACTGCTCGACGTTGTATTCGCGGGTGTAGCCATAACCGCCGTGGACCTGGATCGCCAGGCTGTTCGCCTCCAGACACCATTGCGACGGCCACGACTTGGCGATCGGGGTCAGGATATCGAGCAGCAGCGTGGCGTGACGGCGTGCCTCGGGCGACGGGTCGGTGCGCTCGTCGTCGACCAGTTTCGAGCAATACAGGGCCAGCGCCAAGCCGCCTTCGACATAGGCTTTTTGCGCCAGCAGCATGCGCCGCACATCGGTGTGCTCGATGATCGGCAACTGTGGCAGGGCCGGGTCCTTGTTCAGCGGATGGCGTCCCTGCGGACGCGTGCGGGCGTAATCGAGTGCATGCAGATAACCGGTGTAACCGAGCATCACCGCGCCGAGTCCGACACCGATGCGCGCCTCGTTCATCATGTGGAACATGTTGGCCAGGCCCTTGTGGACTTCGCCCACCAGATAACCGACCGCACCCGCCCGGCCGCCCGGCGTGAACTTGCCTTCACCGAAGTTGAGCAGGCAATTGGTGGTACCGCGATAGCCCATCTTGTGGTTCAAACCAGCCAGCACGACGTCGTTGCGCTCGCCCAGCGAGCCGTCGGCGTTGACCAGTTTCTTGGGGACGATGAACAGCGAGATACCCTTGACGCCGGGGATCAGCTTGCCGTCCGGTCCCGGTACCTTGGCCAGCACAAGATGCACGATGTTTTCGGAGAGTTCGTGTTCGCCGGCAGAGATCCACATCTTGTTGCCGGTGACGCGATAGGTGCCGTCGGCCTGCGGCTCGGCGCGCGTGACGATGTCGGACAAACTTGATCCGGCCTGCGGCTCCGACAGGCACATCGTGCCAAAAAAGCGGCCGGCCAGCATCGGCTTGACGTAGGTCTCGATCTGCTCGGGCGTACCGCACTTGACCAGCGTGTTGGCGTTGCCGATCGTCAGGAATGGATACGACGAGGTGCCGACATTGGCGCCCTTGAAATAGGCAAACCCGGCCTTCTCCACCACGCACGGCAACTGCATGCCGTCCATGGCGTAATCCTGGCCCGCCGCCATCAGGCCAGCAGCGGAAAACACGTCCAGCGCCGCCTTCACTTCGGGAATCATGGAGACATGCTCACCGTCGAAGTGCGGTTCGTGCTGGTCGTTCTTCTTGTTGTGCGGCTCGAACAGGTCGCTGGCGATCTGCTCGCAGGTATCAAGCACTGCATCGAAGGTTTCCCGCGAATGGTCGGCGTAGCGTTCGCGCGTCGTCAGGGACGCCACGTCGAGCCATTCATACAGAAGAAAGTCGAGGTCGCGGCGGGAGAGGATCTTCGATTGCATATAGGAGCCTTGGTGATCAGCAGACTTCGAACAACCCTGCGGCGCCCTGACCGCCACCGATACACATGGTGACGACCACGAACTTGGCGCCCCGGCGCTTGCCTTCGATCAGCGCATGGCCGGTCAGGCGCGCGCCCGAGACGCCATAGGGATGACCGACCGCGATCGCGCCGCCGTTGACGTTGAGGCGATCGAGCGGAATGCCGAGCGTGTCGGCGCAATACAGCACCTGGACGGCAAAGGCTTCGTTGAGCTCCCACAGATCGATGTCGGAGACTGTAAGGCCGGCTTTCTTCAACAGCTTGGGGATCGCGAACACCGGGCCGATGCCCATTTCATCAGGCTCGCAACCGGCGATGGCGAAACCGCGGAAAATGCCCAACGGCTTCAAGCCCTTGGCTTCGGCGACCTTGCTGCTCATGACGATCGCCACCGAGGCGCCGTCCGAAAACTGGCTGGCGTTACCGGCCGAAATGACGCCGCCCGGCACGGCCGAACGGATCTTCGAGACCGCTTCGAGTGTCGTGTCGCCACGAATGCCTTCGTCGGCCGAGATCGTTACTTCCCTTGTTACCAGCATGCCGGTTGCCTTGTCGGCCACGCCCATGATGGTGGTCATCGGAACGATCTCGTCGTTGAACTTGCCGGCATTCATGGCGGCAAATGCACGCTGCTGGCTTTGCACGCCGTATTCGTCCTGGCGCTCACGGCTGATCTTGTACCGCTTGGCGACGGTCTCGGCGGTCTGCAGCATCGGCCAGTAGAGTTCCGGCTTGTTCTGCTTGAGCCAGACTTCCATGATCATGTGGTGATTGGCTTCCTGCTGCACGCAGGAGATCGATTCGACACCGCCGGCGGCGTAGATGTCGCCCTCACCGGCAATGATGCGCTGGGCTGCCGTGGCGATGGTCTGCAGGCCCGACGAGCAGAAGCGATTGATCGTCATGCCGGCCGTCGTGACCGGGCAACCGGCGCGCAGCGCGATCTGGCGCGCGATGTTGCTGCCGGTCGCGCCTTCCGGTGTGGCGCATCCGATGATCAGGTCTTCGACCTCGCCCGACTCGATGCCGGCGCGTTCGATCGCCGCCTTCGTTGCATGACCGCCAAGGGTCGCGCCGTGCGTCATGTTGAATGCGCCTTTCCAGGATTTTGCAAGGGCGGTACGGGCGGTGGATACGATGACGGCGTCGGTCATGAGGGTCTCCTGAAGGGCTGGGTTATAAGTATAGGTGTCGGGTGCGACCGCATCGTCCGCCAGTGCGGCATTTGCGTCTGCGGGTCCGAACGAGAATAGCATAAGATTAGTACGGTCGTTCGCAAAAATTCGGGTCCGTAAGGTTCTGTAAGATCCAAGCAAGATTTGCGTAAGCTTCAGGCCGCACACTGCGCACACTCGGTTCTGCGCCGCCACATGGCGCTGGCAGCCCGGGATCGCAAACTTTGAAGCTACATTAATAGTAGCGACAGTACTCGCAGGACCTCTACAAACTATAAAAGGAGACAGCATGGCTACAGTAGCGACGACTTCGCGCAGCATCACGCCCGAAGAACGGAAGGTGATTTTTGCCTCATCCCTCGGCACCGTTTTTGAATGGTACGATTTTTATCTCTACGGCTCGCTTGCCGCCATCATCGCCAAGCAGTTCTTTGCAGGCACCGATCCCAATACCGGTTTCATTTTTGCGTTGCTGGCCTTCGCCGCCGGCTTCATCGTGCGCCCGTTCGGCGCGCTCGTGTTCGGCCGCTTGGGCGACATGATCGGACGGAAGTACACCTTTCTGGTCACCATCCTGATCATGGGCGCCTCGACCTTTGTCGTGGGCCTGTTGCCGGGTTATGCCTCGATCGGCATCGCAGCGCCGATCATCCTGATCACTCTGCGGATCCTGCAAGGTCTGGCCCTGGGTGGCGAGTACGGTGGCGCCGCCACCTACGTCGCCGAACATGCGCCTGAAGGCAAGCGCGGTTCGTTCACTTCGTGGATTCAGACCACGGCCACGCTGGGCCTTTTCCTGTCGCTGCTGGTGATCCTGGGCGTGCGCACTGCCGTCGGCGAAGCAGCATTTGCCGACTGGGGCTGGCGCATTCCGTTCCTGGTATCGATCTTCTTGCTGGCCATATCGGTCTGGATCCGTCTGTCGATGAATGAATCGCCGGCGTTCGCCAAGATGAAGGCAGAAGGCACGACCTCAAAGGCACCGCTGTCGGAAGCCTTCGGCCAGTGGCGCAACCTGAAGATCGTGATCCTGGCGTTGGTGGGTCTGACCGCCGGTCAAGCCGTGGTCTGGTACACCGGTCAGTTCTACGCACTGTTCTTCCTGACCCAGACCCTCAAGGTCGATGGCCCTACCGCCAACATCCTGATTGCTGCAGCGTTGTTGCTGGGTACGCCATTCTTTCTGGTGTTCGGTAGCCTGTCGGACAAGATCGGTCGCAAGGGCATCATCATGGCCGGTTGCCTGATCGCCGCGCTGACCTACTTCCCGATTTTCAGCGGTCTGACCCACTTCGCCAATCCGGCGCTGGAAAAAGCCCTGCAAAATTCGCCTGTCGTGGTGACTGCCGATCCGGCGAAGTGCCAGTTCCTGTTCAACCCGACCGGCACCAAGAAATTCACCTCGTCCTGCGACATCGCCCGTACGGTCCTGTCCAATGCATCGGTCGGCTACACCAGCGTAGCGGGTCCGGCCGATTCGATCGCATCGATCAAGATCGGCGACAAGGTCATTACAGGCTATGACGCCGCCGGCCTGTCGAAGGACGATGCTGCCGCCAAGGACAAGGCATTCAAAAAGGAACTCGGCGACGCGATCAAGGCGGCAGGTTATCCGACCAAGGCCGATCCGGAACAGATCAACAAGCCGATGGTCCTGTTGTTGCTGGTCATTCTGGTGCTCTATGTAACGATGGTCTACGGACCGATCGCTGCGATGCTGGTCGAAATGTTCCCGACCCGTATCCGCTACACCTCGATGTCACTGCCGTATCACATCGGTAACGGCTGGTTCGGCGGCCTGCTGCCAACCACCGCGTTCGCACTGGTGGCGTACAAGGGCGACATCTATTACGGTCTCTGGTATCCGATCATCATCGCCCTGGCGACCTTCGTCATCGGCATGATCTTCGTGAAGGAAACCAAGGACAACGACATCTACGCGGCGGACTTCCACGTTTGAAGCTCGGGAACTGACGGCGCTTCGGCGCGGTCAGTCAGCCGTTCGCCATCGCCGCCAGGCAGTTTGCTGGCGGTTTTTTTACATGTGCTGGCTTGCGGATCGGTCAACACAGCCGCTTAACCAACGGAACCACGGGTCATTCACTTGCTTTTTTTAGCGGAAATATTTTCCGAACATGGGAAAATAATGCGCCTTGAGTCTGTCCAAACTTACTCGAATTTGGTATTGTCGATGAGCTAACTTTTGTGGTTCGTCGGTTCCCTTCTGACCGTTTTCTTTTTTTCACGACGAATACATGTTCATACCAACCCGTATCGGCACTCCCCTTTCTCCGACCGCCACCCGGGTCATGCTGCTGGGTTCCGGCGAACTCGGCAAGGAAGTCATCATTTCATTGCAGCGCCTGGGCGTCGAAGTCATCGCCGTCGACCGTTACGCCAACGCGCCGGGCCATCAGGTGGCGCATCGGGCCCACGTCATCGACATGACCGACGGCGTCGCGCTCGCCGCACTGATCGAACAGGAACAGCCGCATCTGGTGGTGCCGGAAATTGAGGCAATCGCCACCGAGACCCTGGTTGCGCTGGAGCAAGCTGGACGCGTCACCGTGATCCCGACGGCGCGCGCGGCCTGGCTGACCATGAACCGCGAAGGCATCCGCCGTCTGGCGGCCGAAGAACTCGGCCTGGCAACGTCGCCTTACCGCTTCGCCGACAGCCTGGCCGAACTGCAGGCAGCCTGCGCCGAGATCGGTTTTCCCTGCGTGGTGAAACCGGTCATGTCGTCGTCCGGTAAAGGTCAATCCAAGCTCGATAGCGCCGCTGACGTCGCACCTGCATGGGACTACGCCGCCGCCGGCGCGCGTGCCAATGCCGGCCGCGTGATCGTCGAGGGCTTCATCGATTTCGATTATGAAATCACGCAGCTGACGGTGCGCGCGCTCGATGCAGACGGCCAGCCGCAGACGCATTTCTGTGAACCGATCGGTCACATCCAGGTGCGCGGCGACTACGTCGAATCCTGGCAACCGTGCGCCATGCACCCGGATGCGCTGGCACGTGCCCGCGACATCGCCAAGAAAGTCACCGACAACCTCGGCGGACTCGGCCTGTTCGGCGTCGAGCTGTTCGTACGCGGCGACATGGTCTGGTTCTCCGAAGTCAGCCCGCGTCCGCACGACACCGGCATGGTCACGATGGCCAGCCAGGTGCAAAGTGAATTCGAGTTGCATGCCAAAGCGATCATGGGCCTGCCGGTCGACGTCAGCCTGCGCTTGCCTGGCGCCTCGGCCGTCATCTACGGCCAGCACGATGCCAAGGCCATTGCCTTTGAAGGCGTGGCCGATGCCCTGCGCGTACCGGGCGCCGATATCCGCCTGTTTGGCAAGCCCGAGTCGTTTTCCCGTCGCCGCATGGGCGTCGCCCTGGCCGTGGCTGATAACGTGGAGACGGCGCGCGAACGCGCCCGGGAAGCAGCCGCCCACGTCAAGCCGGTGCGTACCGATGCGTGATTCGCGAGCACGCCGGAGCAACTGATGAATTTTCCGTCGTTGCGCAGCAGGGATCTGGACGCAGGCAACCCGATTTTCCGGGTCGTCACGCTGTTCCTGTACACCACCCTGCTGCTGCATCTGGCGCTGGTTTTCTTTCGCCTGCATCAGCCGCTGTCGACCATCAGCCTGGCTGCGTTGGGCGCGCTGATGGTCCTGTTCTGCGCAGCGTTCGTGCGTTTCGGCTGGCCGGAACTCATCAAGCGCGACGCCGGGCTGGTCCTTGCGGAGCTGACGGTGGCGTTGCTGGTCGTGGTGGCGTTCACGGTGCAAAACGCGCTGCCGGCACATCCATTGCCCTGGTTGATTGGTCTTGCCGGGGTCTTTCCGCTGATGCTGCGCGGACGCGTAGCGCTCGCCGTCATCACGCTCGTTGCCGCGATCGGCTTCGGGCTCAATGCCGGTGTCGGCACCCTGCTCGACCATTCCTTGCCGCAGATGCTGACCACGCTGTTCGTGGGGCTGCTCTCGATCCTGCTCTCGCGTGCGCTGCGCGACAATGCGCTGGCCATGGCAGAGGCCCACGCCACCAATCGACGCTTCGATGCGATCGCCCGCGCCACACGCCATGTCTTCATGATCACCGACGGCGACTTCAAGCTCAAGTATGCCAACCCGGCTCTGCAATACGTGATCGGTCACCTGCCGGAAGAGCTGATCGCACAGACGATCGATCCGGTGATCCATCCGGACGACATCACCCGGTATCGGCGTCAGTTGACGGTGCTGCGCGCCACGCCGGGTGGGCAGATGTTTTCCCGCCATCGCGCACAGCATCGCAACGGCCAGTGGGTCTGGCTGGAGATGCGCGGCTATAACCTGCTCGATGATGCGGCCTTCGACGGGATGGTGTTCAGCATCGAGGATGTCTCGGCCAGGAAGGATGCTGAACACAAGCTGGTAGAAGAGCACGCCCTGCTGCGCGCCGTGCTGGACCTGAATCCGGCGATGATCTATGCCAAGGACAACGATGGGCGTTTCACCATCAGCAACCTCAGTTTCCAACAGCGTTTCGGTTATCGTTCCGAGGAAGAGATTCGCGGCAAGACCTCTTACGAGCTTTTTTCAACACTGGCGGTCAACGGACGTCAGCGCGATGCCTTCCAGATGGCCGATCAGCTGCACCAGCAAGACCTGGACGTGATCGCTTCGGGCGCCGCACTGGAAGACCAGGAAATCCATGGCCTGTGGGGCAGCGATGCGCAGCGCTGGTTTTCGAGTAACAAGTATCCGCTGCGCGATGAACGCGGTGCCGTGCTCGGCGTGCTGGGTATCGCGCGCGACATCACTGAACGCAAGGAATATGAGATGCGGCTGGAGCATCAGGCGCTGCACGATGCGCTGACCGGCCTGCCGAACCGGCGCTACCTCTCGAAGCTGCTGGTCGACGCCATCGAGACGATCCGCACCAGGCCCTCGGCCTATGTGCTGTTGTTCTGCGATCTGGATTTTTTCAAGAACGTCAACGACACTCACGGTCATGATTTCGGCGACAAGTGTCTGCTCGAACTGACGCGCCGGATCACCGCGGACTTACCGCCGACGGACTTCGTGGCGCGCTTCGGCGGCGATGAATTCGTCATCCTGGCCAAGGTAGACCTGCTCGAGGCGATCACGAAAGCCAATGCCCTGCTCACGCTGCTGTCAGCGCCGCTGATCATCGACGCCGTGGTGGTGAAGATTCCGGTCAGCATCGGCATCGCCATGTTGCAACCCCAGCACCGGACACCGTCGGACGTAATTCGCGACGCCGATGCCGCCATGTACCAGGCCAAGGAACGCGGCCGCAGCCGGGTCGAAATTTTTGATCTGACTCTGCAAAACAGCGCCACCAAGCGGGCCCAGATGGATGTGGCGCTGCGCTTCGCACAGGAACGCAACGAACTGGCGATCGCCTATCAGCCCAAGGTTTCGCTGCGCGATGGCACCCTGACCGGCTTCGAACTCCTGCTGCGCTGGAACAGCCCGCAATACGGCAATATCTCGCCGACCGAATTCATCCCGATTGCGGAAGCCTCCGGTCTGGTGGCGCCGATCGGACTGTGGGCGCTGGCGCAGGCCTGCAAGCAGCTCAAGGTTTGGCAGCAGGATTATCCGCTGCAGACGAACCTCACCATTGCCGTCAATGTCTCGATGCGGCAACTGCTGCATGAATCGTTCCTGTCGGAAGTCGGCGCCATCCTGGAACGTACCGGTGCCTCTCCGCAATCGATCGAGCTGGAAATCACCGAAACCTCGGCCATGGCCAGCCCGTTGCAGACGATCGAAAACCTGACGCTGCTCAAGCAACGCGGCTTCCGCCTCGCGCTCGACGATTTCGGCACAGGCTATTCCTCACTGGCGTATTTGCAGAAACTGCCGATCGATGTCCTGAAAATCGACCAGGCGTTCGTAAAGGGACTCGGCAGCAACGACGGCGACAGCGAAATCGTCCGCTTGATCCTGGCGCTGGCGAAGACCCTGAATCTGGACACGGTCGCCGAGGGTGTCGAGAGCGCCGGCCATGTCGCGCAACTGCTCGGCATCGGCTGCTACTGTGGCCAGGGCTACTTCTTTTCAGCGCCGGTGAACGCCGCCGATGCCACCGGCATGCTGGCATCGGACCGGCGCTTTCATTTGACGTGACGCGTCCGCACGGTAGCCCGGCTGGCACGTGCCTGCAGGCGCAAGCGTTCCAACGTCGCCTCCTTTGCGGCCAGATTTTCGCGGTCCTGCGCGACGCGGCGTTCAGTTGCAACGGGGATGGAGCGCTCGGGCAGTCCCCCTAACGCCATGTACGAAGCAATGTGGTCATCCAGATTTACCCATTCATACTCCCAGGCAAATTCATTAATCAAAGGCAAATTCAGCGCCGTATAAGCCCCCACCCAGCGCTGTTCAGACGGCAGGCCTCGGCGCACTGAAAGCTGGGGATTGAATTGATACCAACCCTGGGCGACCCGCTTGAACAGCGCCCGATTGTAGGCATAATCGCGGGCCACTTCGTTACGCGCAAGGATGCCGGAAAGATACTGACGTTTGGTGCGCTCGGGACGGACTACGCTGGCAGGCAGGTACGCCCACGCGTCCAGGATGGATTGGGTTTCAAACGCGCCGTTGGTTCGGCGTTGCGGCTGTGTGAATCGGGATTTGAACAACACCCATAACGTCTGGAACAGAAAATATTCCGCCATATGCTGATCGATCCGAACCATCCTGGTTCCAATATTGACGTCGATGCAAGGCGGAGCAAGCAGACCGTACAACGCGGCGAATGGGCCTCGGGCGAACGTTGGATCACGGCAGGCTTCCCGCAGGGCCCAATGAAAGGCGTTGCTGCCGTAATGGTCCACCGCTTCGCGATCGGCGCCGCGTTCGAGCAAAGCTTCCACCAGGGGAACGTTGCCGGCAGCCGCAGCCGCCATCAATGGCGTCTGGTTGGTCGGCAGCAGGTGCTCGACGCCGTATAGCTCGCACTGGCGCAGGATATCTTTAACACGTTGCGAAAAATAGGCCGAATAGCTCTTGCGACCCAACGACAGATGTTGTTGGGGGAACGATCTGGCCAGATTCAAATCGTAGAGCTGACTCTCGGCCAGCCAGGCTTGATATTTTTCGAAAATATCGTACAGTTGGTCGCGCTGGTTTTCTGAAAAAATCGATTGCCGCACGCCGAGTAATCGGTAGGCATCCCGGGACATCATTCCCGCAGCATTCGCCGTGATCACACCCCGGATTTCTTCGAAGACCTGATGGCTGTCGAATGCCTTCATGTTCTGTCGCATCCGCGCAATCCAGGCGGCAAAGTCGCGCCAGTGCGCTTCACGCCCAACCGGAACGCGAATTGATTCGATCAACTCGCGGTACGACAGGAACGCATCATGATCACTTCAAGCATCAGGGCACATACTTGGTCGCCGTGGCGAATCAGACAAAACAACAAGCGGTTTGCGGCATCCAGTCTGGCGCAATAGAACTTGCCGTGGCTTAAATTAACGAGTTTCTTGACCTGTGCCGCGCGAAAATCATCCGCTGCAATGGCATTGACCACCTTGCGATCGCTCGACTTGACACGTGACGTGTCGAGATCGATGTATTCCAGAATTCTCATGGCGTGCCTGTCTTTCCGTTCCGTGGTTCTAGTCCGGATGCACCAGCGTCAGCGTCCCCAGTTTGTTGCGCTCGACCTCGGCACGGCGCGTCTGCATCGGTATGCTGGCGCCGTGCGTCCAGCGCTGCGTGAAGTCGGCGTAGTGCCCCGAGAACCGATTGCCGGACTGGCCGGTTGACTGGATGAAGCGTGAATTTTCCAGGTTCGACAGATCGTAAAGAGCACGCAGCCCCGGCCCGTGGCGGCTTGCAAAGGGCGCCTGTTCATCGCGCAGCGAATAGCGTCCGACATTGATCGTGTACGTGTCGCCGGGCGCCGGTTCCAGGATGTCGAACCAAGGCGCCAGCAACGGCACGCGATCGAACGGCCGGTGCTCCATGCGAACGATATGGGCCGCACCCCATCGCCAGCCGCCCAGGTCGCTGCCGTACGCGCGTTCGAGCAATGCCAGCGTGGTCTCGAGCGTCGTGCTGAGCAGCGCGGCGCAATCGTTGGCTGGCGCTGCCGCACCGTCGGCCGCTACCATGCACCAGCGGCCCTGGCCGCCGACATTGCGCAGCACGTTCACGAGCAGCGGCTGGGTGGTGCGCTGATCCCAGTAATCGCGCATCAGGTCAGGCCCCAGCGGAGCGCTGAGCATGCGCCGCGACAATTCGCGCATCCAGGCATTGAAGATCAGCGGTTCCGGGCGGTCGACTGCCATGCTGCCGTTCCAGCTTGTCAACCGGCGCAGCGCGTCTGCCGCGCGCGGCGAGGCCGGTCGTGTGCCCCGCACCAGCGGCAGCAACTCCAGGGCAGCCCGCGAGACGTGGTCGTACTGGATCGCGGCAAAGCTCTGCAGGGTGTGCTTGCCACCGGCGTCGAGCAGTTCGGTGATGCGGTCGGCCCGGTACGGCAGCGACCATTCGCTGGTGAGGAACGGCCCGCTGCCGTTCTCGATGATCTTCTGGTTGGCGGTGACGATGCGCTGAGAGGCCGGATTGTAGCGTTGTGGCAGTTCTTCGAACGGCACGAAGCCCTGCCAATCGTACCGCGCGTCCCAGCCCGGCGCCGGCGCCAGACCATGCAGATCGTTCGCGGCGCTGCGAACCGGTATCCGGCCCGGCGCGACGAATCCGATGTTGCCCTCGACATCGGCATACACCATGTTCTGCTGCGGCGAGCTGAAGTCGCGCGCCCCCGCCAGGAACTGGCTCCAGTTGGTGGCCAGGCCGATGCGCAGCCCACCCTGCAAGGTCAGGTCGTCGGGTCGCAAGGCGGTCCATGCAAACGCGATCACGTGGGTGCGGGCATCCATTGCGGCGCGGTCGACCAGTGGCAGCGCACCGGTGATCACCGGACCATGGCGCGTGGCGCGCACCACCAGCGGCACATCGGCCTGCCCCTTGACCTTGATGATCTCGGTGCGAGTGCTGAATTCGGCCCAGCCGTCGGCGGTCTGGTACTGGCGCGGGTCGATCGGATTGATGCGTTCGATGAACAGGTCCTGCACGTCCGGCCCGGTGTTGGTAAAGCCCCATGCGATGTGCTCGTTATGACCGACCACGATGGCCGGCACGCCGGGGATGGTCGCGCCAATGACATTCATGCCCGGCGCCGATAGATGCGCCAGGTACCACAGCGCCGGCGCCGTCATGCCCAGGTGCGGATCGTTGGCCAGCAGCGGCTTGCCGCTAGCGGTGCGGTTGCCGCCGACGACCCAGTTGTTCGACCCCATACCTTCGACCTGCTGCGATGGTGCGATGGCCGCCACCGCCGCCAGCTGCGCCGTGGTGCCGGCCAGCGAACGGTACCAACGAGTGTAATCCTGCGTGGCGAGTACGGCATCGCCTGGATACGGCGGCAAGACCTGATTGATCTGCTCCAGCGTCAGACGCTGCGACAAGCGCATGCGCATGAGCTCCTGCGCCCAGTTGCCACCCAGATCCCACGCCAGCATGGTTTGCCATGCCACCGAATCAGCCGGCTCCCAGGCTTCAGGCGGCGGCGCGCCCGTGAGCACGAATTCAGGCGGCAGCGGTCCGGTGCGGACCCGCAGGTAGGCATTGATGCCGTCGGCATAGGCCTGCAGCGCGGCGCGGGCATCCGGAGCCAGGTTCGGCAGGATCGCCTCGGCATTGCGCCGCACGCCGAGCGTGCGCAGGAAGCGGTCGGTATCGAGCGCGTTCGGTCCGAGAATCTCTGCCATGCGGCCGGCGGCGATCCTGCGGTGCATCTCCAGCTGCCACAATCGGTCCTGGGCATGCGCGAAGCCGAGCGCGAAGTAGGCCTCATCGGTCGAGCCGGCATAGATGTGCGCGACGGCATTGGCGTCGCGCACGATGTCGGTGCTGCCGCCTCCGGATCTGGCTGGCGCGGCATGCGCCCCGGACGCCATTGCCGCACCAACCGCGGCCGGCCGCATCAGCACCAGCCGGCCATCGATCTGCGGTGCGCTGGCACTTCGGTACCAGAAAAAGATCGCAGCACCCAGCAGCAGCAGCACCGCGGAGGTGGCTGCCAGTGCAGCCAGGAGTTTCCTGAAAAATGCTTTCATGCGCGGGCCCCTGGTGTCCGCTCAATGTCGTCGGCCGATATCGCAATCTGCATCCCCTGTCGCCCGGGACTAAATCGTCTATAGTCTAGCCATCCCATCTACTTGATACTCCTCATGAAATTCGATGTCGCCATTGTCGGCAGTGGACTGGCCGGTCTGTCGGTCGCACTGCATCTCGCCCAAAGCCGCAAGGTCGTGGTCATTTCAAAACGCGCCCTGCTCGACGGCGCCAGCAATTGGGCGCAAGGCGGCATCGCCGCCGTCCTCGATTCCGGCGACAGTCATGCCGAACACATTGACGATACCCTGGTAGCCGGCGGCGGTTTGTGCGACGAAGCCGCGACCCGCTACATCGTCGAACATGGACGCGAGGCGATCGACTGGCTGATCGCCCAAGGCGTGCCCTTCACGCGCGACGCGACGGCCGAACTCGGTTTCCATCTGACCCGGGAAGGCGGCCACAGTCAGCGCCGCATCATCCACGCCGCCGACGCCACCGGTCATGCAGTGCAGGTGACACTGGAACAGGAGATCCGGAATCATCCGAACATCACGCTGCTGGAAAACCATTACGCAATCGACGTCATCACGTCGAACAAGCTGGGCGCCAAGACCGTGGCGTCGCGCTGCCTTGGCCTGTACGTGCAGGAAGTCGGCACCGGCAAGGTCATCACCATCGCGGCTGAGCACACCGTGCTTGCCACCGGCGGCGCAGGCAAAGTCTACTTGTACACGACCAATCCGGATACCGCTACCGGCGACGGCATCGCCATGGCGTGGCGGGCGGGCTGCCGGGTATCGAACATGGAATTCATCCAGTTCCACCCCACCTGCTTATACCATCCCTACGCCAAATCGTTCTTGATCACCGAGGCAGTGCGCGGCGAAGGCGGGCTCCTGAAATTGCCTGCCTCCGCGGGTGCGCAAGCCGGTCAGCGCTTCATGCCGTCCCACGACGAACGCGCCGAGCTGGCACCGCGCGACGTCGTGGCGCGCGCCATCGATGCGGAGATGAAAAAACGCGGCCTCGATTACGTCGATCTCGACATCAGCCACAAGACACCCGAATTCCTGCAGGAGCATTTCCCGACCATCCTGGCGCGCTGCCTGGAGTTCGGCATCGACATCACGAAGCAACCGATCCCGGTGGTGCCGGCGGCGCATTACACATGTGGCGGCATCGTCACCGATTTGTCGGGGCGCACCGACGTTCCCGGCTTGTACGCAGTCGGTGAAACCGCCTGTACCGGTCTGCACGGCGCCAACCGGCTGGCCAGCAATTCCCTGCTCGAATGCCTGGTGCTGGGCCGCTCGGCGGCACAGTTCATCGAACAGCAACCAAAACAGAAGAGTACGCCGCTGCCGGTCTGGGATGAAAGCCGCGTCACCGATGCCGACGAAGAAGTCGTCATCGCCAACAACTGGGACGAGCTGCGCCGCTTCATGTGGAATTATGTCGGTATCGTACGGACCACCAAGCGCCTCGAACGCGCACAGCACCGCATTCGACTGCTCAAGGAAGAAATCGACGAGTATTACGCCAACTTCCGCATCACGCCCGACCTGCTGGAGTTGCGTAACCTGGTCGACGTCGCCTCCCTGATCGTCGAGAGTGCGTTGTCACGGCGCGAGAGCCGCGGCCTGCACTTCAGTCGTGACTATCCGGAGACGCTGCCAAAGGCACTGCCGAGCGTGCTCTCGCCGACACTACGCAAAACCGCGTGACACCACAGACGACACGACGGTTTGTTGCCGGCCGTGTCAAAACCTGAACCGATGGCCGCATCGAACATCGTTATCTACGCCGCACTGGCCGGCAACTTCGGCGTGGCAGTGACCAAGTTCATTGCCGCCACGGTCACCGGCAGCAGCGCCATGATGGCCGAGAGTATCCACTCGGCGGTCGACACCCTAAACGAAGTCCTCCTGCTGGTGGGACTACATCGCAGCAAACGCCCGATCGACTCGACTCACCCGTTCGGCTACGGGAAAGAACAATACTTCTGGAGCTTGATCGTGGCGGTGCTGGTGTTCGGCCTGGGTGGCGGCATCTCGGTGGTCCAGGGTATCGAGCATATCCTCGAGCCGCGACCGAGCGAAGATCCGAAATGGGCCTTCATCGTACTGGGCATATCGGCCATTCTGGAAGGTGCGAGCTTCATCGTCGCATTGCGGGCGATCCTCAGGAAAAAAGGCGACCGGCCGTTCTGGCAGTATTTGCATCGAAGCAAGGACCCATCGACCTTCACCGTCTTCGCCGAGGACGCGGCGGCGCTGGGAGGGCTGGCCTTCGCCGCGCTGGGCATCGGTGGCAGCCTGTATTTCGACATGCCGGTGCTCGATGGCATGGCCTCGGTCGCCATCGGCATCCTGCTGGCGCTGGTGGCCACCGTGCTGGTCTACGAGAGCCGCGGGCTGCTGGTGGGCGAAGGCGTGGAAGAAACGACGGCACAAGCCATCAAGGACATGGCCGAAACCGATCCGAACGTGGAGATCGCCGCCTGGCCTCTGACCATGTACCTCGGCCCGGAGAATGTGCTGCTGGTGCTGAGCGTGCAATTCATGCCCGCCATCTCGGGTGAAGATCTGGCCAATTCGATCGATGCGATCGAATCGCGGATCCGCCTGCGCTACCCGATGATCAAGCGCATCTTCATCGAAGCCAACCGGCTCGGCGCCGCTGCCCGAGCGCAGATGGAAGCGGCGTCGTCACCCGCATCGCACGGTTGACGAACCAGGCTCAGCCGATCACCCGCAACGAGTAATCGGTCGCCCGCACGTCCTTGGTCAGACCGCCGATGGAGATGCGGTCGACGCCGGTCTCGGCGATGGCGCGCACGGTCGTGAGGTTGACGCCGCCCGAGGCTTCCAGCACGGCCCGCCCTCGATTGAGCGCGACGGCGTCACGCATGGACTGCAGGCTGAAATTATCGAGCAGGATCGATACCGCACCGGCGCCGAGCGCCTCTTCCATCTGCTGCAGGTTCTCGACTTCGATCTGGATCGGCCCGCCGGTCGCCAGGGCAAGGGCCGCAGCCA
>JACMRD010000248.1 GCA_014376645.1 Herminiimonas sp. | reverse complement strand
TTCAGGGGCCTGTCGAGTCCGGGCGAGGATACTTCGAGCCGCTCATACACTGCGTTCTCGACAGTCATCACGTGCAGCAACTGATGGGTGACCTTTTCACAATCCTCGACGGTGATGAAACCGCGCACAGCTTCTTCCGGCGTGAAATCGATGTAGACCCGCACCAGACCGCGCGCCGCCAACTCGAAATCGACCAGTTCATAGCCCAGGCCCTGGACAGTTTTTTCAATCATCTCAGACAACTGCACAACCATCCCCCATCCGCTTTCACCACTGCCGGCCACATCCGGCGATGTTGCAACCGGTAGCGCTCGCCCCGTTCGGGCGCCGCGTCATCATGCGCCACGCAACCGACACAAACTGTTCAACAAAAAAAAAATGGGCATCTGCCCATCTTTCTTAAAATTCAAGTCGCCTGCGGTTTATATCCGGGCACTGCTCCCGAAGCGACTTTCGTTAACTGTGAAATTATAATGGAAACGTCGATTAACTGCAATCACGCAATTAGCGCCCGGCGTGGGGACCAGCAGGCAAATCAGCAATTTAACAGCGCCGAGGATGACTCTGGCGCACCTGCATTCTCCCGGCGCGCGAGCATCAGCCGCGTGGACGCCGTCGTGGCATGCCTTGCCCACTGTGCCCACCACCATTGCCGCCTTGGTACCCACCCGAGTTGCCGTTGCTACCTTGGTATCCACCGGAATTACCATTACCGCCCTGGTAACCGCCACCCTGACCGCCCTGCCCGCTCTGTGAACCACCCTGACCGCCTCGGCCGGGACCGCTGCTGCGCCGTGGTTTGCCCATGCCAGGAAAACCCAGTGCGGTCTGCAACGGATCCGGTTGGCGCCCGCGCGCCGCGCCTTGGCCTTGGCCTTGTCCTTGGCCCGGACTCCGCGCACCGCCCTGCCCTTGGCCCGGACCACGGCCTTGATAGCCGGTGCCGGCGTTGGGACTGCGTCCCTGGCCAAAACCGCGTCCGATCGATGCGGGAACACCGCTCGGCTGGCTGCTCTGCGAAATACCGGTGTCGCGACGCTGTCCCTGAGGTGCGTCGTAAATGCTGTTGCCCCGCTCGATACCGGGTGGGCGCTTCTGCTCGGTGCGACCGGTGGAAGTCGCGCCAGCCACTTTGTCCATGCCGCTCGCGCTCAGCAGATCGCGCACCGCATGCTCTTCCATTTCTTCCCAACGTCCGCGCTTGAGCGTGCGCGGCAGCGTCAGCACGCCGTAACGGGTACGAATCAGCCGCGACACGGTCAGTCCAATCGCTTCGAACATGCGTCGCACTTCGCGGTTACGACCTTCACCGATCGTGACGCGATACCACTTGTTGACGCCTTCACCGCCACCGTCTGCAATCCTTGAAAACTGCGCACTGCCATCTTCGAGTTCTACACCCGCCAGCAATTTTTGGCGCATGCCTTCTTCAAGCTCACCCAGCGTGCGCACGGCATATTCGCGGTCGATACCGTAACGCGGATGCATCAAGCGGTTGGCAAGGTCACCAGAAGTCGTGAACAGCAGCAGACCTTCCGTATTGAAGTCGAGCCGGCCGACCGCGAGCCATTTGCCGGCCTTCATCGTTGGCAAGCGATCAAATACGGATGGACGGCCATCTGGATCATCGGTACTGACGATTTCGCCGGCCGGCTTGTGATAGACCAGTACGCGTGGCGGACGCTTGCTGACCTTGCGCTGGATGAGTTTGCCGTTGATGCGCACCTGATCGGTTGCGAGGATGCGCTGGCCGATGTGGGCTGGCTCACCATTGACCGACACCCTGCCGGCGACGATCAGCTCTTCCATGTCACGCCGCGAACCAAGTCCTGCTTCGGCCAGCACCTTGTGCAGCTTCGGTGCGTCATCTTCCGCGGTCAGATCCCGGCGCGCGCTCTTCGCGGCAGACTGACGGGCGTCCCGTGCGCTGCTCTCCTCGTCGACCGGCTGGTCGAAAGCGTCCGATGTTACGAAAGAAAACACTGCGTCGGCATCCTTGCCCGGCAAGTTTGCCGGCTTCGCACCATTGGTACCGTTGATGCCACGCGCACCGGTTTTGCCGCCGGCACCCGGCTTTTGACCACCGCTCGGCTTGGCCAAAGGATTCGTGTTCTGGCGTCCACCGGGCTTCGGCGCATTGCGTTGCCGGCCTTCGGCACCGCCTTGTCCAACCTTCGCCGACGGTGGGCGGTTACCGCGCTCCGCGCGCGGCGCGCGCACATTGGCGGCCTCGATGTTGCCGGATACACCAACAGAGTCATTACCTGCCGGCGTGTCCGTTGCCGAGGCCGACTCGCCACCTGCGTTCGCAACGGCTTCGCCGGCATTGGTCCGCGGCACACCGCGGGCTCGTCGCAGGGTACGTGGACCCCGCACGCCGCGCTTGGCCTGTTTCGGCGTTGCCGACTCGGCCGCTGCCATTTCGTGTGCCTCACCCGTAACCGAAGCACCACTGGCGCGCTCTTTGCGGGACTCTGCCTTTTCGGTACGCGGGGTGTCCGGCACGGGAGCTTCAGGAGTAGGTTGCGTCATTATCGGTCTGTTCATTGGTCTGACCAAGCACGACATCCAGCGTGGATGCCGGCGTGCGGTCGTTGGAAATAATCACAGCGTCATCCGACGCAGTGTCGGCTGCCGCGGCCTGTGCGGCAAAATTGATCGAACCCTGTTCAAGCGTTGCCTGCACTTCTGCTTCAAAGACGCGCATCTCTTCGAGCATGCCGCCCTGCTCATCACCCTTGGCGACCTGCTGCAGCGGAGGCAACTGGTCCAGTGAAGCCAGGCCAAGATCATCTAGAAACTGCTTGGTCGTCGCAAACAGGCCCGGCCTGCCGGGAACGTCGCGCTGTCCGATCGACTCGATCCATCCGCGGTCTTCGAGCAGCTTGATGGTCTGTGAATTGACAGTCACGCCGCGAATTTCTTCGATGTCACCACGTGTCACGGGTTGCCTGTAGGCGATGATCGCCAGGGTCTCCAGCGTCGCGCGCGAATATTTAGGCGGCTTTTCGGGGTTGAGACGGTCCAGATACGTCTTCATCTCGGGCCGGCTCTGAAAGCGCCATCCGGTCGAGAGTGCCACCACTTCGATACCTTTGGTCGCCCAATCAGTACGCAACTCTTCAAGCATCTGGCGAATGGTGTCGGCACCCACCTGACCGGACGCGTCCGAGTGATCTTCGACGTAAAGCTTCTTGAGCTCGTTGATCGACAATGGTTCATGAGCGCACAGCAATGCGGTCTCGAGGACTTTCTTTGCCTCTGCGGTGTTCATGTAGGTGCCGTGCCTGTCATGCTTCGTCTGTCCCGGAAAGCGTGTGTGCGTCCATGCATTCGACAATCCGGCAACCTGTCCGCGAGTGGGTCAGTCTGCGAACGTCTCTGATCGTTAATGATGATCGTGGGTGCTGCGTGTACGCCGTAATCGTTGCAGAGTATTTTAATCAACGACAACCGCGCTATTTGCGCCGCCTGGTCCGAAAACCGGTTGATACTGCGTTCCGTCGCCCGTCTTGGAGGAGGTATTGATATGGGCGGGAAAACCGCTGAGCTGCTGGCAGCCGCGCTTCTGACTGCAAAGCTACTGGACTGCCTGGAACCGTACCGTCCGAATTTCCGGACGGGTACTTTAAGAATTGGTTGCGGGGGCAGGATTTGAACCTGCGACCTTCGGGTTATGAGCCCGACGAGCTGCCAGACTGCTCCACCCCGCGTCTGAAGAGTTGAATCATACATGCTATCGCCCGCGAACGCAAATAGAACCGCTGCCGCGGCGCCAGAGGCGAAGCGCCGCGCGCCGCATTCAAGTCCGGTGATACACTAAAGCTCGCCCGGACTTTCCCGTTCGGAAGGCGCCGCTCCGGCGTCGATGCATCCCTCACCGCATGGCAACTGCCCTTATGAAATTTTGCTCCGAATGCGCACACAAGGTGTCGCTGCTGGTTCCGCCCGACGATAATCGGCCGCGTTACGTCTGCGAAAATTGTGGCGTGGTTCATTATCAGAACCCAAAAATGGTGGTCGGATCGATCCCAGTATGGGACGACGGCGACCAGCCCTGCGTCTTGCTGTGCCGCCGGGCCATCGAGCCGCGTCTCGGGTACTGGACGCTGCCGGCCGGCTTCATGGAAAACGGCGAGACAACCAGCGACGCAGCAGCCCGCGAGACACTGGAAGAAGCCGGTGCACGGATTGAATTGCATGAGCTGTTTTCATTACTCAACGTGCCGCACGTGCATCAAGTGCACATGTTCTACCGCGCTACGCTGCTGGACCTGGATTATGCAGCCGGCGTCGAGAGCCTTGAAGTTCGCATGTTTTCTGAAAAAGACATACCGTGGAGCGAAATCGCCTTTCCGACGGTCAGCCATACGCTGCGCTTCTTTTTTGCCGACCATGCCCGCACCCGCAGTGGCGAACCTTATCGCCTCCATTTGCATGATTTTGCCAAACCAGAACGTCCTGGCGAATATCGCGAGTAGCCCCGTTTGCGCGCGCCGTTATCCGGAAGGCGTGCGTCCGGGATCAACGGCAGCGCCCTCTTTTCGGATCGCACGATGATTCCCTGGTTGAACGCGGATTCGCCTTTCCCTGCGGTTGAATCGGCGCTGACCGAAGCCGACGGCGCTGCCGGCCTGCTCGCTGCCGGCGCCGACCTGTCGCCTCAGCGACTGTTGCTGGCGTACCGCAACGGCATCTTCCCGTGGTATTCCGACGACCAGCCGATTCTCTGGTGGAGCACCGATCCGCGCATGGTGCTGGCAACCGATGCGCTCGTCATCTCGGCCAGCCTCCGAAAAACCCTGAAGAAAATCGATCGCAGCATGCACACCGGCGGTACCTGGCAAATCCGCTTCGACTCCGCGTTCGAAGCCGTCATGCGGGCGTGCGCCGAGCCCCGGCATGGCGCCGCCGGCACCTGGATCACCGACGAGATCGTGGCCGGCTACACCGGCCTGCACATGCAAGGCCACGCCCACAGCGCCGAACTGTGGCAGGACGGCTTACTCGTCGGTGGCGCCTACGGTGTGTGCATCGGCAAAATGTTTTATGGCGAATCGATGTTCGCCCGCGTCACCGATGCCTCCAAGATCGCCCTTGCCTACCTGGTGCACTTCCTGCGTCGGCAGGGCGTGGCCATGATCGACTGCCAGCAGCAGACTTCCCACCTTGCGTCGCTGGGTGCGGCGCCGGTATCGCGTGCCGAGTTCCTGGCCCGTATGCGGGCTGCCGTGGCGCAACCCGAGATCATGCACTGGCAACCGCTTCCCTTGTTTCCAAACGGGCTCTGAAGAAATTCTGGATCAAAGCGCGACGTTCGGTGTAAATTAGTGTCATCGTTTCCATCGACAGAATCACTTCCGACGCACGGATCCCGCACCATGACGCATCTGAAAGACCTCCCGTTTTCCACCTTGCAGTTCTACGCTACGGCGCCGTACTCGTGCAGCTACCTGGACGCGCGTCAAGCGCGCTCACAAGTGGCCACGCCGTCGCATCTGATCAACGCCGACGTATACTCCGAGCTGGTCAGAAACGGTTTCCGGCGCAGCGGCATCTTTACCTACCGTCCCTATTGCGACGGATGCCAGGCCTGCACGCCGGTACGGGTCAAGGTCGCCGAATTTACCGCCAATCGCAGCCAGCGCCGCGCATGGAAAAGACATCAGAACCTGCAGACCTGGGTCACCAAGCTGGCCTACGTCCACGAGCATTACCAGTTGTACCTGCGTTACCAGGCAGCGCGCCATGCCGGTGGCGGGATGGATCAGGATAGCCGCGATCAATACGCGCAATTTCTTTTGCAGAGCAAGGTCAACACGCGGCTGGTGGAGTTCCGCGATGACGAAGGCGTCCTGCGCATGGTCAGCATCATCGATGTCCTCAGCGATGGACTCTCGTCGGTCTACACATTCTACGATCCGGATGCGGACGGCGCCTCGTACGGCACCTACAATGTGTTGTGGCAGATCGAGCAAGCACGCCATCTCCAGATGCCCTTCGTCTACCTCGGCTACTGGATCGCCGAAAGTCCGAAAATGGCCTATAAAATCAATTTCAAGCCGCTCGAAGCACTACGGCTGGGCACCTGGAACGATCTGTAGGCGCTCGTTTCGGTAGAATGCGTTCTGCGTTCTCACGGCGCTGTCGTTCTGTCGCGGTGCTACCTGCCGCTCACCTATCTAGTGTCGCCATGTCTGCCAAGCTTTTTTACTCGCTCGCCCGTCCCTTGCTTTTTTCGCTCGATCCGGAAGGCGCGCATCATCTGACGATGCGGTCCCTGCGACGCGCCCACGCCCTTGGGCTGACGCGGCTGGTGCCGACGCCGACTGCGGACCCGCGCACCGTCATGGGCATCACGTTCCCGAACCCTGTTGGCCTTGCAGCAGGTCTCGACAAGGATGGTGCTTACATCGACGCCCTGGCGTCGCTCGGCTTCGGATTTCTGGAAATCGGCACCGTCACGCCACTGCCGCAACCTGGCAACCCGTTGCCGCGTATGTTCAGACTGCCGCAAGCCCGCGCCCTGATCAACCGCATGGGGTTCAACAATGACGGTGCCGATGCCTTCGTGGCCAACGTGCAGGCGTCGACCTTCTATCAGGACAAACGCGGCGTGCTGGGATTGAACATCGGCAAGAACGCCACTACGCCGATCGAACGTGCGGTCGACGATTACCTGATTTGTCTGGAAAAAGTATATCCGTACGCTAGCTATGTCACCGTCAACATTTCGTCGCCAAACACCAGCAATCTACGACAATTGCAGGGCGCCAGTGAACTCGATGCCTTGCTGTCGCAATTGAAGGAGAAACAACGCCGTCTGAGCGACCGCCACATGCGCTACGTACCGATTGCCCTGAAAATCGCTCCTGATCTGGCTCCCGAACAGATCAAGGTAATTGCGGGCGCCTTGCTGCGGCATGAAATCGATGGTGTCATTGCGACCAACACCACGGTGGCGCGCGATCCGGTGCGCGGCATGGAGCACGGAGAAGAAACCGGCGGGCTGTCCGGCGCACCAGTGGCCAGCAGCTCGACCGCCGTGATTCGAGCCCTGAAATCCGAACTCGGCGACACCATTCCCATCATCGGTGTGGGGGGCATCCTGTGCGCCGACGATGCGGAAGAAAAAATGCGCGCCGGCGCCAGCCTGATCCAGCTCTACACAGGGCTGATCTACCGCGGCCCGGCGCTGATCACCGAATGCGCCGCACGCCTACGCAAATCCCGGTAAAGCCCATAAGACTTTCACATCACTCACCAACACGCTATGAAAACAATCCGACTCGGTTCCAGCGATCTTCAGGTCTCCACGGTATGCCTCGGCACGATGACTTTTGGCGAACAGAACAGCGAAGCTGATGCACATAGTCAACTCGATTATGCGCTCGAGCGCGGGATCAACTTCATCGACACCGCCGAGATGTATCCGGTCATGCCGCGCGGCGAAACGCAGGGCACGACCGAACGCTATATCGGCAGCTGGATCAAGCAATCCGGCAAGCGTAGCGACATCGTACTGGCAACCAAAGTTGCAGGCCCGTCGCGCATGGCGTGGATCCGCGACGGCAAGGGTGACCTGGATGCGGCGAACCTCCGCGCAGCGGTCGAGACCAGCCTGCAGCGGCTGCAAACCGATTACATCGATCTCTACCAGTTGCACTGGCCGAGTCGCAACGTCCCCATCTTCGGCCAGTTGTCCTTCGACCCGACGGCCGAACGCAAGCATGTGGAGATCGAGGAAACGCTGGCAGTCCTAGGCGACCTGGTCAAGGCAGGCAAGATCCGCCACATCGGCGTATCCAACGAAAGCGCATGGGGCGTCAGCGAATTCATCAAGCAGTCCGAGGAGAAGGGATTACCGCGGATCGTATCGATCCAGAACGGCTATCACCTCGCCAACCGCGGCTACGAGAGTGGGCTCGACGAAACCTGTTTTCGTGAAAACGTGGGCCTACTTGCCTACAGCCCACTGGCCTTCGGCCAACTCACGGCAAAGTACCTCGACGACCCGGTCGCCTCAGGACGACTGACGCTGTTCCCACCCACTTGGAGTCCGCGTTACCTGCGCCCTGCGGTCAAGCAAGCCGCAGGTCGTTATGCCGAGCTGGCACGCACCAACGGGATGACGCCGACGCAGTTGGCGCTGGCGTGGTGTTACACCCGCTGGTTCATTGCATCGACCATCATCGGCGCGACCAGCCTGGCCCAACTTAAGGAAAATATCGATGCCGCCGATCTGACGCTGTCGGACGAAATCGTTGCCGCCGTCAACCAGATTCACGCCGAAATCAATAACCCGGGCATGTAACGGCTGCATCACACAGCTCAATCCTGGCGCCCATGAAAAAACCCGCACCGTGATGAACAGTGCGGGCTTTTTAACGCAATCCTGTAGGTCCCCAGGGCGCGTGCGCTGTGCTTACTCGACCTCGACAGCTTCCTGTGGCGCGGCAGGCGGTGCTGTGTCGCCTTCGGTGAACTCCAGTTTGACCTGGTCCTTGTCGTCCAGATCGACCGTTACCTTGCCGCCGCTGACCAGGCGACCAAACAACAGTTCATCGGCCAGTGCCTTGCGGATCATGTCCTGGATCAGTCGCGCCATCGGTCGCGCGCCCATTAACGGATCGAATCCCTTACGCGCCAGGAACTTGCGCAAGTTGTCGGTAAAGACCGCATCGACTTTTTTCTCATGCAACTGCTCTTCGAGCTGCATCAGGAACTTGTCGACCACACGCAGGATGATTTCCTCGTCCAGCGCGCGGAAGCTGATGATCGCATCGATCCGGTTCCGGAACTCAGGCGTGAACATCCGCTTGATGTCGGCCATCTCGTCACCGGCTTCTTTCTTGTCGGTGAAGCCGATCGACCGGCGCTGCAGACTCTCGGCGCCGGCATTGGTCGTCATCACGATGATCACATTGCGGAAGTCAGCCTTGCGTCCATTGTTGTCAGTCAGCGTGCCATGATCCATCACTTGCAACAGGATATTGAAGATATCCGGATGCGCTTTTTCGATTTCATCGAGCAGCAACACCGCATGCGGCTTCTTGGTGATTGCCTCGGTCAGCAGCCCACCCTGGTCAAAACCAACGTAACCTGGCGGCGCGCCGATCAAGCGGCTCACCGCATGCCGCTCCATATATTCCGACATGTCAAAGCGGATCAGCTCGATGCCCAGGATAAACGCCAGTTGCTTGGCCACCTCGGTCTTGCCGACACCAGTCGGACCAGAGAAGAGGAACGAACCAATCGGCTTGTCGTTCTTGCCCAGACCGGCACGCGCCATCTTGATGGCCGACGCCAGTGCTTCGATCGCAGGCTCCTGGCCGAAGACCACGTTCTTGAGATCGCGGTCGATGGTCTGCAGCTTGGTGCGATCGTCCTGGTTGACCGATTGCGGCGGGATGCGGGCGATCTTCGCAATGATGTCCTCGATTTCGCTCTTGCCGATCGTTTTTTTCTGCTTCGACTTCGGCAAGATGCGTTGTGCGGCACCAGCTTCGTCGATAACGTCGATCGCCTTGTCCGGCAGGTGCCGGTCATTGATGAAGCGCGCCGCCAATTCGGCAGCCGAGGTCAGGGCCGATGCCGAATACTTGACGCCGTGGTGCTCCTCGAAGCGCGATTTGAGACCGCGCAGGATCTGGATCGTCTGTTCGACAGTCGGCTCGTTGACATCGATCTTTTGAAACCGGCGTGCCAGCGCGTGATCTTTTTCGAACACGCCGCGATACTCATTGAACGTGGTCGCACCGATGCATTTGAGCTGACCGCTCGAGAGTGCCGGCTTGAGCAGATTGGACGCGTCGAGGGTTCCGCCAGAGGCCGATCCGGCGCCGATGATCGTGTGAATCTCGTCGATGAACAGGATGCCGTTCGGGTTGTCCTTCAATTGCTTGAGTACGGCCTTGAGGCGTTGCTCGAAATCGCCGCGATATTTGGTGCCAGCCAGTAGTGCGCCCATGTCCA
Source organism: Herminiimonas sp. (assembly GCA_014376645.1). GTDB lineage: Bacteria > Pseudomonadota > Gammaproteobacteria > Burkholderiales > Burkholderiaceae_D > JANXSS01. The sequence goes on along the minus strand of JACMRD010000248.1, from coordinate 2,543 downwards.
GCGAGTAGACAACCGCATTTTGCAGGATCTCGGGCACATCGCCCTGTGTCACGCGCCATGCCAAACCCTCTGCAATCGCCGTCTTGCCGACACCGGCTTCGCCGACGAGCAATGGATTGTTCTTGCGGCGACGGCACAGAGTCTGGATGACCCGCTCGACTTCGGCTTCGCGGCCGATCAATGGATCGATCTTGCCTTCGCTGGCAAGCTTGTTCAGATTTTGCGTGAACTGATCCAGCGGACTCTCCTTCTGTTGTCCTTCGGCCTGTACTTCCTCCGCGCCTTCAGGTGACTTCTGGGCGTCGGCTTGCTGATCCTTGCGCACGCCGTGCGAGATGAAGTTCACGACATCCAGTCGGGTGACACCTTGCTGATGCAGGTAGTACACGGCATGCGAGTCCTTTTCGCCAAAGATCGCCACCAGCACGTTGGCGCCATTGACTTCCTTCTTGCCGTTGGACGCCGACTGCACGTGCATGATCGCGCGTTGAATCACGCGCTGGAAGCCGAGCGTCGGCTGTGTGTCAACTTCACTCGACCCAGGTACCGTCGGCGTATTATCACCGATGAAATTGGCGAGCGTCTTGCGCAAATCGTCGATGTTGACGGCGCAGGCACGCAAGACGTCGGCTGCTGACGGGTTGTCCAGCAGCGCGAGCAACAGGTGCTCCACCGTAATGAATTCATGCCGGGCCTGACGCGCCTCGACAAAAGCCATGTGCAAACTTACTTCCAGTTCCTGCGCAATCATACTTCCTCCATCACGCATTGCAGGGGGTGCCCCGCTTTGCGCGCGTGTGCTGAGACGAGTTCCACTTTTGTCGATGCAATATCTCTAGGATAGACACCGCACATTCCTTTGCCATCCCGGTGAACTTTGAGCATGATTTGCGTCGCAGTTTCGCGGTCTTTATTGAAATACTCCTGAATGATCGCCACCACGAATTCCATCGGCGTGTAGTCGTCATTCATCAAGAACACCTGATACATCGGTGGCGGTTTGAGTTTTTGCTCTTCCCGCGCGAGGACGGTGTCGTTGTCTTGCTTGGTTGCCATACGTCTATTCTAGTATGTCCGGTCGGGCGCTAAGTGCGCAAAGCAGAACAGTGTTCCTTATTTAACTTGATATTACGCGTTTTCCTTACTATGCGCAGGTGACGTTGAATCCTAAGATATCAAGTGAAGTTTCCTACGTTTCGATCAAATAAACCGAATCTTGCCATTTAAATACCCTTGACTTTCCGATTTATTGCGTGAAAAATGAAGTTTCTTGTCAGGTTTGGTCACTTAAACTTGACAATACGAAGAGGGCAAGTTTTAGGGGGGGCAGCGTTACGCGAGGCTTCTTGCTTTTACGGCTCGTGTGATTGGTCAATATTTGAAAGACGTTTATGGCAACAGGTACTGTCAAGTGGTTCAACGACTCCAAAGGCTTCGGCTTCATCACACCGGATGACGGCGGCGAAGATTTGTTCGCGCACTTTTCCGCAATCCAGATGAACGGCTTCAAGACCCTAAAAGAAGGTCAAAAAGTGCAGTTCGAAGTCACTCAAGGCCCAAAAGGCAAGCAAGCTTCAAATATTCAGGCGCCCTAACGGCAGCAGGTTAGACAGCATTTCCGAAAACCTCGCGGTAGCGAGGTTTTTTTTATGGGCCACCCTTAACGCAGAAAACGCAACACACGCCGATTCAGTACGATGCGCTGATGCGGCAACCGGTTGGAAAAAATTCCCCATGAAGTTAAGGCAAAAAATCATCCTGCTGGCGATCATTCCCCTGATCGCCGCGCTGTGCGCCATCGCACTTGCCGTGCGCCATCAGGCCGTCAGCCTGGCCCAGGAAGAACGCGCGGCCGTCGAATCCGCCTACCTCGCGACCAAGCAAGGGGAATTGCGGCACTACGTGTCCCTTGGCACGCGCTCCATCAGCAACCTGTACGACGCGCCCTGGCAGGATGCCGAGACTCAGGAGCAGGCAAAAGCCATCCTGGAAAAACTCGATTATGGGGATGACGGCTATTTTTTCATCTATGATCTAAAAGGCATTAACCTGATGCATCCGCGGCAGCCCGAGCTGGTCGGACGCAACCTGTGGGACCTGACCGATACCGCCGGCAATCACACGATCCAGAATCTCATCGCCCGGGCCGAAGCTGGCGGTGGAATCGAGCGTTACCTGTGGGTCAAACCTTCGACCGGCAAGGTCGTATCGAAACTCGGCTATGTCGTCTTGCTGAAGCGCTGGGGCTGGGTGCTCGGCACCGGACTCTACATGGATGATGTCGAGGCGGCGCTGGCGAAGATCGATGCCCAGACCTCGGCAAATATCGCCAATACAATGTGGTGGATCGCCGCCATCGCAATTGCCGCCGTTCTGGTGATCGGGTTGAGCGGGCTGTGGCTCAACCTCAGCGAGTACCGGGTCGCCGATGCGAAACTGAAAGTGCTTGCGCAGCGTGTGGTGCACTCGCAAGAACTCGAACGGGCCCGGCTCTCGCGCGACCTGCACGACGGCATAAGCCAGTTGCTGGTTTCGGTCAAACT
>JACMRD010000247.1 GCA_014376645.1 Herminiimonas sp. | reverse complement strand
GGCGCGACACTGGCCATCTGCGAAGACGGCAGGGTGGTCGGTTCGGTCTCCGGCGGTTGCATCGAGGATGACCTGATCGCCCGCGTGCGCGCCGAAGGCATCACCCGCGATCTGCCGGAAATCGTCACCTATGGGATTACAGCAGATGAAGCGCATCGCTTCGGCCTGCCGTGTGGCGGCACCATCGAGCTGGCCATCGAGCCGCTCTCGTCGCGTAGCCTCATCGACGAATTGCTGGCGCGGCTGGAACAGCATGAACTGGTGGCGCGCCGGCTCGATCTGGGCAGCGGCGCCGTCACGCTGACCGGCGCCACCGGCGCGATGGCGCTGGCAATGGCCGACGGTGTCCTGACCACCATCCACGGCCCCCGCTGGCGTCTGTTGATCATCGGCGCCGGTCAGCTGTCGCGTTTCCTGGCGCAGATCGCGCTGGGTATGGATTACCACGTCACGGTCTGCGATCCGCGCGAGGAATATCGCGCCGGCTGGCAGGTCGATGGGGTGCAAGTGGTGCATGCGATGCCGGACGACCAGGTCATGGCGATGCACCTCGACAGCCGCAGCGCCGTGGTGGCCGTCACCCACGACCCCAAACTGGACGACCTGGCGCTGATGGAAGCGCTGAAGTCTGACGCGTTTTATGTCGGCGCGATCGGCTCGCGCCTGAACAACGACAAGCGCCGCGCGCGGCTGCTGCAATTCGATGTCAGCCAAGCGCAGCTGGCCAAGCTGCACGGCCCGATCGGTCTCTACATCGGCAGCAAGACACCGGCCGAAATCGCGATTTCGATTCTGGCGGAAATGACCGCGCTCAAGAACGGCGTCGTGCTGGACGAATCGGTGCGAGTCGGTGGTGCCAAGCGGGCTGCCGAGACCGGAACGGCGGACGCGGTCGGTTGATCCCGCGTGGATTGTTCGGGAAACGGCGTGGCGCGTTCCATTTCACGTAAAATCATGAGCCGCCACCGGGCAGCGTGCGCATGTCTCCGCCGACCCAGTCCGATTTCCTTCACCGCACAAGAACAACATGTCCATCAAATCTGACAAATGGATCCGCCGCATGGCGCTGGAAACCAACATGATCGAGCCGTTCGAGCCCGGTCAAGTCCGCACTGCCAACGGCCAGAAGATCGTCTCCTATGGCACCTCGTCCTACGGCTACGACATCCGCTGCGCCGATGAATTCAAGATTTTCACCAACATCAATTCGACCATCGTCGACCCCAAGAATTTCGATGAAAAATCCTTCGTCGATCTGAAGGCCGACGTCTGCATCATTCCGCCAAACTCCTTCGCGCTGGCGCGGACGATGGAGTACTTCCGCATACCGCGCAGCGTGCTGACCATTTGCCTGGGAAAATCGACATATGCGCGCTGTGGAATTATTGTGAATGTGACACCTTTCGAGCCGGAATGGGAAGGTTATGTGACGCTGGAGTTTTCCAACACGACACCGCTGCCGGCCAAGATCTATGCCGGCGAGGGCTGCGCGCAGGTGCTGTTTTTCGAGAGCGACGAAGTGTGCGAGACCTCGTACAAGGACCGCGGCGGGAAGTACCAGGGGCAGACCGGCGTGACGTTGCCGAAAGCGTGATCGATGCCGCCTGAACCCGCAACAGTGTTAACAGACCTGTATGTGGAATTGATCGCGTCCGGCCGACTTGGCCTTGTAGAGCGCCTCGTCGGCCTGGCCGATCAGCGCCATGCCGCTGTGCGCATGGCTGGTATCGAAGGCGACGCCGATGCTGGTGGTCACGCTCAGCCGGTCGCCGTTCAGTAACCACGGCCGGGCAATGGCGGCAAGGATTTTGCGGGCCACGTTTTCGGCATGCTGCGCTGTCTTCACGCACTCCAGAATCACGATGAATTCGTCGCCGGCCAGTCGTGCCACGGCATCGGTGGTGCGCACGGCAGCTTCCAGGCGCCGGGCGAATTCCTGCAGCACCAGATCGCCCTTGATGTGCCCAAGCGTGTCATTGATGCTCTTGAAGTGGTCGATATCGAGGAACAGCACGGCCATCGCCGTGCCCTGCCGCTTGGCGCGTTCGAGGGCGCGATCCAGCATTTCGTAGAGGTGGCTGCGGTTGGGCAGGCCGGTGAGCGAATCGAAACGGGCGATCCGTCGCAGTTCCTCCTCGGTCTCCTTCAGGGCCGTGATGTCGTGGCTCAGGGTGTAGATGCCTCGCACGCTGCCATCGGGCGCGATGTCCGGGACATAGGTCGATTGCAGATACCGGATCTGCTGGCCGAGGTTGGAAGTCTGCATGAATTCCACTCGCTCGCCGGCAAATGCACGGTCGAGAAAAGCGACCCGCTCCGCATAGTGGTCTTCGCCAAGTAATTCGCGCACCAGCTTGCCCAGGACTGCCTCGGGCGTCGTGGCGGTCCATTCGTACATCGTCGCGTTGGCAAACTGGAAGCGATGATCGCGATCGATGTAGGTGATCGCTCCCGGCATGTTGTCGGTAATGGTGCGCAGGCGTAGTTCGCTCTCGGCGATCGCCGCACTGGCGGCGCGCCGCGCCGTGATGTCATCGACGGTGCCGACGAAGCCGGTCAGCACGCCGTCGACGATGATGGGGGCGGCTTGCGCACGTACGAGGACGATCGTGCCATCAGCATGCAGGAAGCGTTGCGTATTATCGTAGTACAGGCGCTTGCTGGTTGCGTCGAACCAGCTGGCGGCGACTTTTTCGGCATCCAGCGGATGGATCGCCTGGCACCATCCGAGTCCCAGCGCGGCACCATTGGTCAGGCCGGACATGGCCTCGAAGGCGCGATTGACATAAGTCACGGCACCGCTGGTATCAGCGTGGAACAGACCCAGTGGCGACGCATCGTTGACCGCTTCCAGCTCGGCCTTGCGTGCGCGCAGTTCCTTTTCCTTGCATAACAGGTCGGTGATGTCTTCCGCGATGCCCATCGTGTATTCGACGTCGCCGGCGGCATCGAAAAGCGGAACCGAAGTCATCCGCAGCAGGCGGGTGGTCCCGTCGGGACGACGAACGGGATAGACCGGCACGGTGATCGGCGCGCTGGTTTCGAGCAGGAGGCGATCGTGCTCGGCGTGGACCTGCGCCATCGCACCCGGGAAAACCGCGCGGTTTGCGCGGCCCAGCACCGATGCCGCCGCGATGCCGGTCATCTCTTCGGCGGCACGGTTCCAGATCAGGAAAACGCCGCCGTCATCGACATCGATCTTGCGCAAGCGTTTCGTGTAGACGCCAACCGGCAGGTTTTCGATCAAGGTCTGCATCAGTTGCTCGCTGCGTTCCAGCGCGCGGGATTGCTCCGCCAGTTCGACGGCCATGGCTCGTGATTCCATTTGCCGCACGACTTGTCGGGCCAGGGCCTCGAGCGCCTTGCGCTGGCGCTCGTTCAACGTGCGCGGTGTATGGTCGATCACGCACAGGGTGCCGAGTCGGAAGCCGTCGGAGGTGATCAGCGGCGCGCCGGCATAGAAACGGATGTTCGGATAACCGGTGACCAGGGGATTGTCGTAAAAGCGTGGATCTTCCCGCGCGTCCGGTACTTCGAAGATGGTATCGGCGAGCAGCGCATGCCCGCAGAATGAAATCTTGCGCGGGGTCTCGGTCGCATCCAGGCCGACCCTGCTCTTGAACCACTGGCGCTCCTCGTCCAGAAGCGTGATCAGGCTGATCGGCGTCTCACACATGCTTGAGGCGAGCAGCGTGGTGTCGTCGAACTCGATTTCGCCGGGCGTGTCGAGGATCTGGTAGCGACGCAACCTGGCAAGGCGTGCAAGTTCGTCCTGTGGTTCTTGCGGGAATTCCATATAACGGGTTGCCGGCTGAGATAGTCAACCCAAATATTACCGTTAATCACACAAGGTTCCCAGATCATTCGTTTGCAGCATGTGACTGCCAACGAATGATCTGGGTGTACCGCAAGCCATACTGGTACTCATGCTGAACTTACTTGGTGCCAGCGACCTCGACATCTACCCGCCGGTCCGGCTGCAGACAGGCAATCAGCGCAGGTGTCGGCTTGTTGCCCTTGCAATCACCCGGCTTGGTGACGGGATTCGCGCCATCCACACCGGTTGCAGTGATCTTGGCAGCCGGGATGCCGCCGGCTTGCGTCAGGTACGCCTTGACTGCATCTGCACGGCGCGCCGACAGTTTCAGGTTGTAGGCATGGGTGCCGATACGATCGGTGTGGCCGGTGACCGTCATGTTGTCGTAACTGGTTGCGCCCAGCGCCGATGTGAACTTGTCAAGCGACTGTTTGCCCGAGGGCTTGATGGTCGCCTTGTCGAAATCGAACAACGAATCTGCGGAGAAGCTCACCCGCATCGGTGCCGGGGCAGGCGGCGGCGCTGGCGCCATGACCACTGGCGCCGGTGCCGGTGCTTGCGCAACAGGCTGCGGCATCGCTGCGCGCGGTGCCGCAGCGGTGGCGGGTCCGCCGAAGCGGTAGACAAGTCCGACCGAAATCATGTCGACATCACCTTTGTTGCCGACCGCATCGTTGATGCGATAGCGCTCGACCTCGGTCCTCACGCTCAAGGCATCCGTGAAAGCGTACTGCAAGCCGACGCCGAACTTGACGTTCGCGGCGCGCTGGCGTGGGTTGGGATCCGTTACCCGCACCGCGCCGGTGCCGCTGAAGTGATCACGTGCATCGGCATAATTCACCCCGACCCGGCCGAACGCCGAGAACCGCTCCGTGATCGGCAGCGTGCCAACCAGGTCAAGGTTCAGGCCACGTAGCCGGATGTTGCCGTTCAGGCTGCCGGCGGGGAGGGTGTTGGCCGTGAAGCCGAATTTGCCGAGATCGAAGTAACCGCCTTCCAGGGCGATGTTACGGTTGAACTCGTAGCCACCGAAGACCTTGAAGCCGGTGCTGCGATCGTCGTCGGTGATGGCGACGGCTGAAAAGCCTGAACCGAGCAGACTGCTGGTGATCCGAGGATCGTCGATTTTAGAACGCGACTGGCCGATGTTGGCGCCGGCGTACCAGCCGGGTTCGTCTGCGCTGGCGTAGGGGGCAATCAGGGTCGCGAGTGCAGCGACGACTGCGGCATGCATTAATTTCATGGGTTGCTCCACTTTAATTGGGATGCGCCGGGATCGATCTGTATCGATCCCGGCGAATAATCTGGTGACCGGGGACGGTCGTCGTAACTCAGGGTGCAGGCACGTTGATGATGGTATTGACCAGCGTCACCGATGCGCCCAGCGACAGCACGCGGCCGTTGAGGATCACCGGTGTCACGTTGCCGGCGGTGGAGAACGGTGCGCCGGCTTGCGAAATGATGGTGCCGACCATGGTGCCGCCGCCTGCCGCGTTGATGGTGGCTGCGGTGCCGACTTGCCAGAACACGTTCTTGGCCTGTGCGCCATTGACCAGAATCACACTGGCCGGTGCGCCGGGTCCACCGACGGTCAGGGTACTGGCCATCTGGAAGACGAATGTGGCGTTGGCATCACCCTTGGCATCAAGCGTCAGATTGCCGCCTGAAATCATGAACGAGCCTGCAGCCGCCGTGTAGGCGCCGGGTGCCAGCACCAGGTTGGCCAGGTTGCCGGCTCCTGGATCGGGACCGCCCGGTACCGCAACCAATGCGTTGTAGGCCTGCAGCGCGGCTGCTGCGGCCTGCTGGGCGATCAATAACGTGGCGGCGGTTCCCTCGGAAGGGCAGGCCACGGTCGGAGGTGGTGCCGCGGTATAGATATTGCCGTTGACCGTGCCGACGTTCAGCGGCGTCTCGGTGTAGGTGCAGCCAGGACCGGCATCATGGAAACCGGTCACCTTGGTTGATACCGCCGTCGTGCCGATGTCGCCGTTGATCACGGTCAGGATACCCGAGCTGGTCATGCCGGCAGTGCCGCCGAAGACGCCGAAGGTCGACGCTGCACCCAGTGGAATGGCTGCTGGTGCAGGCGGCACCACGCAGGTAGCTGCGGTAAAGCTCCAGCTATAGTCAGCCGCCAGTGTGTTGGCTGGCAGCGCCAGATCCTTCACGCCGGTCGCGCCGCCCTTGATACGGGCGGTGTAGGTTACGCCGGCCGTCAGTGGAGCCAGTGGTGTGAAGGTCGCGATGCGGCCGGTGGCGGCGTCGAGCAGAACGGTCGCGGCGACCACCGGGGTTGCAGCAGGTGCCGGACCGGTCACGGTGAACCGTGCCGAGTCGACACTGGTCGGATCGATGCGCAGGCCCGATGGCACGCTGAAGGTGGCATTGATCGTCGCTGTAGTGCAGACGCCGGCAGCGTTGGTGGCCGGATTGGTCGACAGCACGGACAAGGTCGTCACAGGCGCCGGACCGGCAGCAGTCGTAAAGGTCCATGCGTAATTGCTGGCAGCAGGCAGGGCAGCCTGGTTGCCGGCCAGCGCATTACCGGCGATGTCGGTTGCAGTTGTCGTGATCGTGGCGACATACGTGGTCGAGGCTGCCAGCGCCGCAGCGGGGCTGAAGACTGCGGTACGCGTACCGACCGTGTAGCTGACGTTGCCGGACGGTGCCACGCAAGGAGCGGTGCAGGTCAGGGTGAAGCTGCTGCCATTGATCGTTGCCGGCGCCATGTCTTCGGTAAAGACCGCCGTGATCGCCGTGTTGACGGCAATGCCAGTCGTCGGTCCCGGAACCGTCGTCGCCGGGACCGTGATGGTCACGCGCGGACGGGTGGTGTCGGGTGTGACACCGGTGGTGAACTGCCAGACGTAGGGCGCGGCCAGCATCAGACCGGTACTCGCGCTTTTCACGCCGGTGACCGTGGCGGTATAGAGCGTCTGCGCAGTCAGTGCGGTGCCGGATGTCAGCGAGTAGGTCGCAACCCGGCCGGTCGCGTCCAGTGCAACCGTCCCGGTCGGGTTCACGCAGGGCGCCGCGCACGTGACGGTAAAGCTGGCCGGCCCGGTGACCGGTGCGATCGCTTCGCTGAATGCGGCAGTAATGAGGGTGTTGTTGATCGCAACGCCGGTGGCGTTGATAGCCGGTGCGACGCCGGTCACGGTCGGTGCGACTGCCGGCACCACGGGTGGCACGCCTGGCGTGCCGCCAATGGTGGCGACGCCGCCGGTGCCGAGGATCGGGTCCTTGCCGCCGCCGCAACCGGTCGCCAGGGCGATCAGCAGCAGCGTCATCATCCACCGTGCAAACAGGGTGGGATATCGCGCGAATGTGGTCATGCTCATTGCCTTTTCGGAATCCTGAAAACCGACCGACGAGGTTGTCGGCGCACATGCTCAGGTCACGCGCGCGCTCACGGCATGACGTTGCAGTTTTGAGTATTTTGTAAAAGTAGCATGTGACTAATCAGTAGAAATTTTATATTTCCATTAGTCAATATTCGCTCTCTTAAGTGCGCTAACCGCTATTTTTTTCTTGTCAGCGCAGAATAAAAAAAAGCCCCGTCTCATGGGGCGACGGGACCTGGCCGGGCGTCCGGATGCAGACGCCCTCGACGCGCAAGCGGTCAGCCGAACCTACCCAATCCACTCTGGATCGCCTGCATGCTGCTGGCTACCCCCTTGAGCAGGACACCCTTGACTTCGTTGTCGGTTTCACGCCGTTCCGCGTCGATCAGGCTGAGCTGCAGTGCGTTGGCGGTGTCGAGTGTCGGCGCCTTGCGCTGAAGGCTCTCGAGCCGGGCGGGATCATCCTGTAACAGCGCGCTGCGGTCCTTGATCGCAAGGAGGATATTCCTGGTGCGCTGAAACTCGTCATCGATCGCGGTATAGATCTCGGTACCGATCGCTTCGTCTTTCACCAGCCCGGCATACTGTTTTGCGATGTCGAGATCAACCTTGGCCAGTTCGCCTTCGGTACGGTCGATCAGGTGCGTGAAGAACGGCCATTCCTGGTACATCTCCCTGAGCTGACGGAGTCGTTCCGGATCGGGCTGCCGTGTCGGGAGCAAACCGGCGTGCTCCGACAGCGCCGTACCCATGCCGTACCAGGCCGGCACCATGGCGCGCGACTGGTACCAGCCAGCCACCCACGGAATGGCGCGCAGCTGGTTCAGCGTGACCTGCTGGTTCACCAGGTTGTTGCGTGACGCAGCGCGGCTGCCGGCGTTCAGGTGCGCCGTATAACCTACCGGCGTCGCCTGGTTGTAGTAGTCGATGAAGGCCGGTGTGTTAAACACCAACTGGCGAAAGGCCTCGGCCGAACGCTCGCTGAGGCGTTCCATCACGGCATGATGTTCTGGGTCCTCGATGCGCTTGCCGGGGACCTTGGCCAGGATGGCGGCGGCGGTCGTGCTGTGCAGGTTATGTTCGGCCGCTTCGCGTGTACCGTATTTCATGGTGATTTTTTCACCCTGATCGGTGCTGCGATAGCCATGCATGGCTGCGCCCTCGGGCAGCATGGCAACCTCGTGGCCGGCATCGGTACCGGCGCCGCGCGCAACGGTTCCACCGCGACCGTGAAAGACCAGCAGTTCGACCCCGTTCGCGCTGGCGACTTCCTGCAGATAATGGAGGGCCTTTTCGATTTCCCAGTTCGACGCCAGCGGGCCGTGCAGGCGATTGCTGTCCGAATAGCCGACCATGACCTGTTGCGTGTTGTCGCCTTCTTTGAGCCATGCCCGATACTGTGGATGCGCCAGCAGGTCGCCGACGATGGCGCGACCGTTCTGCATGTCAGGTACGGTTTCGATGAGCGGGACGATCTTCATTTTCAGACCGCCGGGGCCCGCCAGGCCGACTTCCTTGAGCAGCACCATCGGCTCCAGCAGATCGCTCACGCTTTCGGTATTGGCGATGATGTAGTGCGGCATTGCAGCCTGACCATAGCGGGCATGAATGTCGCGAATCGCCTCGAAAATCGCCATTTCCTTCGTGGTGCTGCCTGCGTAGGACTTGTCAGGGGAGTACAACGGCTGGTCATCCGGCGCCGTCAGACGCTGCCACAGCACCTTCTGCTTGGCGGCTTCGGTCAGCCCGGCATAATCGGAGGTAATACCGGCGCCTTGCAACAGGTCGGCCACCGTATCCTGGTGCGATGCACTGTTCTGCCGCACGTCGACCGCTGCGATCTGGAAGCCCGCGCCCTGTACTTCGCGGATGAAGCGCGCCAGCTTGTCCGTGGCGGCCTGGTCCGGCAGCGCTGCCTGCAGGCTTGTCAGATCCTTGATCAGTTGCTGCGGGGTGCAATAAAACTCGGCGTGACCGGCAGGAGCCTCAGCGCCGTCGCTGCTGAACCGGACACGGGTAGCCTCCAGGCGCCGAACGATCCTGCCGGCTTCGCCGGGCGCATGCGCATCGAGCAGCGAGCGCAAGCTATCCGGCTTGTTGGCGCGAACGATGCCCAGCTTGTCCTGGTAGCGCTGCAGGGCGGCATTGGCCTGCAGCGCCATGATCTCCTTCATCGCGCCCGCATTGACGAGCAGGTTGCCGTCCCTGTCGCCGCCGATCCAGCTGTCGACCCGCACCAGCGGATTGATCATCGACGCTCCGGCGGGTTCGGCATGATGGGCGATCTGCTGGTCGATCTTCTTGTGAATCCGGCGGATTTCACGCTGTATCCGCTGCAGGTGCGGGACGTTGTTTTCGGCTTCCGTGCGCACGCTGGGTCGCTGCGGGCGCACGCCGCTGTCACTCCAGAGGTTGATGCAGGCTGCACGCAGCGCGGACGGGTCGTGCAGCGTGTTCGCGGCCTGGTGCAGGTTCATGATGGCCTGCGGTTCGTGCAGGTTGGTCGGATGGGCTGTCAGGACCGGCGCCACCGTCATGTCGGCGAGATGTCCGGTGATGGCGTCGACGTCACCGTCGCAGTGGGCCGCCAGAACGCGCACGCTGTCGCGAATCGCCATCGTTTGCGGAGCGGCGGCCCGGTGTGCCTGATCTTCGGCCACGCCATACATCAACAGCTGGCAATCGATCAGCTTGACCAGGTCCAGGATCGCCTTCGGCTGCTCGTCCTTGTGATGCTCCACGAACGTCTGGACCGCCTGCATGCGTTGCGCAAAACTGGCTGTGCGGTCATCCATCATTGCCAGCACTGGCTTGGCGCTTTCGAATACGGCGGGCCCGACCTCCTGCCTGAAAATCGCGGCGAACTGCTGGTTGATCGCCGCCATTTTCTGGTCCAGATCGCCGTACAGACCTGGCGTCGTCAGGCCGGTCGCAAAGCGTCCCGCCACGGTCTCGCCGGGGGACGACGCGCTACGGGCGCGGACCCGTGCGCGCAGCGCGTCAGATGCTGCGCATCGACTTTCTTCTGGTGCTGCCGGCGGCGATCCTGGCGCGCGTGTGCTGTCGATTGTCGCAGGAGGATTGACGACGGGTGCTTCGAACGTCACGTTATTTTTATTCGTGGGTGTTGTGGGATTGAGCATGCATGGTCTCCTGAGTATGAATATGGGAATCGCTTTGATTCAGGTCGCCGTATCTTAGAATGCGCGGCGCGCACAGGCGATGCCTACGCCTGGCTATCTCGACGACTTCTGTTTTGCAACAAGAGGGATGGGTACTTTGTTCCCCGTGGGGAACGGGGGCATAGCGGAGAGGATGCGGTGCTACGGAAGGAAAGTCGGGCGGCCGCGATGGCCGCCCGACCCGGTTTGACTACAGTTTTACGCAGTCCACGAAATAGCCGCGCTTGCCATCGACTTCACGCGTGACCAGTCCGTGCACGTCGGTTTCGAAGCCCGGGAATTTTTCGTTGAAATCCCGCGCGAAGCGCAGATAGTCGACGATCGTGCGGTTGAACCGCTCGCCCGGAATCAACAGGGGAATGCCCGGTGGATAGGGCGTCAGCAGGATCGAGGTCACGCGGCCTTCGAGCTCGTCGATCGGCACCCGGTCGATTTCCCGGTGCGCCATCTTGGCGAAGGCGTCCGAGGGTTTCATCGCCGGCTGCATGTCGGACAGATACATCTCGGTGGTCAGACGGGCGATGTCGTAGGCCTTGTAGAAATCGTGGATCTGCTGGCACAGGTCGCGCAGACCGATGCGCTCGTAGCGCGGATTGGCGGCCGCGAATTCCGGCAGGATGCGCCACAGCGGCTGGTTCTTGTCGTAATCGTCCTTGAACTGCTGCAAGGCGGTCAGCAAGGTGTTCCAGCGGCCCTTGGTGATGCCGATGGTGAACATGATGAAGAACGAGTACAGGCCGCATTTCTCGATGATGACGCCATGCTCGGCCAGGTACTTGGTCACGATCGAGGCTGGAATGCCACTCTCGCCGAACTTGCCGTCCAGAGACAGACCCGGGTTGATGATGGTGGCCTTGATCGGGTCGAGCATGTTGAAGCCCGGCGCCAGATTGCCGAACCCGTGCCAGGTGTCTTCGGCGCGGATCATCCAGTCTTCGCGCGAGCCGATGCCGTCGTCCGAGAAAGTGTCCGGCCCCCAAACCTGGAACCACCAGTCCTTGCCCCACTCCTGGTCGATCTTCTTCATGGCGCGGCGGAAGTCGAGCGCCTCCAGGATGCTTTCTTCGACCAGCGCGGTGCCGCCGGGCGGCTCCATCATCGCCGCCGCCACGTCCAGCGAAGCAATGATCGAGTACTGCGGCGAGGTCGAGGTGTGCATCAGGTACGCCTCGTTGAAGGCGTCCTGATCGAGCTTGACGGTCTGCGATTCGCGCACCAGGATCTGCGAAGCCTGCGACAGGCCGGCCAGCAGCTTGTGCGTCGACTGGGTCGAGAAGATCATTGATTCGCGCGCACGCGGACGGTCCTTGCCGATCGCATGCATGTCCTTGTAGAACTCGTGGAAGGTGGCGTGCGGCAGCCATGCTTCGTCGAAGTGCAGGGTGTCGATCTCGCCGTCGAGGATGTCTTTCAGGGTCTCGACGTTGTAGATCACGCCGTCGTAGGTCGATTGCGTGATGGTCAGGATGCGCGGCTTCTTGTTCTTGGCTTCACGGGCGAAGGGATTGGCTTCGATCTTGCGCTTGATGTTTTCGATCTGGAATTCTTCCAGCGGGATCGGGCCGATGATGCCGAGGTGGTTTCGCGTCGGCATCAGGAACACGGGAATCGCGCCGCACATGATGATGGCGTGCAGGACCGATTTGTGGCAGTTGCGGTCGACCACGACGATGTCGCCGGGCGCCACCGTCGAATGCCAGACCATCTTGTTGCTGGTGCTGGTGCCATTCGTGACGAAGTAGCAGTGGTCGGCATTGAAGATGCGTGCCGCATTGCGCTCGGAGGCCGCCACCGGGCCGGTATGGTCGAGCAACTGGCCGAGTTCCTCGACGGCGTTGCAGACGTCGGCGCGCAGCATGTTTTCGCCGAAGAACTGGTGGAACATCTGGCCGATCGGCGACTTCAGGAATGCCACGCCGCCGGAGTGGCCGGGGCAGTGCCATGAATACGAACCGTCGTTTGCGTAATGCACCAGCGCGCGGAAGAACGGCGGCGACAGGCCGTCCAGGTATGATTTCGCTTCGCGAATGATGTGGCGCGCCACGAACTCCGGCGTGTCCTCGAACATGTGGATGAAGCCGTGCAGCTCGCGCAGGATGTCGTTCGGGATGTGGCGCGAGGTGCGGGTTTCGCCATACAAGTAGATCGGAATGTCGGCGTTCTTGTGGCGGATTTCTTCGACGAAGGCGCGCAGGGATTTGAGCGCATGGTTGGTCTCTTCGACGGAGCCGCCACCGAACTCTTCATCGTCGATCGACAGGATGAAGGCCGAGGCGCGCGACTGCTGCTGGGCGAACTGCGACAGGTCGCCGTAGCTGGTCACGCCGAGCACTTCCATGCCTTCTTTTTCCATGGCGTCGGCCAGGGCGCGGATGCCGAGACCCGAAGTGTTTTCGGAACGGAAATCTTCATCGATGATGACGATCGGAAAGCGGAATTTCATCAGTTGCTCCAGACGCCGGTGCTGCCGGCGTCGCGTTAAAAGTGATGCGATGAAAAAATGGACGGAGTCGGTGGCCCGGTTACAGGTGCAGGTACGCTGTGGCGCCGATCACCAGGCCGACGGCGGCGATGGCATACGAACCATATTGCATCCATTTCTTGCGTGTCAGCAGCGTGATGGCGGCCAGCGAAATGGCGATCTGTTCGGCCGTCATTGCCAGCGCCCAGCGGTGATGCTCGTGCATGGCAGCGTCGGATTTCTTGTCCCAGTCGAGCGAGGAGGCTACGAGTTTTT
>JACMRD010000246.1 GCA_014376645.1 Herminiimonas sp. | reverse complement strand
TCGCGGCCCTTTTGCGCGGGTAATGCTTCCTACGCTGCCACTATCGCTCATTTCCGCGAAATTTCTCATCAAGAGAGACGAACATGCCTTCCACACTGATTTCCGGTAACGCGGGCCGCTCGCAGGCTATACAGGTAACTTAGCCGCGATAAAGATTGTGCAGGGGGGCAATCGCTACTGCGCGCGCAACGATGTCGGCAGATGCAGACATCGCTTTCCCACGCATGGGTCAGCTTCTGTCAACCCTGCGCACCTTATTAGAACCTGCACGGCAATGTCCGCACTAACAACGCGCGTCCCTGCACAGATACTGTGCGTGTTGTGGTCTCAGCGGTCCAAACCGGTGCATCCTATCTTGCAATAACGCCATTCCCGCTCGCCATGACACTATGTTGCTGGCACAACTCTTGCTCCTGCTCATCACTCTGAACCGCTGATCCGGCTACCACGGCGACACCGGTCGTCCGCTGCGCATTCTTTCCCCCTACAGGAGCACTACATGAACCACGTTACGCGTAACGCCAGCCTCGGCTTGCTGGCACTGGTGTCGGTCAACGCTTTTGCGCAAGCCGTAGCCAGTTGCCCCAGCCCGATTCCGATTGCGCTGACGACGCCGCTGACTTCTGGCGTGGCGCTCCTGGGCGTGCAGGCCAAGATCGGCCTGGAAGACGCGGTCGAGGAAATCAATGCTGCCGGCGGCATCGGCGGCAAGAAGATCAAGCTCGCCATCGAGGACGCGACCGGCTCCTCCACTACTGCCTTGAATACCCTGAACCGCCTGCTCGAAGACAAGCCGGTGGCGGTGTTTTCTTCGATGATCAGCCCGCACATTTTCACCCAGAACGACACGATCAAGAAGGCCGGCGTGCCGGTCCTGATTGCCGGCACCAATGCCCAGCTGACCAAGCAGGCCAATCCCTGGCTGATCCGGTTCCACATCCATGATGGCCAGCTCGCCGACGCCGTGCCGCACTACGTAGTCGATACGCTGAAAAAGCAGAAGCCGGCGATCCTGACGGTGTCCGACGACTACGGCCTCGGCGCATCGAAGGGCTTGCAGGCGGCCTTCGACAAGCTCAAGGTCAAGCCGGTCGCGGTCGAGAGCTACGGCCTGGCCGACAAGGACATGAGCGCCCAGCTCACCAAGATCAAGGATGCCAATGCCGACATGCTGGTGCTGTGGGGCCGCCCCGGCGACGTCGCACTGGTCATGAAGCAGCGCAAGGCGCTCGGCATGACGATTCCGGTGATCGGCAACTCCAGCGCGGTGGCATTGACCACGCTGGCCAACCTGACGGCCGAAGAAGCCGATGGTGGCATGGGCATCGGCGGCATGTTCCCGCAGGTGACGACCGATCCGAAAGCGCTGGCCTTCGCCAAGCGCGTGCTCGATCGCAGCAAGATCCCGGCGGATAATTTTGCGCTCGGCTATCGCGACGCCATGTACCTGCTCAAGGCCGCCATCGAAAAAGTTGGCTGCGACCACACCAAGGTGCGCGACGAACTGCGCGCGACCAAGGACTTCAAGGGCCTGCTGATCACCTACGTCGCCGACAAGGATGGCGACCTGGCGCATTCGATGGGCATCTATCGCAACAAGGGCAAGGTCACCGAGCTGATCGGCACTACCAAAGAAGCCGGTTTCTAAGATGCGGGCATCCGGTTGCGCAAGGGGTCAACGATGATCCAGCTCATTATCAACGGCTTGGCCATGGGCGCGATCTATGCACTGATCGCGCTCGGCCTGCTGCAGATCTTTAACGCCGTACGGATCGTCAATTTCGCCCAGGGGCAGTTGCTGATGCTGGGCGCCTTCCTCGGCTTCACCACCATGACCCAGGCGGCGCTGCCGATCTGGCTGGCCTATCTGATCAGCTTCGCGGCGATGGCGATCATCGGCGTGATCTTCATGCTGGTCGCCTATTACCCGTTGCGCGGCAAACCGTTCTACCTGGTGATCCTGACCACGATCGCGGTCGGCATCGTCCTGGAAAACCTGGTGCTGATCTTTTTCGGACCGCTGCCGCAATCGGTGCCGTCGCCCTTCGGCGCCGCGCAGGTCCATCTCGGCTCCGTGGTGGTGTCGCGCCACGTCCTGTTCATCTTCGCCGCCACCGCGGTGTTGTTGCTGGCGCAATGGTGGTTCATGACCCGCACGCGGTTCGGCCGCATGATTCGCGCCACCTCGCAGGACATGGATATGGCGCGCCTGGTCGGCATTCGCGTGCGTACCACGATCATGGTGGCCTTCATGCTCGGCGCGATGCTGGCCGGCGCCGCCGGTCTGCTGGTGGCGCCGCTGTTTCTGGCCGATCCGACCATGGGCGGCGCGCTCGGCCTGAAAGCCTTCGTCGTGAGCGTCATCGGCGGCTTCGGCAATCTGTATGGCGCCGTGATCGCGGGTCTGCTGCTGGGTGTTCTGGAAACGCTGGTGGCGGGGTACATCTCGTCGGACTTCCGGGATGTCATTTCCTTCGTGCTGATGGTCGGCTTCCTGTTCGTTCGCCCGCAGGGATTGTTCGGCGAAAAACAGAGCGAGCGGGTTTGAGCACGCCCATGAGTACCCCTTTGAATCTTATGCTGCCCACCTTCCTCGATTCACCACGCAAGATGGCGCTGGCCGGTGTCATTGGCGCGCTGCTCCTGCTGGTCCCGCTGGCGATCCCGGGCCAATACGCGCTGCAACTGGTCAACCTCGGTCTCATCAGCCTGATCGTGGTGGTCGGATTGAATTTCATTACCGGCTACTGCGGGCAGATCAATTTCGCCCAGGCTGCGTTCTGGGGCATCGGTGCCTATGTCACGGCGGCACTGACATTGAAGGGGCTGTCGTTCTGGCTGGCCTTGCCGGCCGCCGCAATCGCCACCGGTCTGTGCAGCCTGCTGCTGGGCATACCGACGCTGCGCCTGCGTGCCTATTATTTGGCCATGGCGACGATTGCCTTCGGCGAGATCGTGCAGCTGATCCTGGTGCACTGGGAGCCGGTCACGGGCGGCACCTCCGGGCTGCGCAACGTACCAGGGGTGAGTATTGCCGGCTATACGCTGAGCGGCCACTTCCAGCATTACTATTTTTTGCTGGCCTGGTGTGCGCTGGCGTTGTGGTTGTCGCTGCGGGTGCGCGCATCCCGGCTCGGTCGCGCCATGCTGGCTCTACGCGACTCGGAAATCGCCGCCGAGGTGATGGGCGTCGATACGGTGCGCGTGAAGATGCTGGCCTTTGCGCTGTCGTCGATGTATGCCGGGGTTGCCGGTGGCCTGTACGTCAGCTACGTCAACTACGTCAGCCCGGACCTGTTTTCCAATGCGCAGGCAGTGCTGTTTTTTGTCATGCTGGTCGTCGGCGGTGTCGGCTCGGCGGTGGGCGCGGTCATCGGCACCATCGGCCTGACGGTACTGCCGGAGGCGCTGCGCTTTCTCAAGGAATGGTATCTGGTGCTGTACGGCGTAGGGGTGATTCTGATGATCGTGTTTCTGCCGGATGGGCTGGTCAGCCTGGGTGCACGCCTGCGCGCGCTGCGGCGGGTCAGCGCTGCGTCGACTGCTGCGACCGGTGCCGCTGCTGCTACGCCGGCCGCGACAGTCGCGACAGTCGCGCCGGTCGTTCCGGCGCTCCCTGTCAGCCTCAGGGCGAGCGCACCCGCAACCCCATCGGACATCGTGCTCGACGTGCGCGAGGTGGTCCAGCGCTTCGGCGGGCTGACCGCGCTCGACGCCGTGAGCCTGCAGGTCGCCCGTGGCACGGTGCATGCCGTGATCGGCCCCAACGGTTCCGGCAAGACCACTTTTCTCAACGTGCTGTCCGGCGCTTATACGGCGCAGTCCGGTTCGGTGCTGCTCGACGGCGTGCAGCTGATCGGTCGCCGTCCGCATGCCATCGCCAGTGCCGGCCTGTCGCGCACCTTCCAGAATATCCGCGTCTACAAGAGCCTGACCGTGCTGGAAAACGTCATGGTCGGCGCCGCCTGCCATGCCCGTGGCAACCTGTTCCACATTCTGGCTGGCAGTCGTCGCCACCGGGACCAGGAAGAAGCGCTGCGTGCCACCGCACGCCAGGCCCTGGCCTTCGTCGGCCTGGAAGCCTTTGCCGCGCTGCCGGCCGGCAGCCTGGCCTATGCTCAGCAGCGCCTGCTTGAAATCGCTCGTGCCGTGGCCACGGGCCCGCAAGTGCTGTTGCTGGACGAACCGGCCGCCGGCATGAATCCGCAGGAATCGACGCGGTTGATGGAGACCATCCGCGCCTTGCGCGACGCCGGTATCACGGTAATCTTCGTCGAACACAACGTGCGCCTGGTGATGGGTGTATCGGACACGATCACGGTCTTTGACTTCGGCAAGAAGATCGCCGAAGGCACGCCGCAACAGATCCAGAGCGACCCGGCCGTCATCGAGGCGTAC
>JACMRD010000245.1 GCA_014376645.1 Herminiimonas sp. | reverse complement strand
ATACTGCCCAGGACCGGTTCCAGGGTCACGGCATGATGCGAGATCCCGGTGTGTTGCAGGTACCGGCTCAGCGGCCGCCAGAATCCGCTGTTGCAACCGTAGCCATGCACCAGGAGAACCGGCAAATCGGCCGACAGGATCAGCGGCGCCGAGGATAATCGGCAAAACGGCATCCACCACGATGAGCTGACCATGGTCGCCCGGAACTCTTGTGCAAACTGCAACAGTCGTGCACTTGACCCGAGCGTGCACACTGGACGTAGGGTCCCCGAAATCTGATGCGCCAGTCGAAAATTGTTTGCCGTAATCGCCGCCCGCACTGCCAGTACGATCGTGACGCCGAGAAAAAGGGCGACACCAGCAGATGTCACGCCGGCATGGTGATTCAGCATCCACGCGATGCTCGCGGCGGCAATCAGTTGAATCAGCAGCAGCAGGCGGGTCAGGTTGGCGATCATGCCAGGGGTGCGCCGCGGGCGATCAGGCAGGGACGTGTTTCGGGACGTCGAGCAGGCGCGTTCCTGCCAGGCGATCATGGAGGAACTGGCGGTGCGGGTTCAGCAGAACGGTCGCCAGCCAGAGCAGCATGCCCAGGAAGATCAGGCCGATGCTCGGCCACCCTTTGAGGGAGAAAAAGAAGTCGATCGCTAGCGCCGGCAGGAACCAGAGCCAGGCCAACAGGTAGCGCAACAGCGCGTTACGCAGCGGTACCCGCACCGGCAAGCCTGCATCGGACAGGGCCGCCAGGCGAATGCGCCAGGTCTTCATCGCCAGGGTCTGGCCACCACGGCACCAGAAGAATGTGAAATAGGCGCCGATGACCAGGAAGAGCCAGGCTTGCCGCGTATGGCGCAGCGTCAGCGCGTGGCGGCTCTGCGTGAGTGTATCGAACAGCCAACCGGTGATGAATATCACGCCGAACAGCAGCAATGATTCATACACCATGCAGGCAAGGCGACGCTTGATCGACGGTGTTGCTGGAAGGATCAAGATGCGGCTTATTTTTCAGCTGGCGCCGTGGGCGCAGCGGGCAACGGTGAGGGCGCTGCGGACGGTGGGGTGACGGCAGCAGCCGGCTCGCCGTGGGTAGCGCCGGCATGAGGATGCACCGATTCCTGCAACACCGGCTTGGTTGCGGATTTCAGCGTCGGCACGACCTTCACCTTGCTCTGACTGGATGGTGGCGTGGCGACCTTGTTCTTGGCGGCCTCGGCAGCGAGCTTTTTCTTTTGTTCTTCCGGTAACTGCTGGTACTGCTCCCACTGCGCCGATTTTTGATCGGTGTTCAATTTCTTGGTACGGGCGTAGCTTTCGCGGGCAACCCGCCGCTGGTCCGGCGTCAAGGCAACCCAGGCGCGCATGCGCTCCTGGATGCGCGCCTGGTCTTCAGGCTTCATGGAGACGAATTTCTTGCTCATCGTTAGCCACTTGCTTTTATGCGTGGCGTCGAGCTTGTCCCATTCGGTTGCCAGTGGGGAGAGAGCCTGCTGTTGAATTGGCAACAAATCTTTCCACAGTGGACCCGCACTGCCCTGTTTTGGTGTCACTTTGACTGCAGTCGCCGGCGCCACGTTGGCGGTAGTCCCTTGTGCGACGGCGGGAACCGTCATCGCATAAAACAACCAGCTTGTCAGCAAAACGACGATCGACGAGATCGAAACCCGCCTTGAAATGCAAGCCGCCCGCGAGGCGCGGGCGGCTGGAAGTGGTGCGCCATCTGCGGTCATTATTCCGCCCGTTTGGCGAGGTAGGCGTTGAAACCGTGATCGAGGTAGGCCGACAACGGCAGTTCGTCGGCCAGCACTGCGGCGTCGATCTCAGCCAGCTCGCTGATCCGTTGCTGTTGCGCCGACTGGTACATGCCAACGAAGATTGCCGCGCCCAGAAGTAGGGGTGCCGCAACACCGAGGCGCCCGATCCAGGACATTGGCTGCCCGAAAAACGCACCTGCATGACCGGCGATGACGCCCTGCGTGGCGAGTACGCGGGTCGGGGCGTTTTTCTTCTTGCGTGCCAGCGCAGCTTTTCGCGCCGCGGCAAGACGGTCAACGGTCGGCGCTGGCAAATTCTCAACGTGTTCGTTCAGCGCATGTCGCACTTTGTAGGCGAAGTTGATTTCTCTGGCAGTCATAACGTGGTTCATAGCGTAATTCCTTTGGCTCGCAGTGCATGGGCCAGGGCATGTGTCGCGCGGGAGCAGTGTGTTTTTACGCTGCCCTCGGAACATCCCATTGCTGCAGCCGTTTCGGCCACATCCATATCCTGCCAGTAACGCATGAGAAACGCTTCCCGTTGACGCGTCGGGAGTTTTTGTACTTCGGTGTCGATCGCTGTGAGGACCTGATCCCGCTCTACCTTGTCGGCGCTCGACTCCGACGCCTGACTGCCGTCTTCGGACTCGAATGTCTCTAGTATATCGAAATCTTCGCTGTCCTCGCGGGCGCCCGCCAGATTCGAAAACAGGCTGACCCAGGTGTTGCGGACTTTTTCTCTTCTGAAATAATCGTGGATGGTGTTCTGCAAGATGCGCTGGAATAGCAGCGGCAGTTCGGCCGCAGGCTTGTCGCCATACTTGTCGGCTAGCTTGATCATCGCGTCTTGCACGATGTCGAGCGCCGATTCGTCCTTGCGAACGGCGTACACTGCTTGCTTGAATGCGCGACGTTCCACGTTTTCGAGGAAGTCCGAGAGTTCTTTTTCGGTGGCCATGCGGTCCGGCGCGGTGGGTGCGACGTTATTCAAAAAATAGATTGGACGTCGTCGGGCTGGCGAAGTTTGTCTCGTGAAACTGTCCGCATACTAGCAAAAAAGCGCAGCGCTGTGCATGAATGTGGCTGAAAATCCTTGATTTCAAACGGGTTTCGGTGGATTTGACTTGACCGAAATGGTGCGACGCATTAACGTGTGAGTCCCTCCGCCACAGCGGGGGTACTCTATGGTCCGATCGATCGCGGCGCAGAATGCCACTCATCGACCGGACGCGCTTTGACAATTTAAAGCTGTTTGCTCTGACCCGTGCCACAAGCGCGAGGAATCAGGTGTGATGCGACAGTGCTTTCGGCCGAACGAGTCGCGTTTAGCGCCTGCTGGAACCGCATCTACGGATACGGCTTACAGATGGCGTGACCGCACGCAAAGGGACGCCTACCAACTGTTGCACGCCTTGCTTTCGTCAGGAATGAGCATCCGATCAATTTCCAATGGACCTTGAAAGGAACGCAACATGACTAGCAATACCAGTAATTCCAGCAATTCCAGTATGGAAATCACAGGCGCCGAAATTCTCGTGCGCTGCCTCGCGGAAGAGGGTGTGGAACATGTGTTCGGTTATCCGGGCGGCGCTGTTCTGTACATCTACGACGCGATTTTCAACCAGGACAAGTTCCAACATATCCTCGTTCGCCATGAGCAGGCTGCCATTCATGCAGCCGACGCTTACTCGCGCAGTTCAAACAAGGTCGGGATCGCCCTCGTGACCTCGGGTCCGGGCGTGACGAATGCCGTGACCGGCCTGGCCACGGCCTACATGGACTCGATTCCGATGGTCGTCATTTCCGGTCAAGTACCGTCGCATGCCATCGGTCAGGACGCGTTCCAGGAGTGCGATACCGTCGGCATCACGCGTCCCTGCGTCAAGCATAATTTTCTGGTCAAGGATGTCAAGGACCTGGCGCTGACGATCAAGAAGGCATTCTTCATCGCCACCACCGGTCGTCCAGGCCCGGTTCTGGTCGACATCCCGAAAGACATCACGATGCACAAGTGCGCCTACGCGTACCCGAAGGAAATCGAGATGCGGTCGTACAAGCCGGTCGACAAGGGCCATTCAGGACAGATACGCAAGGCGGTCCAGCTCCTGCTCGCAGCCGAGCGGCCGATGATTTACACCGGCGGCGGTGTGATCCTGGCGAATGCTTCACCTGAATTGAACAAGCTGGTCGACAAGCTTGGCTTCCCGGTCACCAACACCCTGATGGGACTGGGCGCCTACAAATCATCGAGCGACAAGTTCGTCGGCATGCCCGGCATGCACGGCACGTACGAAGCCAACATGGCGATGCAGAACTGCGACGTCCTGATCGCCATCGGTGCGCGTTTCGACGACCGCGTGATCGGCAACCCGAAACACTTTTCTTCGGTACCGCGCAAGATCATCCACATCGACATCGACCCATCATCGATCTCGAAACGGGTCAAGGTGGATATTCCGATCGTGGGCAACGTCAAGGACGTGCTGGTCGAACTGCTGACCCAGTTGGACGCAGCGGAAGCAAAGCCTAATCCGGCCAGTCTGGCCGACTGGTGGAAGCAGATCAACGAATGGCGCGGCAAGCAGTGCCTGAAGTTTGCGACCTCCGACACGTTCATCAAGCCGCAATCCGTGGTCCAGAAAGTCTGGGACATCACCAAGGGCGACGCCTTCATTACTTCCGATGTCGGCCAGCACCAGATGTGGGCAGCCCAGTACTACGGTTTCGACAAGCCGCGCCGCTGGATCAATTCCGGTGGACTCGGCACCATGGGCGTCGGCCTGCCATATGCGATGGGCGTGCAACTGGCGAACCCGGGCGCGACGGTGGCCTGCATCACGGGCGAGGCCTCGATCCAGATGTGCATTCAGGAGCTCGCAACCTGCAAGCAATATCACCTGACACCAAAGATCATCCTGCTCAACAACCGTTTCCTCGGCATGGTCCGGCAGTGGCAACAGATCGACTACGGCTCGCGCTATTCCGAGTCGTACATGGATTCGCTGCCGGATTTTTCGATGCTGGCCGAATCATTCGGACACGTCGGCATGAAGATCGAGAATCCCGCCGATGTCGATGGCGCGCTGCACGAGGCCTTCGGCATGAAGGACCGGCTGGTGTTCATGAACTTCATCACCGATCAGACCGAGAACGTCTGGCCGATGGTCAAGGCGGGTAAAGGTTTGTCGGAAATGCTGCTCGGTTCGGAGGATCTCTGATCATGCGCCATATCGTTTCTGTTTTACTCGAAAATGAAGCCGGTGCCTTGTCCCGTGTTGTCGGTCTGTTCTCCGCGCGCGGCTACAACATCGAAACGCTCACCGTGGCGCCGACCGAAGATGCGACGTTGTCGCGCATGACGATCGCCACCAATGGCTCGGACGACGTCATTGAACAGATCACCAAGCATCTGAACCGGCTCATCGAGGTCGTCAAGGTAGTCGACCTGACCGAAGGCGCGCACATCGAACGCGAGCTCATGCTCATCAAGGTGCGCGCGGTGGGTAAGGAGCGTGAAGAAATGAAGCGCACTGCGGATATTTTCCGTGGCCGGATCATCGACGTCACCGAGAAAACCTACACGATCGAACTGACGGGCAACAAGACCAAACTGGACGCCTTCATCGATTCCATCGACCGCGCCTCGATCCTCGAAACCGTCCGTACCGGCGGTTCGGGCATCGGCCGCGGCGAGCGCATCCTGAAGGTGTAACCCGGCACGTACCCCGCAGTATCCGGACCCGCATTCGGTTTCACAGACAGACGAACAGACGAACGACACATACCAATAATTTACTAGGCTAGGAAAATCATGAAAGTTTTTTACGACAAGGACTGCGACCTCTCCCTCATCAAGGGCAAGAACGTCGCCATCATCGGCTACGGCTCCCAGGGCCATGCTCACGCACAGAATCTGAACGACTCCGGCTGCAAGGTCACCGTCGGCCTGCGCAAGGGCGGGGCATCGTGGGACAAGGTCAAGAATGCCGGCCTCAACGTCGCCGAAGTCAACGACGCGGTCAAGGCTGCCGACGTCATCATGATTCTGCTGCCGGATGAAAACATCGCGCAGGTCTATAACGAAAACGTCGCGCCGCACGCCAAGCAAGGCGCCGTGCTGGCCTTCGCCCATGGCTTCAATGTCCATTACGGGCAGGTCGTGCCGCGCGCCGATCTGGACGTGATCATGATCGCACCGAAGGCGCCGGGTCATACCGTGCGCTCGACGTACTCGCAAGGCGGTGGTGTGCCGCATTTGATCGCGATCTATCAGGACAAGTCGGGCATGGCCCGTGACATTGCATTGTCGTACGCAATGGCCAACGGTGGTGGCCGTGCCGGCATCATCGAGACCAACTTCCGCGAAGAGACAGAGACCGATCTGTTCGGCGAACAGGCAGTGCTGTGCGGTGGTGCGGTCGAACTGATCAAAGCCGGATTCGAAACATTGACTGAAGCCGGCTATGCGCCGGAAATGGCATATTTCGAGTGCCTGCACGAATTGAAACTGATCGTCGACCTTATTTATGAAGGCGGCATCGCCAACATGAACTACTCGATTTCGAACAATGCAGAATACGGCGAGTACGTGACCGGCCCACGGATCGTTACCGAAGACACGAAGAACGCAATGCGTCAGTGCCTCAAGGATATTCAGACCGGCGAATATGCCAAGAGCTTCATCCTCGAAAACAAAGCCGGTGCGCCGACTTTGATTTCCCGCCGCCGTCTGACAGGCGAACACCAGATCGAAGAAGTCGGTGCCAAGTTGCGCGCGATGATGCCGTGGATTGCAAAGAACAAGTTGGTCGACCAGACCAAGAACTAAGAAGCAACACATCGGCCTCCTTTCAAGGAGGCTGGGTGCGATTTCAAAGCGGCGCGCAAGCGCCGCTTTTTTTACACCTGCAATGAGGCGCCTGCAATAGGGCGCGTCGGCAGGGATCATTCTGCCCATCGTGCCAGCGCCGACGGTACACTGCAGGTGGTTTTTTTCAAGGGGTACATCATGGCCAGTCAATTACGATTTTTTCTGCAGCGTCTTTCAGCATTGCCACTCGCGCTGCTCAGTTGCGCCGCCATCGCCCAAGCGCCACTACCGACAGCGGGTACCTTGGTAGTGATTCCAGCCTACGGCGAAGTTCGCCAGGCCAACGACGAAGCCCATCTGACGATGAGCATCGAGGAGCAGGACAAGGACAAGACCGTTGTCGCATCGCGCGTGAACCTGAAGATGAAGCAGGGCGTCGAGATCCTCAAGCGCGAAGACCCACAGGCGGTCCTCAGGACGCGCGGCTACTACACTTATCCGGTCTATCCCGACGAACCGCAGCCAAAGGGCACCCGAGTGCGTCAACCGATCGCCTGGCGCATCGGTCAGTACGTCGACCTCACCACCACCAATCTGCCGGCGTTGCCGAAGACGGTTGCGGCCGCCCAGAAAATACTCTCGTTGTCGTCCATCAATTTCGGTCTCTCTTCCGCTGCCAGCAAGCGCCTTGACGACAAACGCATCACCGCCACCTGGCAGAACCTGTCCGAGCGGCTCGCATCGGTTGCCGGCGCGATGGGACGCAAGGTGACGGACGCCGTGCTCGACACGGTCGACTTCGAAGGCTCGGGGGCCTACGCCCAGGCGCCAGAGGGCGTCACGGCGAAAGCCAGCATGCGCTCGGCCATGGCGGAGCAGGTGGTGGTCGAGGAGCCGAGCTTCGAGCCGGGCGAGACCACGCTACAGATGCGACTGGTGGCCAAGGTCCGGTTCAAGTGAGTGCGACGAATCGCGGCGATCGGCTGCGAGCGATCGGTGGTGCACTGTTGCTGAGTGCCGCGACGATGGTGGCGGCATGCTCGCCGAAGCCGCCGCCTGACCTCGTCAAGCCGCAGCGCGAGGCACTGGACCGTGCAAAAGCAGTGGAGGGCAGTCTGCTCAAGCAGGCCGATGAGCAGCGCCGCACCATCGACGACGCGTCGCGCTGATCGGCGCACACCGAAAGTTGGCTTGCGGCAAACACGTTGCCGGCGTTGCATTTGCTGCTCGCTCGACTAGAATGGCGGCACCCACAACAGGATTCGCATGGCCACTTTCAATCGCCGTAAAGCCAAGCGCAAGTTTCCGATTTCGAAGACTTTGCGTGGCAACAAGCAGACCTTGCACCACCCCCATCTGGAAGAGGGTGAAGTGCACCGGCCGACTTTGCGTCGGCGCGGCATTTACCTGCTGCCGAATGCGTTCACGACAGCGGCGCTGTTTTGCGGTTTTTACGCCATCGTCATGGCAATGAACCTGAAATTCGACCACGCATCGATCGCGATCTTCGCGGCCATGGTGCTCGACGGGATCGATGGTCGCGTGGCGCGCCTGACCAATACCCAGAGCGAGTTCGGCGCACAGTACGACAGCTTGTCGGACATGGTGTCGTTCGGCGTGGCGCCGGCCCTGGTGGTGTATGCGTGGTCCTTGCGCGGACTGGGCAAGCTCGGCTGGCTGGCCGCCTTCGTCTATTGCGCTGGCGCTGCCTTACGCCTGGCGCGTTTCAATACCAACATCGAAGTGGTGGACAAGCGCTATTTTCAAGGCTTGCCGAGCCCGGCGGCAGCAGCGCTGGTGGCCGGCTTCATCTGGCTGATGGACGACCTGCGTTTTGCCGGTGCCGATCTCAGCTGGGCAGCCTGGATCATCACTCTCTACGCCGGCCTGACGATGGTCACCAACGTACCGTTCTACAGTTTCAAGCAGGTCAATTTCCGCAAGTCGGTGCCATTCATCGCAGTTTTTTTAATCGTCCTGGCCTTCGTCGCCATTTCCAGCGATCCGCCGAAAGTGCTGTTCGGCCTGTTCGTTGTCTACGGTCTGTCCGGTTATGGTGTGTTTTTCTGGCGCCTGCTGAAAGGTAAGCCGGTCAGCATCATCCAGACCAAGGTGGAAGCGCCCGACCTGAAATAAGAGTCTGCGGCGATTTTGCGCCTTGTCATACGCTGCGCAGGAGCTGGCGGCGATTCCGGTGCCATCATGATTGTTGAACCTCAGCCAGGAGGACATCATGAGTCTGATTTCATTTTTGAAGGATGCGGGCGAAAAGCTGACCCACATTGGCGCCGCTCGGCATAATGGCCAGACCGAGGGTGGTGTGCCCGCAGCCGAAACGCCGCCGGCCGATTTGCAGGGTAAGGAAAAAGCGCGTCAAGTACGACGCTGCCAGTTCGACCGTCACCAGTAGTGGCGAAGTACCGGATCAGCCGACCCGGGAAAAAATGGTTCTCTGTTGCGGCAACGTGCAAGGTGTCGCCCACGTCGACGATGCGCTGACCGTCTTCGCCGGCCAGGGCGATTCGTCCCGCTGGTACACGGTGCGCAGCGGCGACAGCCTCTCCAAGATCGCTCAGGACCTGTACGGCGATCCGAACGACCACAACAGGATTTTCGAGGCGAATCAGCCGATGCTGAGCGACGCGAACCGGATCTATCCTGGGCAGGTGCTGCGGATTCCAGGCGCCTGATCGGGCAGCGGGCTT
>JACMRD010000244.1 GCA_014376645.1 Herminiimonas sp. | reverse complement strand
CACCCCTGCCCCGCGCGATCATTACGACCCTGCCTATCTGAACGAGGCCGCTGCGACTGCCTGGGCAAAGGGTGATCGCGCAACCGCCACCGTCCTGCTCGAGCGCGCAGCGGTGCTGGCGCCCGACGACAGACGGATTCGGGGAAATCTTGATCGGGTAAAGGGAGGCGTTGGCAACGGAAAGGAGTCGGCAACGGTGCTTCCCGCAACGGCAGTGCCCGCCGCACCCGCCGTCGGTGCACAGCCGATGCCGAACATCGGCATCTGGCCAGTGAAATGATCAGGCCGCCAGACCTTTGAGTTTAAGGATTTCGTCGAGCTTGCGGCGCAGCGCATGGGCATTGAAGGGTCGCACGATATAGCCGTCGGTACCGGCTTCGGCTGCCGCCAGGATGTTTTCCTTGCTGGCCTGCGGTGTCACCATCAGCACCGGCAGGTCGGCCAGGCCCGGTGTCGAACGAATGGCGCGGATCAGGTCCAGGCCGTTCATGACCGGCATGGCGCAATCGGTGATGACGAAACTGATCGGCGCGCCGATCACCTGCGCATTCTTGCAGGCGCGCAGCGCCATGGCACCATCGACGGCTTCCGAAATCTTGCGATAGCCAAGCTCGCGCAGCAGGTGCGTGACCACATGACGCATCGGCAGGGCGTCGTTCACAACCAGGAAATGGAAATCGTTTTGCATCGCGCAGAGTCGTGCCGAAAACGGTGAGTGTACGCTCAGTTGTCAGTCCCGGTTGACAGGCGGCATGCGGCCGGTGGAGCTGACGGGTAGTCGTTGCTGCCGTGCGCCGAACCGCGATACTTGACGACCCGCAGGCGGCGCGTGGTGACTTGGTCACCGGCATGACGGTTCAGGCAAAGCGCGAAAAATCCGGCTTGCGCTTTTCGAAAAAAGCAGCGAACGCTTCCTTGGCTTCCCGCGTGCCCAACATCGTGCCGAAAGCGAGGTTTTCTTCCATGATGCGCGCCTTGATTGCGGCGACCTGGTCGGCCTTCATCAGGCGCTTGGTGGCGCGCACCGACGAGGCTGGCAGGGCCACGAGCTTGGCAGCCTGCGCACGCGCGAACGGCAGCAGTTCATCGGCTGGCAACACCCGGTTGACCAGGCCCATGGCGCATGCTTCGGCAGCCAGAAACGGCTCGCCCAGCAACAGTTTTTCGGCCGCACGCTGGCTGCCGGCGAGCTGCGGTAGCAGCAGGCTGGACGCGAATTCCGGACACAGGCCGAGCTGCGAGAACGGCATGCTGAGCCTGGCGTTCTCGGCGGCGTAGACCAGGTCGCAATGCAACAGCAACGTGGTGCCGATGCCGACCGCCGGACCGGCGACGGCGGCGATGGTCGGCTTGCTGCAATCGATCATCCGCTGCATGAACTGGAACACCGGACTGTCCGCGCCGCTCGGCGGATTCTTTAGAAAATCGTCGAGGTCGTTTCCGGCCGTGAAAATCTGCGGCTGGCCCGCGATCAGGACTGCCCGCACCGTGGCATCGGCCTCGGCATCCTTCAATGCATCGGCCAGCGACTGATACATCGCCGCGGTGATGGCGTTCTTTTTTTCCAGGCGATTGAAGGTCAGCGTCAACACACCGCTGTCCTTGCTGATGTCGATATCCATGTTTGTGTTTCCTTGGTCGATGACGGTGCTGCGGTCGGTACCCGTGTCAGTCTTGGGTCGGTCTCTACATGCGTTCGAAAATGCCGGCAGCGCCCATGCCGGTACCGACGCACATGGTGACCATGCCGTACTTGAGCTTGTGGCGCTGCATTGCATGGATCACGGTCGCCGAGCGGATCGCACCCGTCGCGCCCAGCGGATGACCGAGGGCGATCGCGCCACCCATTGGATTGACCTTGGCCGGGTCCAGGCCCAGGTCCTGGATCACTGCGATGGCTTGCGCGGCGAAGGCTTCGTTGAGCTCGATCCAGTCGATCTGGTCCTGGGTAAGGCCACCGGCCTTCAGTGCCGCCGGAATCGCTTCCTTCGGACCGATGCCCATGATTTCGGGCGGCACGCCGCGCACCGCGAAGGAGACAAAGCGCGCCAGCGGCGTGAGGTTGAATTGCTTGAGGATCTTTTCGCTGACCAGGATCAGCGCGCCGGCGCCGTCCGATGTTTGTGAACTATTCCCGGCCGTGACCGAGCCTTTTGCCGAGAATACCGGCCGCAGCTTCGCCAGCGCTGCCAGGTTGGCGTCGGCGCGGGCGCCTTCGTCGCGGTTGACCGTACGGCGGCTCAGGTCGATCTCGCCGCTCGCCAGGTTCGGCGTGCGCGTGATGATCTCGAACGGCGTGGTCTCGGCATCGAAGTCGCCACGCTGCTGTGCCGCGATAGCTTTGAGGTGCGAGTCGAGCGCGAACTGATCCTGCGCCTCGCGCGAGACTTTCCACTGCTGCGCGACTTTCTCGGCCGTCAGGCCCATGCCGTAGGCCATGCCGACATTCTCGTCCTTGAACACGTCCATGTTCACCGAGGGATGGAATCCCATCATCGGCACCATCGACATCGATTCGGCGCCGGCGGCGATCATCACGTCGGCCTGGCCGACACGGATGCGGTCGGCCGCCATCGCGACAGCCGTGATGCCGGAGGCGCAGTAGCGGTTGATGGTGACGCCGCCGATCGTGTTCGGCAGCCCGGCCAGCAGCACGGCGTTACGCGCCATGTTCAAGCCCTGCGCACCTTCCGGGAAGGAGCAGCCGACGATTGCATCTTCGATTGTCTTCGGATCCAGACCGGGGACCTGCGCCAGTGCCGATTGCAGGACTGATACCAGCAGGTCGTCGGGACGGGTATGGCGGAACATGCCGCGCGGGGCCTTGCCGATCGGGGAACGGGTGGCGGCGACGATGTAGGCTTCTTGTAACTGCTGACTCATGTTGTTCTCCTGTGGTGCTTGGTATGTCGTTTCGCACGGAACTCGGTTCGTCGCTGCTTGGCACTCACTGTCTGATCAGTTGGGGACAGAGTACCGCTTCGCTCAACTCTTTCCCGCAATACGCTGGGCATGGGGATGAGTCGGCGATATCGGATGACTCGTAAGCAGCGCTTGGACCTTTAGTTTCTAACCGGATTACCGGTCTGCATCATCCCCATGATTCGCTCTTGCGTTTTCGGATGGTTCAGCAATTCCATGAACGCCCGACGCTCCGCATCCAGCAGCCACTGTTCATCGACCAGGCTGCCTTCGTCCACATCGCCACCGCAGACGACCTGCGCGATCATCGTGCCGAGCTTGTAGTCGTGCGCCGAGATGAATCCGCCGTCGCGCATGTTGACCAGTTGCGCCATGATGGTGGCGATGCCGTAGCGGCCCACAACCGGCACCGGTGCCTTCATCGGCGGCCGGTAACCGGCGTCGAACAGGGCGCGTGCCTCGACCTTGGCCACGTGCAGCAGCTCATAAGCATTGAAGACGATCACGTCGTCGCTCTTCAGATAGCCCAT
>JACMRD010000243.1 GCA_014376645.1 Herminiimonas sp. | reverse complement strand
TTTCAAGCGCTTCTTCGCCATACCGCAGGCCTATCTGGGAATCGCCTTCGGCTTCGGCATCCCAATGGGTTTTGCGGCGGTGACCAATGGTGTGCCCGCACCGGCGTGGGCGCTGCTGGCGGCGAACATCTTCTGGGCGATTGCCTACGATACCGAATACGCCATGGTCGACCGCGAGGATGATCTGAAGATCGGCATCCGCACCTCGGCCATCACCTTCGGCCGCTTCGACGTGGCTGCCGTGATGACCTGCTATGCCGTCGCACTGGCGATCATCGGCATGGTTGGCTGGCAGTTCGGCCTGCGCGCCTGGTTCATCGCCGGACTATTGCTGGCCGCGGCCTGCGCGCTGTATCACTACACGCTGATCCGGCGGCGCGAGCGGGCCGGATGCTTTGCCGCTTTCCGTCACAACAACTGGCTGGGTGCCGCACTCTTCGCGGGCATCGCAATTGATTACGCCGCACGTTGAAAAATTTGATCCGGCTCAAAAAGTCTCTCCGGCACGCTACGTACACTCGTCGAGTTACCAGAACGATCGGACCGAGATAATGGATGAAAGCATACAAAAAACCTCTTCCCGCAGCGACTTCATGCAAGACTTGCAGACCATGTTGCGCGAGGGTGAGTCCATGCTCAAGAACGCGGGCCAACAGTTGCGCAAGGAGTATCACGGCGCGCGCGAACGGGTCGCTTCGGCAGTGACGCCACCGGCTGAAGTACTCGGTCGTGGCCTGACCACCGTCGGTGACTCCGTGTTCGTGCGCACCCGTGGCGTGGCCAGAAATACCAATCGCTACGTGCAGGATCACCCATGGCAAGCAGTCGCAACGGGCGTCTGTTTCGGTTTCGTGCTCGGGATTCTGATCGGGCGAAAATGAGTCGGCATTCCTGATCCATGCCCATCGCCCACTCGCTGCGCCGGCTGGCGGCTTCCTCGATCGCGATCCTGCACACCCGTACCGAGCTGGTCGCCGTTGAGGTCGAAGAAGAGGCTGCCCGCTATTTCTCCTATCTCCTGCTGTCGCTGGTGGCGGTCTTCAGCATCGGGATAGCGTTCCTGCTGTCGGTGACCCTGATCGTCGCGATCTACTGGGACACCCACCGGATCGAATCGTTATTCGCGCTGATCCTGTTCTTTCTGCTGCTGGCCGCTACTCTCGGCTGGCGCGTCTACAGCAATTACCGGCGCAAGCCGCGCCTGCTCGACATGACCCTGAGCGAGCTCAGTCAGGACCTCGATACTTTCCGACAGGCAGGAGCGCATCATGGCCAGGCGAATCAATGATCTGCCCCTGCGGCGCGAGATGCTCGTCTCGCGCTCGGCGCAGCAACGTGCCGAGATCCTGGCCAGCAGCGCGTCGCTCGGCCCGCCTCTGCAGAAGATCGACCACGGCGTGCAGTTCGTGAAGAACCTGCGTCACCATCCGGGCTGGATCGCCGGTCTCCTGATCGCCGGCGCCCTGATCAGGCCGCGCCGCATGCTCGCCGCCGTCGAAGCAGCGCGGGTCGCCACGCGCATCTTCGGCATGGTGGAACCCATCCTGAACCGCCTGCGCCGCTGATCAACCGCGCCCGAATTCTTCTCCCAGCGCTTTGCCGCGCGCCGACGCGGCCTCGATCGCACGCACGATCGCGTCGGCCACGCCGCTGTCGGCCAGGCTGACCAGCGCCGCATGCGTGGTACCGCCCTTGGAGGTCACGCGCTCGCGCAGTACCGACACCGGGTCGGTCGCGTTGGCGGCCAGTTCCGAGGCACCGACGAAGGTGGCGATCGACAGCTCACCGGCCTGCGCGGCGGTCAGGCCCAGTGCCTCGCCGGCGCGCTGCATCGCTTCGATGAAATAGAAGACATAGGCAGGGCCACTGCCGGAGAGTGCCGTCACCGGGTCGATCAGCGCTTCATCGTCGAGCCAGACGGTAGCACCGACGGCGCGCATGATGGCGTCGGCATGGGCGCGCTGCTGTGCGCTCACGCCGGACAGCGCTACCATGCCGGTGATGCCCTTGCCGATCAGCGCGGGCGTGTTCGGCATGGTGCGCACGATGGCGCCGTAGCCGTCCAGCCAGCGCGACAGGTCGACGGCGCGGATCCCGGCCGCAATCGAGATCAGCATTTGTGTCGTCACGAACGGTTTCAGGGCCGCCACGACCTCGCGCATCTGCTGCGGTTTGACGGCCAGCACGATGACGTCGCTGTTGCCCACTGTAGCGTCGATCGCTTCCGAAGTGCGCACGCCGGATTGCTGCAACCGGGCGCGCGCCTCTGGGTTGATCTCGACCACGTACAGATGGGCGGCGTCGGTCAGCTTGCCGGCAAGTCCGCCGATGAGTGCGGAGGCCATGTTGCCGCCGCCGATGAAACTGATGCGCAAGGCGGTGGTGGCCGGTGTCACCGGCATTGCCGGTTCAAGATAAGGCGGGTTCGGCATGGTCACGTTTTCCAAAAATCGCCGAACCGACGCGCACGATGGTGGCGCCTTCCGCGATGGCCGCTTCGAGGTCATCCGACATGCCGATCGACAGAGTATCGAGAGCAATGCCGGCGTCCTGCAAACGTTGATAAAGCGCATGAAGCGCATGGAATGGTCGGCGCTGCGCCTCGAAATCCGCAGCGGGCTCGGGAATCGCCATGAGCCCGCGTAGGCACAACTGCGGATGCATGCCGATCGAGCGCGCCAGGTCCATTACCTCCTCCGGTGGCACGCCGGACTTGCTGGTTTCGCCGCTGATGTTGACCTGGATGCAGACGTTGAGTGGCGGCAGACCGGCCGGACGTTGATCCGCGAGACGCTGTGCGATTTTTTCGCGGTCGACCGAATGCACCCAGTCGAAATGCTCAGCGAGCGGCCGCGTCTTGTTGCTCTGGATCGGCCCGATGAAATGCCATTTCAGCATGATTGCGTTGTTTTGTGAGCGGCGAACTTCTTCAATTTTTTCGAGGGCTTCTTGCAGGTAGTTTTCGCCGAAATCGTGCTGGCCGGCAGCGACTGCCTGCAGGACGGCATCGGCGCCGAAAGTCTTGCTCACGGCGAGCAGGGATATTTCCTGCTTCGGACGCGACACTTTGGCCGCTGCTGCGGCAATCCGCGCATGCACGGCTTGCAAGTTCAAAGGGATTCTGGACATAATCATTGGACTGTTGATTTTAACCAACTAATTTCCCGATTACCAACTTTCTGGTACGGGCGCCTGTGATTTCCACGCACTGCATGGCCCAAGGATCATCGAATGGATATCTCCGAGCTGCTCTCTTTTTCGGTCAAGAACAACGCCTCCGATCTGCATCTCTCCTCGGGTTTGCCCCCGATGATACGCGTGCACGGCGACGTCCGTCGCATCAATCTGCCGCCCCTTGAGCACAAAGATGTCCACGGTATGATCTACGACATCATGAACGACGGCCAGCGCAAGGCCTACGAAGAAAACCTCGAGGTCGATTTTTCGTTTGCCATTCCAGGCCTGGCCCGCTTCCGCGTCAACGCCTTCAATCAGGACCGTGGCGCCGCTGCCGTGATGCGGACCATTCCCTCGAAAATCCTGAGCCTGGAAAACCTGCATGCGCCGAAGATTTTTGCCGAGCTGGCGTTGAAGCCGCGCGGCCTGGTGCTGGTCACCGGCCCGACCGGTTCCGGCAAATCGACCACGCTGGCAGCGATGGTCAACCACGTCAACGAAAACGAATACGCGCACATCCTCACCATCGAGGACCCGATCGAATTCGTGCACGAGTCCAAGAAGTGCCTGATCAACCAGCGCGAGGTCGGCCCGCACACGCATTCGTTTTCGGCCGCGCTACGTTCGGCGCTGCGCGAAGATCCGGACGTGGTGCTGGTGGGCGAGTTGCGCGATCTGGAAACGATCCGGCTGGCCCTGTCGGCGGCCGAGACCGGTCACCTGGTGTTCGGCACCCTGCATACCTCGTCGGCGGCCAAGACCATCGACCGGATCGTCGATGTCTTCCCCGGCGATGAAAAGGAAATGGTGCGCGCGATGCTCTCGGAGTCGCTGCAGGCCGTGATCTCGCAGACGCTCCTGAAGACCAAGGACGGCGCCGGCCGGGTGGCGGCGCATGAAATCATGATCGGCACGCCGGCCATCCGCAACTTGATCCGGGAAGCCAAGATCGCGCAGATGTATTCGGCCATCCAGACCGGCAGCAACATGGGCATGCAAACGCTCGACAGCAACCTCACCGATCTGGTCAAGCGCAACGTGATTTCCCTGGCGGCCGCCCGCTCGGCCGCGAAGACGCCTGAAAATTTCCCTGGATGATGCAATGATCCAGGCTGAGCGCAGGGCGCCGCGAATCCTCGCGCGTCCTTGCACCATCCACCACACCGTTAGGACGCAGCATGGAACGTGATCAGGCCACCAAATTCATGAACGACTTGCTTCGGCTGATGGTCGGCAAGAACGGCTCCGACCTGTTCATCACGACCGATTTTCCACCGGCCTTCAAGATCGATGGGCGCGTCACGCCGGTGTCGAATCAACCGCTCTCGAGCAGTCACACGATCGAGCTGGCGCGGGCGATCATGAACGACAAGCAGGCTGCCGAATTCGAGGCCAGGAAAGAATGTAATTTCGCCATCAGCCCGGGCGACCTCGGGCGTTTCCGGGTCTCGGCCTTCGTCCAGCAGGGCAAGGTCGGCATGGTGCTACGGACCATCACCACCAAGATCCCGAAACTCGAGGACCTGGGCGTGCCGGACATCCTGCGCGAAGTCGCCATGACCAAGCGCGGCCTGGTGATCATGGTCGGCGCGACCGGCAGCGGCAAGTCCACCACGCTGGCGGCGATGGTCGGCCACCGCAACGAGAACAGCTTCGGCCACATCATCACGGTCGAGGACCCGGTCGAATACATCCATCCGCATCGCAACTGCATCGTCACGCAGCGCGACGTCGGCGTCGATACCGAGGACTGGGGCACGGCGCTGCGCAACAGCCTGCGCCAGGCGCCCGACGTGATCCAGATCGGCGAGATCCGCGACCGCGAGACCATGGATTACGCGATCGCCTTCGCCGAGACCGGCCACCTTTGCCTGGCCACCCTGCATGCGAACAGCTCGAACCAGGCGCTCGACCGGATCATCAACTTCTTCCCGGAAGAACGGCGCCAGCAATTGCTGATGGATCTGTCGCTGAACCTCAAGGGCATGATCTCGCAGCGCCTGGTGCCGCTGCGCGACACCAAGGGCCGCTGCGCGGCGGTCGAGGTCATGTTGAACTCTCCGCTCATCTCCGACCTCATCTTCAAGGGCGATGTCCACGAGATCAAGGAGATCATGAAGAGGTCGCGCGAACTCGGCATGCAGACCTTCGATCAAGCCTTGTTCGATCTGTACGAGGACGATAAGATCTCGTATGAAGATGCCTTGCGCAACGCCGACTCGGTCAACGATCTGCGCCTGGCGATCAAGTTGCGCAGCAAGGATGCGAGCAACCGCGATCTCAACAAGGGCACCGAACACCTGGGCATCGTCTGAGCACCTGCCCAGCAGACATTCACCATTTCTTCTGGGCGGTACCTACACATGAACACTGTATTCGACTTCACCACCACAGCGCTGGGCGGCACGCCGCTCGACCTGTCGCAGTACCGCGGCCAGGTACTCCTGATCGTCAACACCGCCAGCAAGTGCGGCTTCACGCCTCAGTACAAGGGGCTGGAAGCGGTCTACCAGCAATTCAGGGACCGCGGCGTGACGGTACTCGGCTTTCCGTGCAATCAGTTCGGTGCGCAGGAACCCGGGGGCGCCGAAGAAATCGGCGCCTTCTGCGAAAAAAACTTCGGCGTGAGCTTCCCGCTGCTGGCCAAGATCGATGTCAACGGCGAACATGCCGACCCGCTGTTCCGGCACCTCAAGCACGCCGCGCCCGGCATCCTGGGCAGCGAGGCGATCAAGTGGAACTTCACCAAGTTCCTCGTGAAGAAAGATGGCACGGTCTTCAAGCGTTATGCGCCGACGACCAAACCGGAAGAACTGACGGCCGACATCGAAACCTTGCTGGGCGTCTAGAGCCCCTTTTGGTAGACCGCGTCGCTGTGGGGGAAGCCACACCGTTCTTCGGGCTTGGCATATAGAGAAAGATTAGCTGATTTTGATTTTTGGATAACCTGGCTAAAGAAGCTACGAATGGATCCATTCAGAAAAATTC
>JACMRD010000242.1 GCA_014376645.1 Herminiimonas sp. | reverse complement strand
GTCAGTCCGCTCTACGACTGGCGCCCGATGAGCACCTACATCCGCCGTCCGCCGTATTGGGAGGGCGCGCTGGCCGGCGCCCGTCCGCTCAAGGGCATGATCCCGCTGGCGGTCCTGGGTGACAACATCACGACCGATCACCTGTCGCCATCGAATGCGATCATGCTCGACAGCGCCGCCGGCGCTTATCTGGCAAAGATGGGCTTGCCGGAAGAGGATTTCAATTCCTACGCCACCCTTCGCGGCGATCACCTGACCGCACAGCGTGCGACCTTCGCCAATCCGACGCTGAAAAATGAAATGGTGCGCGTTGACGGCAAGGTAAAAGCCGGCTCTCTGGCGAGAATCGAGCCGGAGGGCGAGGTGACTCGCATGTGGGAAGCCATCGAAACCTACATGGCCCGCAAGCAGCCCCTGATCATCATCGCCGGCGCCGATTACGGCCAGGGCTCGTCGCGTGACTGGGCTGCCAAGGGCGTGCGTCTGGCGGGGGTCGAGGCGATCGCCGCCGAAGGTTTCGAACGCATCCACCGCACCAACCTGGTCGGCATGGGCGTGCTGCCGCTCGAGTTCACGCTCGGCGTCAACCGTATCACGCTGGGTATCGATGGCACCGAAACCTTCGATGTCATCGGCGAGCGCATGCCGCGCGCCATGCTCACGCTGGTGATCAACCGGCGTAACGGCGACCGGCTGGAAGTACCGGTCACCTGCCGCCTCGACACCGCCGAGGAAGTCTCGATCTACGAAGCCGGCGGCGTGCTGCAGCGTTTTGCCCAGGACTTCCTGGAAACCGTCGTGAAGGCAGCCTGAGCATGGCGCTCGTATCGAACGTTACCCCGCTCAACCCGCCGCAAGTGAAAATCGCAGCGACTTACCTTCGCGGCGGCACCAGCAAGGGCGTGTTCTTCCGGCTTCAGGATCTGCCGCAGGCGGCACAGGTGCCGGGCACTGCCCGCGACGCGCTGCTGTTGCGCGTCATCGGCAGCCCCGACCCCTACGGCAAGCAGATCGACGGCATGGGCGGCGCCACCTCCAGCACCAGCAAGACCGTGATCCTGTCGGCCAGCAGCCGGCCCGATCACGATGTCGATTACCTGTTCGGCCAGGTCTCGATCGATTCGGCCTTCGTCGACTGGAGCGGCAATTGCGGCAACCTGTCGGCCGCGGTCGGGCCGTTCGCCATCAGTAGCGGCCTGGTCGAGTTGGGCAAGGTTTTGCAGGATGGTAAAAACGGCGCGCGCGATGGCGTTGCCGTCGTCCGCATCTGGCAGGCCAACATCGGCAAGACCATCATTGCGCACGTACCGATCACCGACGGCGCGGTACAGGAAACGGGCGACTTCGAACTCGACGGCGTGACCTTTCCGGCCGCCGAAGTGCAACTCGAATTCATGGACCCGGCAGCCGAGGAAGAGGGCGGTGGCGGAGCGATGTTCCCGACCGGGAACCTGGTCGATGACCTGGAAGTGCCTGGTGTCGGCACGTTCAGGGCGACCATGATCAATGCCGGCATTCCGACCATCTTCGTTAATGCGGCCGACATCGGCTACACGGGTACCGAATTGCAGGATGCGATCAACAGCGACCCGACGGCGCTGGCCCGCTTCGAAACCATCCGTGCCTGTGGTGCCCTACGGATGGGCCTCATCAAGCACATCGACGAAGCCGCCAGGCGCCAGCACACGCCAAAGATCGCCTTCGTCGCCGCGCCGGCCGATTATGTTTCGTCGAGCGGCAAGCCGGTCGCAGCAGGCGACGTCGACCTGCTGGTGCGTGCCATGTCGATGGGCAAATTGCACCATGCGATGATGGGCACGGCGGCAGTCGCCATCGGCACTGCGGCGGCGATCCCGGGTACGCTGGTCAACCTGGCGGCCGGCGGCGGTGCACGTCAGGCCGTGCGCTTCGGGCATCCTTCGGGCACGCTGCGCGTCGGCGCCGAGGCGAGCCTGGTCGACGGCCGATGGCAGGTCAAGAAAGCCATCATGAGCCGCAGTGCGCGGGTGCTGATGGAGGGTTGGGTACGGGTGCCTGGGTAAAAAGGACAATTGAATGAACATGCAACATGCTTGATCTCGAATTCGTCCGGGCCCAGTTCCCGGCGCTGGCCAAGGGCTATGCCTATCTCGACAACGCCGGCGGCTCACAGGTGCCGCAGCAGGTCGTCAACCGCATCGGCGAGTATCTGTTGGGCAGCAACGTGCAGACCGGCGCATCCTACAGCGAGTCGCAGATCGCTACCGAACGGGTGCTCGCGGCGCGCGACTCGGTGGCTGTCCTGATCAATGCCCGGCGCGCCGAAGAAGTCGTCATGGGTGGCGCCACCACGTTGCTGATGTTCTTGTTCTGCCGGGCGCTGGCGCCGGGCATCCGGGCAGGCGATGAAATCATCCTCACCGACAGCGACCATGAAGCCAACATCGGCGCCTGGGTCGCGCTGGAGCAGCAGGGCGCGGTCATCAAGTTCTGGAACATCGACCCCGATTCGATGGAGCTGAAACTGGCCGACCTGCAGGCGCTGCTGACACCGAAGACACGCTGGGTCAGCATGACGCAGGCGTCCAACATTCTCGGCACCGTCAATCCGGTGGCCGAGGTCGCGCGCATGGTGCATGCGGCTGGCGCGCGCTTGTGCGTCGATGC
>JACMRD010000241.1 GCA_014376645.1 Herminiimonas sp. | reverse complement strand
GCTGGTGGTCGCGGAAAAGGCAGCCACCGCTACGGGTTTGCCCGTAAGGGTTCATGTCGATGCGCGCGGCGTGGCGCTGGCGCTGCTGGCCATCCTTGCCGTGGTATTTGCGTTGCAATGGGCGCATAAATTTTTCATTCCGGTGGTGTTCGGCATCTTCATCTCGTACACATTGAATCCGCTGGTGTCGTGGCTGGAGCGCCGGCGCCTGCCACGACTGGTGGCAACCAGCCTGGTCATGCTGACCATTCTCGGCAGCATGGTCGCCGTCGGCAGTACCCTGCACAATGAATTCCAGTCGATCGTCGAACAACTCCCCACGACCACGCACCGCCTGTCGCGGGCCCTCTCGAAGATTCGCGACGACCAGCCGAGCACGATCCAGCAGATGCAGGCCGCAGCCGACGAACTGACCAAGGCCACCAATCAGGCCGCCGGCATGAAGTCAGCCCCGGCCAAGGGCAGCAACAATACTACCGAGGCCGCAATGAACCTGACCGAGTTGCTGTGGGCCGGGTCGATGGGCGCCATCGGGTTCCTGTCCCAGGCGGTCATGGTGATGTTCCTCGTGTTCTTCGTGCTCCTGTCGGGTGATACATTCAAGCGCAAGCTGGTCAAGCTGACCGGGCCTTCATTGTCGAACAAGAAAATCACGGTGCAGATCCTCGACGCGATGAATGACTCGATCCAGAGCTACATGTTCATGCTGCTGGTGACGAACACCCTGCTTGCGCTGTTGATGTGGGGGGCGCTGCGCTGGCTCGGCCTGGAAAATGCCGGCGCGTGGGCGGTAGCCGCCGGACTGCTGCACGTGATTCCGTATTTCGGCCCGATGCTGATCATGGGCTCGACCGGTCTGGTGGCGTTCATGCAATTCGAATCCATCTCCAGCGCAGTGCTGGTGGCCGGCACGTCGCTGGGCATTGCCACGGTGGTCGGCACGTTCGTGACGACGTGGATGACCGGACGCATCGCCAAGATGAACGCCACCGCCGTGTTCATCGCGCTTCTGTTCTGGGGCTGGCTGTGGGGAATCTGGGGCTTGCTGCTCGGGATACCGATCGTCGTGATCATCAAGGTCGTGGCCGAGCATGTCGACGGCATGCAGACCATCGCCGAATTGCTCGGCGAATAAGACTCAGAGCAACGACAATCGGGGAGCCTGCTCGCGCAGGCAGACTTCGATCGCTCGTGCCACTGCCAGGATGCGGGCATCGGCCATGGCCGGGCCGGCGATCATCAATCCGACCGGCAAGGTGCCCGCCGCCTGACAGGGCACCGAGATCGCGCAACCGTCTAGCAGGTTGAAGGCAGCGGTATTACGCAACAACAGGCCGTTGTTCCGAAAAAATTCCTCGTCCGACGCCTCCAGAGCGGCGATCGGGGGGGCCACCACCGGCACGGTCGGCATGATCAACGCGTCGTATGGCGCCACCACGTCGGCCATGCGCGCGATCCAGGCATTGCGTGCCTTGTGCAGGTCGATGTAGTCGGCTGCCGACAGTGTTGCCCCAAGCCGGATGCGCCTGGCGACGCGGGGGTCGTATCCGGCCTCCTGGCGCTCCAGCAGATCACGGTGCCACGCGAACGCTTCGGCGCCGGAAAAATATCCGAAGCCCTGATACTCCGCCAGTTCCGGCATGGCGCTGTCGATGATGTGGGCGCCGGCACGCGAGAGCCGGGTCAGCGTGGCGGCAAAGGTCGCTGCCACATGCGCATCCATCGCGTCGAGCATGAGCGTGCCCGGCACCGCCAGACGCAGACCGGCCAGCGGCAGCGGCGCAACATGCAGTGGCAGGTCCGCCAGGATCGCATCGAGCAGGATGCAATCGTCGACCGAGCGCGTCATGGCGCAGATCGTGTCGAGCGTGGTCGATAGCGGAATTGCGCCTGTCGTCGGCACCCGTCGTGCGGTCGGCTTGAAGCCGACCAGTCCGCACAGCGCCGCGGGAATCCGGATCGAACCACCGGTATCCGAGCCGATCCCGGCCACGCAGATGCCGGCTGCCACCGACACCGCCGCGCCCGACGACGAGCCGCCGGGAATGCGCGCCAGCACGCTGTCGGCCGGATTGGCCGGCGTGCCATGATGCGGATTGAGACCGACGCCCGAGTAGGCAAATTCGGTCATGTTGGTCTTGCCGAGGATGGCCGCGCCGGCCGCGCGCAGGCGGGCTACCACCGGCGCGTCGTGCACGGCGGGCGGAGCATCACGCAGAACCACCGAGCCTGCCAGCGTGGCTTCGCCTTCGACATCCAGCAGATCCTTGATCGACACCGGCAAGCCTCCCAGCGCCGATGCACGAGGCGCGCCTGCCGCACGCAGCGCGTCGGCGTGGTCGGCAGCCAGGCGTGCGACTGCCGGATACAGGCGGGTAAAGATCGAAGTGGAGGCATCGGCGGCGGCCAGACAAGCGTCAATCAGGGCGCGGCGCGGGAGATGGTCGAGACCGGCGATGGGGGTCGAAATCGGTTGGTTCATGGAGAGATATCGGGTTTGCCAAGGGAGCGCCGACGATAGCATAGGTTGCCAGGCAGACGCCCTGTGCGCTGCAGCCTGCGGGATGCCAGTGCGACACGGTATAATCCGGGCTCGCCGCTTCTCGATTCACCACGCAGCGCGACGGGCCCGCCGGTCTGTCCTGCCGCCCCAACTTCCTCGTCGCCATGTTGATTCTACCGGGCTCCAACGCCCTGTCTGCCTTCCGTACCCGCCGTCTCCTGTCAAAATTGCACGCCGTCGATACTGCCATTATCGGCGTGACCGCGCGTTACGTGCACTTCATCGATGCGGTCACGCCGCTCGAACAGATCGATATCGATCGCCTGAACGGCTTGCTGACCTACGGCGAACCGTTTGCCGGTGTCGAGAGCGGCGATACGTTCGTGGTCGTGCCGCGCTTCGGCACCATCTCGCCGTGGGCCAGCAAGGCCACCGACATTGCCCACAACTGCGGCATGGTGCACATCAAGCGCATCGAACGCGGGGTTACCTATGCCATCCAGGTCAAGACCGGCTTGCTCGGCGGCGTCAAGAAACTGAGCGAGTCCAGCATGGCACAGGTCGCCGCGCTCCTGCATGACCGCATGACCGAAACCGTCCTGCGTCATGCCGACGAAGCGGGCGCACTGTTCCGCTCCCTCGACGCAAAACCACTGGCCTCGATCGATATCGCAACCGGCGGCAAGGCCGCGCTGGAACAGGCCAACACCGAACTCGGCCTGGCATTGTCCGACGACGAGATCGACTACTTGCACGCCGCCTTCAAGGAAGCCGACCGCAATCCGACCGATGTCGAACTGATGATGTTCGCGCAGGCTAACAGCGAGCATTGCCGGCACAAGATCTTCAACGCCGACTGGACCATCGACGGCGTAGCCCAAAACATCTCGCTCTTCGGCATGATCCGCAACACGCACGCCCTG
This sequence comes from Herminiimonas sp., assembly GCA_014376645.1. Taxonomy (GTDB): domain Bacteria; phylum Pseudomonadota; class Gammaproteobacteria; order Burkholderiales; family Burkholderiaceae_D; genus JANXSS01. The sequence continues at coordinate 8,314 of JACMRD010000241.1, read as the reverse complement.
CATCCGCAAGGCACCATCGTCGCCTACAGCGACAATTCCTCGATCATCGAGGGCGCAACCGTCTCGCGCTTCTACGCACGCGGCGCCGCCAAGGGCAACGGCTACGCTGCCTCGGATGAACTGACGCACATCCTGATGAAGGTCGAGACCCATAACCATCCGACCGCGATCTCGCCGTTTCCGGGCGCCTCCACCGGCGCCGGCGGCGAGATCCGCGACGAAGGTGCGACCGGCCGCGGCGCCAAGCCAAAAGCCGGCCTGACCGGCTTCACGGTATCGAACCTGCGCCTGCCCGACGCCATCCAGCCCTGGGAAAACGCCGCCGACGTGGTGGCCCGTTCAGGCGCCACCGACGCCTACGGCAAGCCCGACCGGATCGCCTCGCCGCTGCAGATCATGCTGGACGGTCCGATCGGCGGCGCGGCCTTCAATAATGAATTCGGCCGACCGATCCTGACCGGTTATTTTCGTACCTACGAGCAGAACGTCGGCGGTGCTGTAGCGGGCTATCACAAGCCGATCATGATCGCCGGCGGCATCGGTAGCATCAGCGCCCTGCACACGAAAAAGAACGACTTGCCGGTCGGCAGCCTGCTGATTCAACTGGGCGGCCCCGGCATGCGTATCGGCATGGGCGGCAGCGCGGCGTCCTCCATGGCCACTGGCAGCAATACCGCCGACCTGGATTTCGATTCGGTCCAGCGCGGCAACCCTGAAATGGAACGCCGGGCGCAGGAAGTCATCAACGCTTGCTGGTCGATGCAAGCCGACAACCCGATTCTGTCGATTCACGATGTCGGCGCCGGCGGCCTGTCGAACGCCTTCCCGGAAATCACCAATGACGCCCGCCGCGGCGCGATCTTTGACCTGCGCGCGATCCAGCTGGAAGAAAGCGGCATGGCGCCGAAAGAAATCTGGAGCAACGAATCGCAGGAGCGCTACGTCATGGCGATCGCACCGGACAGCCTGGCGCTGTTCGATTACCTCTGCAAGCGCGAGCGCTGCCCGTTTGCCGTGGTCGGTCATGCCACCGAAGCCCGCCAGCTACAGGTGATCGATCCCGAGCAGGGCGCCGACAATCCGCCGGTCGACATGCCCATGGATGTCCTGCTGGGCAAACCGCCGAAGATGCAACGTGATGCCGTCCACGTGGCGCAGGACCTGCCGCCGCTCGACCTGACCGGCATGGACTTGCTGGAAGTCGCGCAGCGGGTCTTGCGGCTGCCGACCGTGGCCAACAAATCCTTCCTGATCACCATCGGCGACCGCAGCGTGGGCGCCACCACCGTGCGCGACCAGATGGTCGGTCCATGGCAGGTACCGGTGGCGGATTGCGCCGTCACTGCCATGAGTTTCGAAGGCTACCTGGGCGAGGCGATGGCCATGGGCGAGCGCACGCCGCTGGCCGTCATCAACGCCGCTGCGTCAGGCCGCATGGCCGTCGGCGAGGCAATCACCAACATCGCCGCGGCGCCGATCGCCGACATCTCCGACATCAAGCTGTCGGCCAACTGGATGGCTGCCTGCGGCCAGCCGGGACAGGATGCGGCGCTGTTCGACACGGTCCGTGCGATCGGCATGGAGCTGTGCCCGGAGCTGGGCATCAGCATCCCGGTCGGCAAGGATTCGCTGTCGATGCGCACCACCTGGAATGACGAGGGCACCGCAAAATCGGTCACGTCTCCGGTCTCGCTGATCGTATCGGCGTTTTCGCCGGTCACGGATGTACGTCGGGTATTGACGCCACAATTGCGCACCGATCTGGGCGAGACCTCGCTGATCCTGATCGACCTTGGTCGCGGCAGGAATCGCCTCGGCGCGTCCGCCCTGGCACAGGTCATGCAACAAATCGGCAACGAGACGCCGGACGTCGACAGCGCGACCGACTTGAAAGCCTTCTTCACGGCGATCCAGAGCCTCAATACCGACGGCAAATTGTTGGCCTACCACGACCGTTCGGACGGCGGCCTATTCGCCACGCTATGCGAAATGGCGTTCGCCGGGCATGTCGGCGTCTCGGTCAATCTCGATATCCTGACCATGGAAAGCGAGCACAGTGCCGACTGGGGCGACGCCAAGAACTGGGCGACCCAGGTCGGCGAGCGGCGCAACGAGATGACGCTGCGGGCGCTCTTCAGCGAAGAACTCGGCGCCGTGATCCAGGTCCGTGCCGACGAAAAATCCGATGTCATGAATGTCCTGCGCGCCAACGGCCTGGGCGCCTGCAGCCACATCATCGGCAAGACCAACCCGCGCGACGTGATCGAGTTTGCCCGCGATGCGCGCGAGATCTACAAACAGCCACGGGTCGGGCTACAGCAATTGTGGAGCGAGACCAGTTGGTGCATCGCCCGCCTGCGTGACAATCCGGAGTGCGCCGATGCGGAGTACGCGCGCATCGCCGACACGTCCGATACTGGCATGGCACCGATTCTGCGCTTCGACCCGCAGATCGACATCGCGGCGCCGATGATTGCCACGGGGGTGCGGCCACGGGTGGCGATCCTGCGCGAGCAGGGCGTCAATTCCCATGTCGAGACGGCGTACGTGATGCATCGCGCCGGCTTCGAGTCGGTCGATGTTCACATGAGCGACCTGATCAGCGGCCGTGCACGGTTGTCGGATTTTCTGGGGGTGATCGCCGTCGGTGGGTTCTCTTACGGTGACGTGCTGGGCGCCGGCGAAGGCTGGGCCAAGACCATTCTGTTCAACGCCAGCCTGGCCGAACAGTTTGCAATCTTCTTCAACCGGCCCGATACCTTTGCACTCGGTATCTGTAACGGTTGCCAGATGATGAGCAATCTCAAATCGATCATCCCCGGCGCCCAGGACTGGCCGAAGTTCACTCGCAACAAGTCCGAACAGTTCGAATCGCGGTTTGCGATGGTCGAAGTGGCGGAGTCGCCGTCGATCTTTTTCCAGGGCATGGCTGGTACGCAAGCGCCGATCGCGGTCGCGCATGGCGAGGGCTTTGCCGATTTTTCCCTGACCGGCGACCTGGCGCAGGCACGTGTGGCCATGCGTTTCATCGACAACGGCGGCAGCATCAGCGAGCGCTATCCATACAATCCGAACGGCTCGCCGCAGGGTATCACCTCGGTGACCACCGACGATGGCCGCTTCACGATCCTGATGCCGCATGCGGAACGCGTTTTCAGGACCGTGCTGCAATCATGGCATCCGGATGGCTGGGGCGAGGATTCGCCGTGGATGCGGATGTTCCGCAATGCGCGCAAGTGGGTGGGGTGATTTACTTAGTTCGGATTTTACTTCTGATCGTCGCTGGAATCGGATGCCGGTACGGCGTGAAAGGCGCGCTCGAAGTAGACCAGTCCCGGTCCGGGCGCACCGAAGCGCGTGTCCTCGACCGTACAATAAAAAACCGTGTGCGAGCCGACTTCGGCGCTGCCGGTGATGCGGCAGTCGAGCGACACCAGGGCATCGTCGAGCATCGGCGAACCCGGCGCACCATCGACCGCATGATCTTCCTGCGGCTCGGTCCAGCCGGTCCCCGCAAAACGTTCCGCCACATCGGTTCCCGAACGCGAGAACTGCAGTGCCAGCGCTTCCTGGTCGGCGCGCAGCACATTGACGCACAGCTGCTGGTTTTCCTTCAAGACCGCATTGTTGCGGCTGCTACGGTTGATGCAGACCAAAAGGATCGGCGGCTCGTCGCTGACGCTGCAGACCGCCGAGGCAGTGCAACCGCAGAGTCCGCCCGGGCCATTGCTGGTGATGACATTGACGGCCGCTGCCAGGCGTGACATCGCTTCCCGAAAAGTCTGTTTGTCGATCATCGTGCGCCTCCGGTTGCAGAGGTGGCACTGGCGCCAACCCGATAGCGGGCGGCGGGATGCGTCGCCGGCAGCCGTGCATGGCCGGACATGCGCTGCCGCGCCGTTCCTTCAGCGTAGGCCGTCTTGTAGACGCCACGCTCCTGCAGGATCGGCACGACCAGTTCGATGACATCCTCGAAACACTCGGGCGTCACCGTGCGCGACAGGTTGAAGCCATCCACATCGGCTTCCTCGGTCCAAGCGATCAGGGCGTCGGCGATGGTTTTGGCCGATCCCACCATCGGCGCCTGCCGGCTACCCAGCGGCATCTGCGCAAGCAAGGTGCGCTTGGTCCAGGCCGGGCCGGCGCTGCGGTTGAGGGCTTCGATGTTGGAGACGATGGCTTGCGATTGCGCGGTCGGGATCGGCGCGTCCATTTCGTACTTTGCAAAGTCGATGCCCAGCGAGGCGGCGGCATGCACCAGCGCGGCTTCGGGATCGACATGGCGGGCATACTCCGCGTATTTTTCCTGCGCCTCGGCGTCGGTGCGACCGGTGACGATAGTGGCGCCGACGAACATCTTCAGGTCGGCGGGATCGCGCCCGGTGGCAGCGGCCTTGCCGCGAATGTCGGTCACGATGGCCTTGACGCCAGACTTGCTCTGACCGTTGAGGAAGACACATTCGGCGTGCGTTCCGGCGAACTGTCGTCCGCGCGTCGATGAACCGGCCTGATACAGGAGCGGCGTGCGCTGCGGTGACGGTTCGGCCAGGTGGATCGCATCGACCTTGTACTGTCGTCCCTGATGATGCACCGCATGCACCTTGGCGGGATCCGCATAGATCCGGCCGGCACGGTCGCACAGCACGGCATCGTCTTCCCAGCTGCCTTCCCACAGCTTGTAGACCACCTCCATGTATTCCTCGGCCAGGTCGTAGCGGTCGTCGTGCGCCATCTGGCCATCGAGGCCGATCGCGCGCGCCGCGCTGTCAAGATAGCCGGTCACGATGTTCCAGCCGATCCGCCCGCCCGTCAGATGGTCAAGCGTCGACATGCGCCGCGCAAAAAGGTACGGCGCTTCGTAGGTCAGGTTGGCGGTGATGCCGAAGCCGAGGTGGCGGGTCGCTGCGGCCATGGCCGAAATCAGCAGCGAAGGGTCGTTGACCGGCACCTGCACCGCACCGCGCAATGCGGCATCGACGCTGGCGCCGTAGACATCGTAGGCGCCCAGTACATCGGCGAAGAAGATGCCGTCGAACAGGCCGGCTTCCAGTGTGCGAGCCAGTTGTGCCCAGTAATGGATGTCACGATATTCGCTGGAGCGATCGCGCGGGTGGGTCCACAAGCCGTGCTGGATATGGCCGACACAATTCATGTCGAAGGCGTTGAAGCGAATTTCACGGGGCATGCGGTCTCCGGCGGGGGCTCTTGCGAAGAGAGCATTATCCCTCAATGCAGCAATCCACGGGCCTTTCAGTCACGAATGGTTTTGATGCGAAAGCGCCGCTCGATCAGCTCGAACAGGACCTGCGTCAGCAGCGCCAGCACCGCCGCAGGGATGGCCCCGGCCAGCAGCATGGCGTTGTCATTCAGGGCCAGGCCGATGGCAATCCGTTCGCCATAGCCGCCAGCGCCGATGAAGGCGGCGATGGTGGCCGTGCCGACGCTCATGACGGCGGCGGTTTTTAGGCCGGCCAGGATCACCGGCATGGCCAGCGGCAGATCGATGTAGAGCAGCCGATCGCGGCGGCTCAGGCCAAGCGCCAGCGCCGCCATGCGCAGGCCTGGCGGCACTTGCGATACGCCGGTACAAGTGTTGCGCACGATCGGTAGCAACGCATACAGGAACAGCGCGATCAGCGCGGGCACGAAGCCGATCTGGCCAAGCAGCGGAATGAGCATCGCCAGCAGCGCCAGCGACGGCACCGTCTGCAACACGCCCACGACCGCCATCACGGTCTGCTCCAGGCGTGGCACGAAGGCCGCGAGCACGCCCAGTGGAATGCCGATCAGAGTGGCGGCTGCCACCGACAGCAGCACCAGCGTCAGATGCTGCCGGGTCAAACGCCACAGGCTGGGGTCGAACAGCTTGTCGGCAAAACTGCTGGCGGCGGATGCCCTGGACGTTGGCGCCACAGCGCCGGTAATGGGTGCCGTTGCGGGCGCCGTGGCCGTGCCGTTCTTCAGAAAATCGCCCGCCACCGTCGCGAAACTCTTGCCGCCGATTTCCACCGCTGCATTCATGGCGATCATGTCGGCTGCCTGGATGCGGCCTTGCAGCTTCTGAATCGCGGCCCAGCCGGCTGGAAAGCGGGTCGCCACATCCAGCCGGTACAAGAGCACCGCGTCATAAGGCGGAAAATAATGCAGGTCGTCCTGCAGCACCGTCAGGCCGAACTGCGCGATTTTCGCGTCGGTGGAATAGATGTCGATGACATCGACCTGACCCTTGTCCAGGGCTTCGTAGGCGATGCCATGGTCCAGGCCGATCGGTTGCTGTGCCAGTCCATAGCGCTGCGCCATGCCGGGCCAGCCATCGGCACGACCAATGAATTCATGCGACAGGCCGAACTTCATGCCCGATTGCTTGCGCAGGTCGCCCAGGGTGCGGATGCCGCGTTGCTGCGCGGTGGACTGCTTCATGGCCATCGCATAGGTGTTATTGAACCCGAGCGGCACCGCAACAGCCAGTCCGAGCGGCGCCAGTTCGCGGTTGATGGTCTCGATCGAGGCCGGCTTACTGTGCTTGAGGATTTCGGCATCGATGGTGCCGAGGTATTCGGGGTACAGGTCGATGCTGCCGGCCTTCAGTGCAGCGAACACGATGGCGGTGTTGCCGAGTCCCTGGAGATGCTCGGCCGGAGAGCCGCCGGCGTTCGCGGTGCGGGTCAGGACTTCGCCCAGGATGTAGGACTCCGTAAAACGCTTGGTGCCCACATGCAGCGTCTCGGCAGCCTGTGCCGGCAGCGTCGTGCCGGCACAGGCCAGCAGCAGCGCCAGCCATACACGCCAGAGGCGCCGCCCGACGTTATGCAAAAAAATCCTTGAAGGCGGCGACCGTGCGCTCTACATCGGCAGTGCTGACGTCGAGGTGGGTGACCAGTCGCATGTGGCTGCCGACCGTGGCGATGATGCCGCGTTCACGCAGGAACGGGCCGAGGGCATCGACCGCGTGCTGCGGCAGGTCGACATACAGGATGTTGGTGTGCGGCGCCGTGACCGTGATTTCCTCGATCGCCGACAGCGACTGCGCCAGCAGGGCTGCATTGGCGTGATCCTCGGCCAGGCGTTCGATATTGTGTTCCAGCGCATAGATGCCGGCAGCGGCCAGGATGCCGGCTTGGCGCAGGCCACCACCGAGCATCTTGCGCCAGCGCTTGGCGGCGATGATGAAATCCCGGTCGCCGCACAGCAGAGAACCGATCGGCGCGCCCAGACCCTTCGACAGGCACACCGAGACACTGTCGAAACCGGCCACTGCCTCGCGCATCGAGATGTTCTGTTGTACGGCTGCATTGCAGATCCGCGCGCCATCGAGATGGGTGATCAGGTTGTGGCGATGCGCCAACGCGGTGGCCTTCGCCAGGTACTCGCGTGGCACGACCTTGCCGCCGATGGTGTTTTCCAGTGCCAGCAGGCGGGTCCTGGCGAAATGGATGTCGTCGGGTTTGTTCGCACCTTCGATGTCGGCCAGCGCCAGGCTGCCGTCGGGCTGTTGCGGCAGGGGCTGCGGCTGGATGCTGCCGAGGACGGCGGCGCCGCCGGCTTCGTATTTGTAGGTGTGCGCGAGTTGCCCGACCAGGTATTCGTCGCCGCGGCCGCAATGCGTCATCAGCCCGATCAGGTTGCTCTGCGTGCCAGAGGGCGCGAACAGCGCCGCTTCGTAACCGAACAGCTCGGCCGTGATCGCCTGCAGTCGGTTGACGGTGGGATCGTCGCCATAGACGTCGTCACCGACATCGGCCGCGGCCATGACGGCGCGCATGGCAACGCTGGGACGGGTGACGGTGTCGCTGCGCAGGTCGATCGTGGATTTTTGCATGATGGTCCGGAGACTGATTTGAATAATAAAAAACGATTGTCACGCGTATTTTAGTCTTGGTTGATATGTAGCTCGCATTTGGCGTCATTTCGGTAGGCGAGATTTCTTTTCGTATTCGGTATTCGAGATGATTTTCACTTCAGTAACATCGTTGTTGGGGCTCACTTACTACCTGTTTCGATAGGCCGTCATCAGAATCATGCGTGTGCCAATTTTGCACTATAGCAATGATTTTTTACTCTATTCTTACTTTACCAAGAAGGTTCCATGAAGCGCTTGTCAAGCGGGCAATCAGTTCTTCCACCAGCCGGGGCACAGGGCACCAACGCTACATCCGGTACGGAATCGTCATCCGATGAGAGCGATGCTGACAGTCCCCGCAATGCGCGGAAGATGCGTCGTTTAGGTGTTCCGGACGGAGCCTCTCGTTCGCGCGAAACACCACTTTCCGCTTCGTTCGCTGCCATGACTACGGCCGCACCAATGGCTGCACCT
>JACMRD010000240.1 GCA_014376645.1 Herminiimonas sp. | reverse complement strand
GGCCGCTCCTACCTGACATTCCGTGCTGACAATTTTTTCCTGCTATTCTTGCCCACCTGCTCTGCTACAAGGAAACGTCTGCATGAAATGCGCACTGGTTGGATCCCGTTATTTCGGCGCCTCGGTCTTCGAGGCGCTGCGTAAGGAAGAAGGCATCGAGTTCACCAGCGTGGTCGTCCCCTCGGCCGATGACCGGCTGGCGATTGCCGGGCGTGCTGCGGGCTTGCCCGTGCATATCCTCGAGAATCCCAAGTTCGTCCCGGGCGAGGCGATCGCCGAAGGCACCGATCTGATCATTGCGGCCCACACCCACGCCCGCGTGACCGACGAGGCCCTGGCCCGCGCGCGCTTGGGCGGTGTCGGCTATCACCCTTCGTTGTTGCCGCGGCACCGGGGCATCGCCGCGGTCGAGTGGACGATCCTGGAAGGCGATCCGATTGCCGGCGGTTCGGTCTATCATCTGGCCGACGGCTGGGACGCCGGCGCAATCGCCGCGCAAGACTGGTGCTTCGTGGCCAAGGATGAGACTTCGCGTCAGTTGTGGGAGCGCGCCCTGGCGCCGATGGGCTTGGCGTTGTTGAGCCAGGTCGTGCATCAAGCCGGACGCGACGGCGTGTTGCCGGCGTCGCCGCAGGACGCGCGCTTTGCGACCCGTGCACCGATGATCCGGCGTTCGGTGGTGCTGACCGAAGAAGCCTCGACCACGACGACTTCGCTGATCGTCTCGATCGTCGGTGCCGACCGGCATGGGATCGTCAGTTCGCTGGCCGAGCGGGCGCAGCGTTTCGGCGCCAACTGGGCAGCCAGTCGCATGACCCGGATCGCCGGTGAGTTCGCCGGCACGGTGCACTTCGAGGTGCCGCGCGAGAGCGCCGATGCCCTGGCCGAATCGTTGCGCCAGCTCGCGTCGAGCGGCCTGCAGGTGGTCATTGCGCGCAGTGACGGCGCAACAGTGCCGTCGTCGATGCGCAGCGTCGAGCTCGAGCTGGTCGGCGAGGACCGGGTCGGCATCGTCAGCAAGCTCACCGGCATCCTGGCCGAGCGCAGCGTCAGCATCGAAAACATCCATACCGAGATCCTGCGCAGCAGCGTCAGCGGCAAGCAGACCTTCCGCATCGGCGCCCATCTGCTGGTGCCGGCCAAGCTGTCGGTCGACTCCCTGCGGCAGGAGTTGGGCGCGCTGGCCAGCGAGATGATGCTCGACATCGCGCTCGACGAAAAATCGCCGCCAGCGGCGCACTGAATCATCCAGAATCGGCGCCGCCGGTTTCGCATCATCCAGACTGGAGGCCACCGTGCCAGCTTTGCTACCGAACATCGATCCCGACGGATTAATGGAATATTCCGTGGTCTACACGGACCGCGCCCTCAACCACATGTCGCAAGTATTCCAAGGCGTCATGCGGGACATTTCAGCAATGCTCAAGCAGGTCTATGGCGCGCAGTCGGCCATCGTGGTGCCGGGCAGCGGCACCTTCGGCATGGAAGCGGTGGCGCGGCAGTTTGCCAACAAGCGCGATTGCCTGGTGCTTCGCAACGGCTGGTTCAGCTACCGCTGGACCCAGATATTCGAGATGGGCGACATTCCATCGAGTTGTCGGATCCTGAAGGCGAAACGCATCGAGGACGCGCATCAGGCGCCGTTCGCGCCGCCGCCGATCGCCGAAGTGGTCGCCGCCATCCGCGCGACCAAGCCGGCGGTCGTCTTCGCGCCGCACGTGGAGACCTCCTCGGGCATCATTCTGCCCGACGCCTATCTGCGCGAAGTGGCGGCCGCAGTGCACGAAGTCGGCGGTTTGTTCGTCCTCGACTGCATCGCCTCCGGCACGATCTGGGTCGACATGCAGGCCACGGGCGTCGACGTGCTGATCAGTGCGCCACAGAAGGGCTGGAGCGGCTCGCCCTGCTGCGCGTTCGTGATGCTGAGCACCCTCGCGCGGCAAAAAATCGAGGCCACCACCAGCAGCAGTTATGCCTGCGACCTGCGCAAGTGGCTGGAGATCATGGAGCTGTATGAAAAAGGCGGCTTCGGTTATCACGCGACGCTGCCCACCGATGCCCTGAAAGTGACCCGCGACGTCATGCAGGAAACCGCCACCTATGGCTTCGACAAGGTGCGCGCAGAGCAGCAGGAACTGGGCGACAAGGTGCGCGCGCTGCTGGTGTCCAAAGGTTTCAAGAGCGTGGCGGCGCCCGGCTTTCAATCGCCCGGCGTCGTCGTCAGTTACACCGACGACGAGGCCATGAAGTCAACCAAGAAACTGGCCGAAGTAGGTTTGCAGGTCGGCGCCGGCGTGCCGCTGCAATGCGACGAGCCGGCCGATTTCAAAAGCTTCCGCATCGGCCTGTTCGGCCTGGACAAGCTGCACAACATCGACCGTACCGTGGAGACGCTGGCGCAGGCCTTGAACCGGCTCGACTAAAGCTGCAGCCCCAAGCTGCGGCCCCGGTTACGCGAGGCCAAGAACTGGACATGTTGCTTAACATGGAAGGTGTGGTTGGTTGGCGCAGTTGCGCTGGTAGTCCTGGTCTGCGCGCGTACGGGCCGAGGGCATCGGCAGAGGGCCGTGGCTTTCCGGCGTATTGAATTTACAAAAATGCTTCTGCAAATTGGCGCGCGGCTTGAAATCGAGCTCGGGCGCATCGCAGCATGACTTGAAAAAATGTCGTTCCAGTTCGGCCAGTCTTTCGGTTGCGTGTGGCGAGTCCGGGCGCTTCAGATTGTAGGTAGTGCCATAACGTCCCTGCGTTTTGCTCAGCACGGCAGAGCCGTCCGGATGCTGAAACTTGACTGCAGGCGACTCCGCCGAGTTGAATTTTTGGGAGGGAGTTAAGTGACTTGTTCCTGATATGCAGTTTCCCACTTTAAATTTCCTTTTCTCAAGATGCCGGTAATGTTCGGTGCCAATGCCTGTCGCCAACGCGGAAGCAGCGATGGGTCAGGCAACACAGAAGCGGTTGTCACAGGCCCAATGATTCATGAGCCTGCACAACAAGGATGGCATTTTGGAAAAATACTGGTTTGATCCAGGATAGGACTTTTTGAGATTCAATGCGAGGCGATCCAGGCATCAAGCGTAGCGGCGGTGCCCTTCGGCACATGCAGGCCCAGCTTGGAGCGCCGCCACAGGATGTCGGCGGCCGTGCGGGCCCATTCATGGCACCGCAGATAATCGACTTCCACCGCGAAGAGGCCCGGCGCAATTTCATCACCCAGGTCGGCCCGCGCGGTACACCCCTGCAGCAAGACATGAACCCGGGTGCCATAGGCCCGCGCATAGCGCGCCACCAGACTTGCCGGCAACCAGTCATACCGTGCCTGCAGACCGGCGCAATACGCACCGAACTCCAGCACCGAGCGGTTCTCTGGCGCTGGCCCGAACAGGTCACCGCCCGGCAGGCAGGCGCGGTCGGTCCAGGCGCCGGCGGCATTGCCGAAGTGTGCCGCAATCAAATCGACGGCTTCTTCCGCGAGCTTGCGGAAGGTGGTGATCTTGCCGCCGAAGACCGACAGCATCGGCGCGTGCGCCGTATCGAAGTCGAGCTGGTAATCGCGGGTCACCGCAGAGGCATCAGCGCACGCGTCCTCCAGCAGCGGCCGCACGCCCGAGTACGACCAGACCACATCGGCAGGGCTGATCGGGTCGTTGAAATACCGGTTCGAGAGCGTGCACAGATAGTCGATTTCAGCGGCGTCGATGGCAACCTGTTCAGCCTTGCCCGTGTAATCGATATCCGTGGTGCCGATCAGCGTGAAATCCTGCTCATACGGAATCGCAAAGATGATCCGCCCGTCCGGATGCTGGAAGATGTAGGCGTGCGCATGGTCAAACATCTTACGAACGACGATGTGGCTGCCCTTGACCAGCCGCACCGATTTGCGCGACGGTTGATGGGCGGCGTTCTCGAGGAACTGCGAGGCCCAGGGACCGGTGGCATTGACGACGCAGCGGGCACGCACCTGCGTGATATCGCCGGCAATGCCGCCCAACGTCGCCTGCCAGGCGTTGTCGCCGCGTTGCACCGAGAGGCACTCGGTGCGGGTCAGGATGGTGGCACCTTTTTCGGCGGCGTCCATCGCATTGAGCACCACGAGCCGGGCATCGTCGACCCAGCCGTCGGAATAGACGAAGCCGCGGGTAAAGGTTTTTTTGAGCGGCTTGCCGGCCACGTGCCGGCGCAGGTCGATCGTTGCCGAACCCGGCAACAGCGCGCGGCGCGCCAGGTGATCGTATAAAAACAGGCCGACGCGGATCATCCAGGCCGGACGCTGCCCGCGATCGTGCGGCATCACGAAGCGCAGCGGCCACATGATATGGGGCGCTGCGCGCAAGAGCACTTCGCGCTCCGTCAGGGCCTTGCGTACCAGGCCGAATTCGTAATGCTCCAGGTAGCGCAGCCCACCGTGGATCAGCTTGGTCGATGCCGATGAGGTGTGTGCGGCCAGGTCGTCCTTGTCGCACAACACCACCGACAGGCCGCGCCCGGCGGCGTCGCGCGCAATCCCGGCGCCGTTGATGCCGCCGCCGACGACCAGCAGGTCGCAGGCAATCGAACCCGTCGCGGGATGGCGGGACGCCGGTAGGGCCATGGATTACCTTCTTTCGTGGATTACAAGCCGGCGCAGGTCGATGCCGGGCCGTACGAGCGCGCTGGCCACCTACCATACACCAGCGCTGCGCCAGGCGTCGCCTGCTGGCACCATCGTTGATTTGGTGGGCGGTGTTGACCGGCTTCGTGTTCCAGCGCAGACCATCCGTCCGGGTTGCGGGAGGACGGCAGTTGATTCGTCCATTCCTACACCGCAATGGCAGGTCCGCTGATCAACAGCGGCGCTTTCTTCCCCTAACATGCAGGGTGCGCGTCCCGGCAGAGGTGTTGCCGCACGCAGCGTCCATTGGAATGGGAAACCGACACAGATGCAGACTGCCGAACTTCAGGATTTCACCGCCGAGCGCGCACCTGGCGCGCACCGTGTGTCGTTTCAGGGTGCGCGCGCGCTCTATTTTGCATTGCTCGACGATGAATGCGACCAGTGCGACGACGCTGCGCTGCAAGCCGATGCCGCGCGCTTCCTGGCCGATTGCATCGAACAAGCCGCGCCGCTGGACTGCGACCTGCCGCTACAGCCAAGCGGGCTGGGCGCTTGGGTCGATGCGCATACGGGCCGGGTGCTGGCCGATTATCAGCATTACCTGGTGCAGCGGCGCGGCGCCGGTCCCCGCCAGTATTTTGCGACCCGTTCCCACGCCCTGCACTTCCTGACGGCTGTCGCGCCCACCAAGACGGTCGACGGCGCCTGGCTGTACGGGCTGCTGGCGCACTGGCAAGACAGCCGCTTTACCGCGCTGATCCGCATCTATCTGGAGGAGCTTGGCAACGGCCAGCCTGACCAGAATCACGTGGTGCTCTACCGGAGGCTGCTGGCGTCCAATGGCTGCGAGCGCTGGGAGCATCTCGGTGACGACCATTTCGTGCAAGGCGCGATCCAGCTGGCGTTGTCCCGTCATGCCGAGCGTTTTTTGCCGGAACTGATCGGCTTCAACCTCGGTTATGAGCAATTACCGCTGCACTTGCTGATCACCGCGTTCGAGCTCAACGAACTGGGGATCGATCCCACCTATTTCGGGCTGCACGTGACCGTCGACAACGCCGACAGCGGCCATGCCCGACAGGCCTTGCAGGGACTGCGCGCCTGCCTGCCGGTATTGGGCGACCGCCAGGCGTTTTATCGGCGTGTCATGCAGGGCTACCGGCTCAACGAACTAGGCGCCAGCACGATCTCCGTCATCGCCGACTTCGATCTCGAACAGGAAATGCTGGCGGTCCTGGCGCGCAAGAGTGTCGCCGGCAAGCAGGCGCACGCCGGCTATTGCCGCATCGGTGGGCGCAGCGTCAACGACTGGCTGGCCGACCCGGCGCAGATGCCGGCCTTCGTGGCCGCGTTGCAGAGCAGCGGCTGGATCAGGCGCGGCCAGCCGGCGCAGGACAGCCGCTTCTGGAAACTGATCGAGGGCGAGCGTGCCGACATGTTCGGCGTCTTCAGCGCCTATGAACTACAGATCATCGGCGACTGGATCGAATCGCCGCAGGCGTCGCAGCCACCAACGCCACCAACGCCACCACCGCCACCGACGCCACCACCGCCACAGCAGGTACCGCAGGCGACCGGCGCGTCGGCACCGCCTGCACGCAGCCTGAGTTTTCGCGCGCGACAAAAGCTGCTCGACCGTCTGGCGCCTGCAGCCACCCTCGGCGCAAGTGGGGCCGCCAAGCTACCGTCGCCAGGCAGGGAGCGGCGCGCCATGGTCCGCCCCCGCGCCAACGACGCGGCGTTCGATAAAAATGACGACGGCAACGATTTCAACGCCGAATTGCGTGAACTGACGGTGCAGCTGGCGCAGGCGCCGGATCGCCGCGCGGCCATGGATCTTCTCGGCAGCCTGATGGCGCCGACCCGGCATCACACCGGCGTTGGTTTGCAGGCCACGCGCATCTTTGTCCGCCTGTTCGGCACCGACGCATCTTGCCCAGGCAGTTGACGCCGCGTGCGATCTGCTTTCGATCCGCGTGCCCGCAGGTGATCGAAGCATGAGCGCCGAGGTGTGCGATCATGCGGGGCGCCACCCCCCATGAAACCGCCCGGCACCTTCCCATGATGACCCTGCCTGACCCTGTAATTCGCCCGTTGCCCGGCCAGCCGCCTGGCGTATCGTTGCGCCGCAGTGTACTTCCAGTCGCGGCGTCTCTACTACTACTCGTCGGATTGCCTTGCGCCGGCCAGGCCCAAGTTCAAGCCCGGACGCTGCCGCCCGACACGATCGCCGAGCGCGTCATTGCCTGCACCGCCTGTCACGGCAACCAGGGTCGCGCCGGCAGCGACGGGTTTTATCCGCGCATCGCCGGCAAACCCGCCGGCTATCTCGCCAACCAGCTGCAGAATTTCCGGGATGGACGGCGTCAGTATCCGCTGATGATCTACATGGTCGACCATCTGTCGGACGCCTATCTGAAGGAGATGGCGGAATATTTTGCGGCCCAGCATCCACCCTATGCGCCGCCGCAACCGGTAACGGCGTCCGCGGCAGTGCTGGCGCGCGGGCGGCAACTCGTCGAGTCCGGCGACAAGCAGCGTGAGGTTCCGGCCTGCAGCGCTTGTCACGGCGCGAACCTGACCGGCGTGGTGCCGGCGATTCCGGGCCTGGTCGGGCTGCCGCGCGATTATCTGAGCGCCCAGTTCGGCGCCTGGAAGAACGGCGCCCGCCGCGCCGCCGCGCCCGACTGCATGGCGCAGATCGCGCAGCGCCTCTCGGTCGACGACATCAGCGCCGCGGCCGCCTTCCTGGCCTCGTTACCGGTACCGAGCCCGGCCACGCCGGCGCGCGCGCCAGCCGGTCCGCTGCCCATTACCTGCGGCAGCGTGCCGTGATCCGATCAAACCTCTCGCTCTGGAACGGAATTTTCAGCCGATGCGCGTAAGAACTCTGCTGGCCAGCCTCGCTGTGGCCCTGATCCTGGTCGCCGGCGCCGTGCTGCTGGTCCAGACCCTGCACGACCCTGGCAGCGACACGCCGGGCGTGGCGGTGGCCGACGGTGTCCAGCAGATCGCCCGCGGCCGTTATCTGGCGCAGGCCGCCGGATGCATCGGCTGCCACACCATGCGCGGCGGCGCTGAGTATGCCGGTGGGCGCACGATTGCGACCCCCTTCGGCGACCTGTATGCGCCCAACATCACGACCGACCGCACCCACGGCATCGGCGCCTGGGGCGCCGACGACTTCTGGCGTGCGCTGCACAACGGCAAATCGCGCGATGGCCGGTTTCTGTACCCGGCGTTTCCCTACACGGATTACACGAAGATCAACCGGGCCGACGCTGACGCCATGTACGCGTATTTCATGACCGTGCCGGCCGTGGCGCAGGCCAATCGGCCGCCGGCCCTGCGTTTTCCGTATGACCAGCGCTGGTTGCTGGCGGGCTGGCGAGCGCTGTATTTCCAGCCCGGGACGTTCGTGCCGGATGCGACGCGCAGCGCGCAGTGGAATAGCGGCGCCTACCTGGTGCAGGGCGCGGGCCATTGCAACGCCTGTCACGCTAATCGCAACGCCGTCGGCGCCACCGACAACGGAATGGACCTGGCAGGCGGCCTGATCCCGATGCTGGGCTGGTATGCGCCTTCGCTCAGTGCCGAGCAGGGCAATGGCCTGGGCAGTTGGAACAGCAGCGACGTGGTCGACCTGCTGAGGACAGGTGTGTCGATGCGCGGCGCGGTGTTCGGGCCGATGGCTGAAGTCGTGCAGCACAGCCTGCAACACCTGACCAGCGACGACCTCGGCGCCATGACCGCTTACCTGCAGGCGCTGCCGCCGACGGTCGTTGCGGCGCCGGCGCGGCAAGCCACCCTGCTCGCGGCCGACAGCGCGATCATGCAGCGCGGCGCAGCGATTTATCGGGACCAGTGCGTGGCCTGTCACAAGGCCGACGGCCGCGGCGCGCCACCGGCGTATCCGCCGCTCGCAGGCAACCAGTCCGTTGCCGCCGCCTCCACCATCAATGCGATCCGGATGGTACTCAACGGCGGCTATCCTCCCGTGACCGCTGGCAATCCCCGACCCTACGGCATGCCGCCATTCGGACCCTCTCTCGACGACGCGGACGTCGCGGCCGCTGTGTCCTTTATTCGCGGATCGTGGGGTAACAAGGCGGGAGCGGTGTCGCCCGACGAGGTACGCAGTTACCGAGCGGTGCCGATCGAGTGATTCGGCGGGTACTTGGAAG
>JACMRD010000239.1 GCA_014376645.1 Herminiimonas sp. | reverse complement strand
TTCTGAGACCGGGTGAAGCCGTAGGAATTTCCACGCAGCTCGTTCAAGGCTGCGTTTTTCATTGTGCGTCAACGAATGACATGGTTGTGTCAACCAGCGCCCGGCCGCTCTGACATCGCCTTCAGCAGTCGTGGTTCATAACGGAAACAAGTTACGATAGCCAGACCACGGACTTCATCAAGGTCATCCATGACGCCTTCACCCGATCCGCGCCGGCCCGCTCGCCGCCGCTTCCTGCTCGCCGCCCTCGGCGTGACCGGAGCCCTGACCGTCGGATGGGGTGTACTGCCGCCGCGCCAGCGACTGGATGGCGACCATCCGCTGCCTTTGATCGACGGCGATGTTGCGCTCAACGGCTGGATCAAGATCGGCCGCAACGGCATGGTGACGGTGGCCATGCCGCGCAGCGAAATGGGACAGGGCGTGCATACCGCGCTGCCGATGCTGGTGGCCGAGGAGCTTGACGTGCCGCTTTCGATGGTGCAGATCGTTCAGGCGCCGATCGATCGCATTTTCGGCAACGTTGCGGTCCTGCCGGATGGCTTGCCGTTTCATCCGGATGACCACGGCATGCTGCAGCGTACGGTGCACTGGCTGACCGTTAAGACAGCGCGCGAACTTGGCATCATGGTCACCGGCGGATCGACGAGCATCAAGGATGCCTGGGAGCCGATGCGCCAGGCTGGCGCCACCGCCCGCGCCATGCTGGTGGCGGCAGCGGCACGGCAATGGAATGTGCCGGTTGCCGAATGCCGTGCTGCGGGCGGCATCGTCAGCCACGCCAGTGGCAGGCAGGCTGGCTATGGCGCACTGGCTGCCGCTGCCGCGACCGGCGCGCGGCCGGCCGACATCCGGCCCAAGCCGCCGCAGGCGTTCACGCTGATCGGTACGCCGCAGCCCCGGCGCGACGCGCGGGTCAAGGTCGATGGCAGCGCGGTCTTTGGCATCGACGTGCGGCCGCCCGGGCTGCTCTACGCGGCGCTGCGCATGACGCCGACGCTTGGCGGCACCCTCAAGCCACTCGATACCAAGGCCGTGGCAGCGCCCCAATCCATGCCCGGCGTGGTGCGGGTAGTGGACTTCTCGGTGGCCGCTGGCGGCGTGGCGGGTGTGGCCGTGGTCGCCCGTACTTTTTGGCAGGCGCAACAGGCGCTGGCCGCTCTGGCGCTGGAGTGGGACGCAGGGCCGAATGCCGCACTGACCGACGCTGGGGTGTTTGCCGATCTGGCGCAGCGGCTCGATGCTGACGGCGGGCACGTCTATCACGCGCGCGGCGAGCCGGCCGTCGCAGCGCCCGGTGCGCGCACCGTGACCGCGCAATACCGGGCGCCGTTCCTGGCGCATGCCGCCATGGAACCGATCAACTGCACCGCTCAGGTCCGCGACGGCAAGGTCACGGTGTGGACCGGGACCCAAGTGCCGAGCCTGGCGGTGGCGGCCGCCGCCAAGGTGGCGCAGGTCGATGCCGATGCCGTCACCTTGCACGTGCCGTATCTGGGCGGCGGTTTCGGTCGCCGTCTGGAAGTCGACATGGTGCGGCAGGCGGTGGCCATCGCGATGCAGGCCGGCGGCGCCCCGGTACAGGTCATCTGGAGTCGCGAGCAGGACATGACCCACGATGTCTTCCGACCGGCGGCCCTGGCGCGCTTTACGGGCGTGCTCGACGCCGCCGGGCAGGTGGTCGGCTATGACAACCGCTCGGCGTCCGGGTCGGTGATGCAACATGTCTTGCAGCGCACCTTCGGCTTTCCGGGCGCCGGTCCCGACAAGAGCACTGCCGAGGGCGAGTTCGATCTCCCCTATGAACTGGCCAACGTGCGGGTGTCGCATCTGATCGTGCCGAGCGTCGTGCCGCTCGGGTACTGGCGCTCGGTCGGCCATTCGCACAATGCATTTTTCAAGGAAAGTTTCATCGAGGAGCTGGCCCACGCCGCCGGCAAGGATGGCGTGGCCTTCCGGCGCAGCCTGCTGACGCAGCATCCGCGTCATCTGGCCGTGCTTGACGCCGCCGTCGCCGCTGCCGGCAGTCCCGCTCCGGGTCGTGCCCATGGCGTGGCGCTGCATCAATCCTTCGGCAGCATCGTCGCGCAGGTCGCCGAAGTGTCGGTCGATGGCGGCGCGATCCGGGTTCACAAGGTGACCTGTGCCGTCGATTGCGGCATTGCCGTCAATCCCAACCTGATTGCGCAGCAGATGGAGTCGGCGGTGACCTTCGGCCTCAGCGCAGCGCTGCTGGGTGAAATCACAGTCGCTGCCGGCAAGATCGTCCAGCAGAACTACGACGGCTATCCGGTGCTGCGCATGCCGCAGGCACCGCTGGTCGAGACGGTGATCATCCGGAGTGCGCAGCCACCCCAGGGAATTGGTGAGCCGGGCGTGCCGCCGGTCGCGCCGGCGGTTGCCAGTGCGGTCTTTCAACTGACCGGACAGCGATTACGCCAACTGCCACTGCGCCTGGCGTGAATTGAGCATGGGAAACTGTTGTGAAATATTAGTCCAAGGCAATTAATTTACATTTATGGTGGCGAGTAGATTAAGCTTTCGACTCAGTTAGTTTTACATTCCGACATTTCCTTTTTTGCAGTTGGCTCGGTGTACCGCCTCATCATGCGGCCACGATGTGGTCGACGATGCCAGGCATGCGGCAAACGATTGAATCATCATAAAGAACCCTCTCAGAATGTTCTCCCGACGCAGCGACTCGTCCGACAGCACCGCGGTAGCGCAACTGGAAAGCCTGATGGAGGCCGCCGGGGACGCCGTGTTCCGTGTCAGTGAGAACGGCAAGATCCTGTTCCTGAGTCGACGCGCCGTTGGATTGATCGCGCCGACCAACGATCTGATCGGTACATTGCTGGCAGATCAACTGGCGATCGAGGATCGACTCTCGGCGGAAGTCGCCCTGACCCAGGCGCTCGAATCGCGCCAGCCTACCCGGGTGCGGGTGCGCCTCTACACCCAGGCTGCCGTGGTGTGGGTCGAAATCCAGTTTGCGACCTACGTCAACGACAAGGAAGCCACCGAATTGCTGGCCGTGGTGCGCGACATCAGTGTCGAGCATGCAACCGAGCAACGCCTGCAGCACATGACCACTCACGATACGCTGACCAGCCTGCCCAATCGCGCGTTGCTTGCAGACCGCCTGCGCATGGCCCTGGCGCAGGCGCGTCGTACCGGCGTCGGCTTTTCGGTGCTGGTGCTGGACCTCGACGGATTCAAGAAGGTCAATGATGCCCTGGGCCATTCGGTGGGCGACACCATGCTGCAGATGACGGCGATCCGTCTGCGCGACGGACTGCGCGACATCGATACGCTGGCGCGCATCGGGGGTGACGAATTCGTCGCAATCCTGCCATCGGCGGTATCGGAAGAGGAAATCCAGGTCGTCGCCCGGCGCATGATTTCGTCGATCCAACTACCTTTTGAAATCGATCCCCACACGCTGTATGTCAGCGCATCGATTGGCGCGGCGACCTATCCGGCTCATGGCGAAAATGAAGTCAAGCTGCTGGCGCATGCCGACACGGCAATGCAACGCGCCAAGGAAACCGGGAAATCGCGCTGCGTCGTCTTCAGTCACCAGAAATTCACCCAGCCCGAACACGACGTCTCGATGGAGGCGGCAATGTTCGAGGCCGTGCGCAACGGCGAGTTTCTGCTCCATTACCAGCCGATCGTCGATGCCCGGACCCGCTGCATCATGGGCTTCGAGGCGCTGATGCGCTGGCGCCATCCGGTGCTCGGCCTGGTCTCGCCGTTGCAATTCATTCCGATGGCGGAAAGTAACGGCTTGATCAACCTGCTGGGCGCCTGGGTCTTGAAAGCAGCCTGCGTCCAGTTGCGCAAATTCGAAGAAGCCGCCGGCCGCCAGCTCTATGTCTCGGTCAACGTTAGTCCGCGCCAGTTCCGCAACGAGCGCTTCCTGGAATTGATGGATGATGCGATCGCGCTGTCCGGTCTACGCGGCGAGCAGCTGCTGCTGGAGATCACCGAGGGTATCCTGATGTCCGACCCGGAGCACGCAGAAGCCTTGCTGCATTCGATCACGGCGCGCGACGTGCGTATCGCCATCGACGATTTCGGCACCGGCTACTCTTCGTTGGCTTACCTCAAGCGCTTCCCGATCGCGGCGCTGAAAATCGATCGCGCCTTCATCAAGGATCTGCCTTCTTCGGTCAAGGATGCGGCGATCTGCAACGTGGTCCTGAGTCTGGCGGATCACCTCAATCTGACCACGGTTGCCGAAGGTGTCGAGAATGAAGAACAGTTCTCTTTTCTGGCCCAACAGGGCTGCGCCTTGATCCAGGGGTATCTGACCGGTCATCCCCTGATGCCGGACGCCGCGCTGGAGATCCTGCGCGCGACCAGGGAAGCCGCCAACCTCGCGGCCTGACGGCCCCTTTTATCAACAGTCCAACAGTCCAACAGTCGATACCGAGCGTGGTTGCACTCCACCGAACAAGCTGGCCAATCCCAATACGATGAATATGACGCAGACCATAACGCAGAGTCCGGAAAAGACGCTTGACCTCCTTTGGTCGCGGGTGCGCCGGCGCGGCGATCTTCCGGGATTCTCACGCGTGATCGGCGCGATCGTCGGCGCCATGCGCGGCGACAACGACCGCGAATTCAACATGACCAAGACGGTGCTGGCCGATCCGGCATTGACCCAGCGGGTACTCCGACTAGCCAATAGCGCCATGTATTCGGTCTTCGGACAGGACATCAATACCGTCTCCAAGGCAGTCATCGTGCTGGGCACCGATTCGATTGGCCACCTGGCGCTGGGCCTGAAGCTCATCGACGGTCTGTCGGCGGCGTCTCCGGAGTCCTGTGGCGCGCGCGGTGAAATGGAGAAGGCGCTGCTGGCCGGCCACATCGCCCGCCAGGTCGCGTCCACCGCCACCATGTACGACACCGAGGAAGCAGTGGTCTGCTCGATGCTGCATTCGCTCGGCCGGATGATGGTCTCGTTCTATCTGCCGGAGCTGTGGCAGGCGATCCAGGAGCGCCTTGCCGAGGGTGGCAGCGAGATGACGGCGACCGACGAAGTGCTGGGTCTGGGCTTCGATGCGGTTGGTCGTCTGGTGGCGCAGCAGTGGGGTTTGCCAGCCGGACTGGTGGCGACGCTGCATGACGTGGTGCCCCGATTGGCGCACGAACCGCTCGGCCATACCGACTGGCTGGCTGCGGTCTCGACGCTGTCGACCCGCTGTGCCGACCTGATCTGCAGCCAACCGGCGGCAGGCGGCATTCTCGATGCTGCCATCGGTGAACTTGCCGGCGACTACGCGTCGATGCTCGGACTGGATCGGGAACAATTGCTGGTCGCAGTGGAAGGCGCCCGCGAGAGTGCCCAGAACGACGCGGGTGTGCAGTTGCCCCGCCTCGCTCACGCAGAGCCTGCGGCGCAGGGCAGCGTCCAAATCGCGCTGGCAGGCAAGCCGGTCGACGCGGCACAGATCCTGGCACGCGGTGTAGCCGACATGCGTGGTGCATCCGCCTCGGCCAGCACCAGCCAGCTATTGACGATGGCGCTCGAGACGGTCTTCAAGGGACTGGGATTCAGCCGCACCATTGCTTTCCTGCGTAATCCCGACCAGGAGCGTTATGTCGCACGGCTCGTCTTCGGCGACGGCCTGCAGGAACTGGCCTCTCGCCTCGCATTCAGCGATGCCTACCAGCCCGATGTATTTCATGCCGCGCTGGCCAACGACAAGATGATTTTCATCGAAAATGCGCAGGACCCGAATTTCATGACCAAGCTGCCACGCTGGTTGAAAGAAGCCTTGCCGACTGCGACCAGTTTCATGGTCTTGCCGCTGATCGTGAACCGGCATCCGATCGGCCTGATCTACGGCGACTGGGATTTGTCCTTGCCGAGGGCAAAGATCAATTTCCCGGAAGTCGTCCCGTTGGACGAACTGCGGCAACTGGTGGTGCGCGCCATCGAGCAGCGCCGCCAGGTCGATCCATCCTGGGGCAGGGGCAAGCTCTAACCGTCGAGACTCTGCGCCAGAACTATTGGGGACAGAGTCAATCCAGGCGGTACAATGGTGCTTTCCACCGGATTGCGTTGCCATGGCCCGTCTCCCCCGCCTCATCGTGCCCTACCAACCGCATCACGTCATTCAGCGTGGTGCCGGCCGGCAGCCGGTCTTTCACGACGACGACGATTACCTGATTTTCCTGAAATATCTGAAAGACGCGTCGCGCCAGTTCAAGGTCGCCATCCACGCCTATGTGCTCATGCCCAACCACCTGCATCTGCTTGCCTCGCCTGCCGATCAGACTGGACTGGCGCGCATGATGCAATGGATCGGACGGTTCTACGTTCCGTATTTCAATCACAAATACGAGCGCGTCGGCACCCTTTGGCAGGGTCGGTACAAGGCGGCGGTGGTGGACTCCGAACGCTATTT
Source organism: Herminiimonas sp. (assembly GCA_014376645.1). GTDB lineage: Bacteria > Pseudomonadota > Gammaproteobacteria > Burkholderiales > Burkholderiaceae_D > JANXSS01. The sequence goes on along the minus strand of JACMRD010000239.1, from coordinate 31,535 downwards.
CTTGTTGTGCTCGCGCTACATCGAGCTCAATCCGGTGCGTGCCGGACTTGCCGCCCAGCCGGAGCATTACCGCTGGTCGAGCTATCTGCATCATGCCGGTACGAAGCCTGATCCGCTGGTGTCCGAGCACGCGCTGTTATGGGCCTTGGGTAACACGCCGTTCGCCCGTGAGGCCGCGTACCGGGCGCTGGTCGAGGAAGCGATTCCAGACCATGAAGTCCGCGTCCTCACCGATGCAACGCTGAAAGGCTGGGCGATCGGCTCAGAGCAATTCAAGGTGGCGCTGGAAAAGCAATCGCATCAGCGGGTGCGCCCTGCGCGGCGCGGCAGGCCGCCACGGAGCATATCGGCGGCGCCACAGCCGGCGCCGGTGACCCAGCCTTGAATCGCATGCCAAGGCGAGGTGCATCCAAGGCTGCGGGCAGCCGTGGATCGAATAATCTTATCGAGCTAAATTTACTCTGTCCCTATTTTATTCGTAGCCGGAAATAGTGCTTTTTAATTCGACTCTGACCCCAATTATTTTAATTGATCTCCTGTGTGCGCTGCACTATAGTCGCTAGTCGGCCACCACGCGAGTTTGGAGAGCACCATGCATGCCCAAGGTTTATATGATCCCGCCAACGAGCACGATGCCTGTGGCGTCGGTTTCATCGCTCATATCAAAGGCAACAAGAGCCACTCGATCGTCGAGCAGGGTTTGCAGATCCTGAAGAATCTGGATCACCGGGGCGCCGTCGGTGCCGACAAGCTCATGGGCGACGGCGCCGGTATCCTGATCCAGTTGCCGGACCAGTACTACCGTGAAGAAATGGCGCTGCAGGGCGTGACCCTGCCACCACCCGGTGAGTACGGTGTCGGCATGGTGTTCCTGCCGAAAGAGAATGCCTCCCGTATCGCCTGCGAGCAGGAAATCGAACGTGCGGTGCAGGCCGAGGGCCAGGTCGTGCTCGGCTGGCGCAACGTGCCGATCGATCTCGACATGCCGATGTCGCCGACCGTGCGCGCCAAGGAGCCGGTGATCCGCCAGATTTTCATCGGCCGCGGCCAGGACATCATGGTCACCGATGCACTTGAACGGAAGCTCTATGTCATCCGCAAATCCTCCGGGCACGCGATCCAGGCGCTGAACCTCTTGCATGGCAAGGAATTCTTTGTGCCGTCGATGTCGGCCCGTACCGTGGTCTACAAGGGCCTGCTGCTGGCCGACCAGGTCGGTGTCTACTACAAGGACCTGCAGGATTCGCGCTGCATCTCTGCCCTGGCGCTGGTGCATCAGCGTTTTTCGACCAACACCTTCCCGGAATGGCCGCTGGCCCATCCGTACCGCCTGCTGGCGCACAACGGCGAGATCAATACCGTCAAGGGCAATTTCAACTGGATGCGCGCCCGCGAAGGCGTCATGAAGTCGGCTGTGTTGGGCGAGGACCTGCAGAAGCTGTTCCCGCTGATCTATGAAGGCCAGTCCGATACCGCCTGCTTCGACAATGCGCTGGAACTGCTCCTGATGGCCGGTTATCCGATCGCCCAGGCAATGATGATGATGATCCCGGAAGCCTGGGAAAACCATACCCTGATGGACGACAACCGCCGCGCCTTCTACGAATATCACGCCGCGATGATGGAGCCCTGGGACGGCCCGGCCGCGATGGCTTTCACCGACGGCCGGCACATCGGCGGCACACTGGGCCGCAACGGCCTGCGTCCGGCGCGCTATATCGTCACCGACGACGACCTGGTGGTGATGGCTTCCGAGTCCGGCGTGCTGCCGATCCCGGAATCGAAGATCATCCAGAAATGGCGTCTGCAGCCGGGCAAGATGTTTCTGATCGATCTGGACGCCGGGCGCATCATCGACGACAAGGAACTCAAGGACACCTACGCGAACGCCAAGCCGTACAAGCAGTGGATCGCATCGGTGCGCATCAAGCTCGGCGCCCTGGCGGCCGAGCCGGCCGAGCTACCGTCGACAATCCCGCTGCTGGATCGCCAGCAAGTGTTCGGCTACACTCAGGAAGATCTGAAATTCCTGATGTCGCCGATGGCGCAGAACGCCGAAGAACCCACCGGTTCGATGGGCAACGACTCGCCGCTGGCGGTCATGTCCAACAAGGACAAGACGCTGTACCACTATTTCAAGCAGCTCTTCGCGCAGGTCACCAACCCACCGATCGATCCGATCCGCGAAGCGATGGTCATGTCGCTGGTGTCCTTCATCGGGCCGAAGCCGAACCTGCTCGACACCAACAACATCAATCCACCGATGCGCCTCGAAGTTTCGCAGCCGATCCTCGACTATGGCGACATCGCCAAGCTGCGCAACATCAGCGCCCATACCGGCGGCAAGTTCAAGTCGTGCGAGCTCAACATCTGCTACCCGGTCGCCTGGGGCAAGGAAGGCATCGAAGCCCGCCTGGCCTCGCTGTGCGCCATCGCGGTCGATGCCGTCAAGTCGGGCCACAACATCCTGATCATCTCGGACCGCAAGGTCGATGCCGACATGGTCGCCATTCCGGCATTGCTGGCCACCTCGGCCGTCCACCTGCACCTGGTCAGCAAGGGCCTGCGGACCTCGGCGGGCATCGTGGTTGAAACCGGTTCGGCGCGCGAGACCCATCATTTCGCGCTGCTGGCTGGCTATGGCGCCGAAGCGATCCATCCGTACCTGGCCATGGATACGCTGGCTGGTCTGGCCGAGGGCCTGCCGGGCGAACTGTCGCCTGAAAAAGCCATCGCCAACTTCCAGAAAGCGGTCGGCAAGGGCCTGATGAAGGTCATGTCGAAGATGGGTATCTCGACCTACATGTCGTACTGCGGCGCACAGATCTTCGAGGCAATCGGCCTGAACCGCGCACTGGTCGACAAGTACTTCAAGGGTACCGCTTCGAACGTCGAAGGCATCGGCGTCTTCGAAGTCGCCGAAGAAGCATTGCGCCTGCATCGCGCCGCGTTTTCCGACGACCCCGTGCTGGCCGAGGCGCTCGACGCCGGTGGCGAGTATGCCTTCCGGGTGCGTGGCGAAGACCACATGTGGACACCGGACGCGATCGCCAAGCTGCAGCATTCGGCGCGCTCCAACAACTTCAACACCTACAAGGAATACGCGCAGATCATCAACGATCAATCCAAGCGCCACATGACGCTGCGCGGCCTGTTCGAGTTCAAGTCCGACCCGACCACCGCGATCCCGATCGATGAAGTCGAGCCGGCCAAGGAAATCGTCAAGCGCTTCGCCACTGGAGCGATGTCGCTCGGCTCGATCTCGACCGAGGCGCATGCCACCCTGGCCATTGCGATGAACCGCATCGGCGGCAAGTCCAACACCGGCGAAGGTGGCGAGGACGAACACCGCTACCGGCAGGAACTGAAGGGCATTCCGATCAAGCAGGGCGACACCATGGCTTCGATCATCGGTGCCGAAAACGTGGTGGTCGACATTCCGCTACAGGCCGGCGATTCGCTGCGCTCGAAGATCAAGCAGGTTGCGTCCGGGCGCTTCGGCGTCACCGCCGATTATCTGGTCTCGGCCGACCAGATCCAGATCAAGATGGCACAGGGCGCCAAGCCCGGCGAGGGCGGCCAGCTGCCCGGCCACAAGGTGTCGGAATACATCGCCAAGCTGCGCTTCTCGGTGCCCGGTGTGGGACTGATCTCGCCGCCACCGCATCACGACATCTATTCGATCGAGGATCTGGCGCAGCTGATCCATGACTTGAAGAACGCCAATCCGACAGCCTCGATCTCGGTCAAGCTGGTCTCCGAAGTCGGTGTCGGCACGGTTGCCGCCGGCGTGGCCAAGGCCAAGTCGGACCACGTGGTGATTGCTGGCCATGACGGCGGCACCGGCGCGTCGCCGCTGTCCTCGGTCAAGCATGCCGGCACGCCGTGGGAACTCGGCTTGTCGGAAACCCAGCAGACGCTGGTCCTGAATCGTCTGCGCAGCCGTATCCGGGTACAGGCCGACGGCCAGATCAAGACCGGCCGCGACGTCGTCATCGCCGCGCTGCTGGGCGCCGATGAAGTCGGCTTCGCCACCGCACCGCTGGTGGTCGAAGGCTGCATCATGATGCGCAAGTGTCATTTGAACACCTGCCCTGTCGGCGTTGCCACCCAGGACCCGGTGTTGCGGGCAAAATTTTCCGGCAAGCCTGAACACGTGGTCAATTTCTTTTTCTTCGTCGCCGAAGAAGCCCGCCAGATCATGGCGCAGCTGGGCATCCGGACCTACAACGAATTGATCGGTCGGACCGATCTGCTCGACAAGTCCAAAGCCATCACGCACTGGAAGGCCAAGGGGCTGGATTTCAGCCGCGTGTTCCATCAGCCGGACATGCCAGCCGACGAGCCACGCTTCCAGGTCGAGCACCAGGATCACGGCCTGGAGCGGGCGCTGGACCACAAACTGATCGCGCAAGCAAAGGCAGCGCTGGAAAAAGGCGAGCGGGTGTCCTTCATCTCGCCAGTCAAGAACGTCAACCGTACCGTCGGCACCATGCTCTCCGGTGAAGTCGCGCGCCGCTACGGCCATGTCGGTCTGCCCGACGACACGATCCACATCCAGTTGCAGGGCACGGCGGGACAATCGGTCGGCGCGTTCCTGGCGCATGGCATCACGCTCGACCTGGTCGGCGAAGGCAACGATTACGTCGGCAAGGGCCTGTCCGGCGGTCGCATCATCGTGCGCCCGAACACCGAGTTCCGTGGTTGGGCGGTTGACAACATCATCGTCGGCAACACGGTGCTGTACGGCGCCATCAGCGGTGAGGCCTTCTTCAACGGCGTCGCCGGCGAACGCTTTGCTGTCCGCAATTCCGGCGCCATCGCCGTGGTCGAAGGCGCCGGAGACCATGGTTGCGAGTACATGACCGGTGGCACTGTGGTCGTCCTGGGTGAAACCGGACGCAACTTTGCGGCCGGCATGTCGGGCGGCATCGCTTATGTCTACGATCCGGAAGGCGATTTTGCGGGCAGGTGCAACATGGCGATGGTGGCGCTCGAGCGTGTGACCAGCGGCGCCGAGCAGGAAGCAGCCGGTCAACGCGCTTCCTGGCACAGCCAGTTGCGCGGTGGCGTCAGCCAGACCGACGAGGCAATCCTCAAGGGCCTGATCGAGCGTCACTTCAAGCACACCGGCAGCACCCGTGCGCGCTTCCTGCTAGACGACTGGGCCGTCGGGCGCAGCAAGTTCGTCAAGGTGTTCCCGACCGAGTACAAGCGGGCGCTGGGTGAAATGCATGCCAAGACTCCGGCCGCCGAAAAAGTGGCTGCCTAGTGCGCCGTTGATCACACAATAAAAATCGAAGGATTATCATGGGTAAAATCACTGGCTTCATGGAGTATTCGCGGCTGAAAGAGGCCAGCGAAGCGCCCCAGACGCGCACCAGGCATTACAAGGAATTCCTGCTGCACCTGTCAGATACGGAAGCCAAGATCCAGGGCGCGCGCTGCATGGATTGCGGTATTCCATTCTGCAATACGGGCTGCCCGGTCAACAACATCATTCCCGACTGGAATGATCTGGTGTATCACGGCAACTACAAGCAGGCGCTCGACAACCTGCACTCGACCAACAATTTCCCGGAGTTCACCGGCCGTATCTGTCCGGCGCCGTGCGAATCCGCCTGTACCCTGGGCATCAACAGCGACCCGGTCGGCATCAAGTCGATCGAGCATTTCATCATCGACAAGGGCTGGGAAAACGGCTGGGTCGTGCCACAACCACCCAAGCACAAGACCGGCAAGAAGGTTGCTGTGGTTGGTTCCGGTCCGGCCGGCATGGCGGCAGCCCAGCAGCTGGCGCGGGTCGGTCACGACGTCACCGTGTTCGAGAAAAGCGATCGCGTCGGTGGCCTGCTGCGCTACGGCATTCCTGATTTCAAGATGGAAAAGACCCACATCGACCGCCGCGTCGAACAGATGGAGGCCGAGGGCGTGACCTTTCGCACCAGCGTTCTGGTGGGCAAGGATTTTCCGGGCAACGTCAATAACTGGGCCAAGGAAACCATCTTCCCCGACCAGCTAAGCCAGGATTTCGACGCTGTCGTCATCGCCGGCGGCGCCGAAAACCCGCGCGATCTGCCGGTGCCTGGGCGTGACCTCAAGGGCGTGCACTTCGCCATGGACTTCCTGCCGCTGCAAAACAAGGTCGATGCCGGTGACAAGGTCAAGGACCAGATCATGGCCACCGGCAAGCACGTTGTCGTCATCGGCGGTGGCGATACCGGCTCCGATTGTGTCGGAACATCGAATCGGCACGGTGCGGCATCGGTTGCCCAGTTCGAACTCATGCCGCAACCGCCTGACGTTGAAAACAAGCCGATGGTCTGGCCGTACTGGCCGACCAAGCTGCGTACTTCATCGTCGCACGAAGAAGGCTGCGAGCGCGACTGGGCGGTCGCCACCAAACGTCTTGAAGGCAAGGGCGGCAAGGTCGACAAGCTGATCGGCGCCCGGGTCGAATGGAAGGACGGCAAGATGCAGGAAGTGCCGAACTCCGAATTCGAGATGAAAGCCGACCTCGTGTTGCTGGCCATGGGATTCGTCTCGCCGGTGGCACAGGTGCTGGATGCCTTCGGGGTCGAGAAGGATGCCCGCGGCAATGCGCGCGCCACGACCGACGGCGAGGGTTGCTACAAGACCACAGTCGATAAGGTCTTCGTTGCTGGCGACATGCGGCGCGGCCAGTCATTGGTGGTTTGGGCCATCCGCGAAGGACGCCAATGCGCACGAGCAGTCGATGAATTCCTGATGGGCGCATCGGTTCTGCCGCGCTGAAACAGGCCAGGCGTCGACCAAAACGCTGGTAATTGTCGTTTTGTGTTGACGCTTGTGTGGTCCAGCACACTCCCGAGCTCGGGCGCGTGGGCGGGCATTGCCTGTTCTGCACTACAATCACGCCTTTATGGCCGCAAAGCGCCCCCGTGTCCCCCGTCCAGAACCTCGTCGAAATCCGCAATCTGCAATTCAGTTATGGTGAGCGCCGGATTCTTGCGGGTATCGACATGGACTTCGCACGCGGCAAGATCATCGCCGTCATGGGCGGCTCGGGCTCCGGTAAGACCACCATCCTGCGCTTGATCGGTGGCCAGTTGCGCGCCGGCGCCGGGACCGTTGCGATCAACGGCGAAGCGGTCGACTCGCACGACACCAAACGGCTGTACGCACAGCGGCGCAAGATGGGCATGCTGTTCCAGCACGGTGCCCTGTTCACTGACCTGTCCGTCTTCGAAAACGTCGCCTTTCCGCTGCGCGAGCATGCGGAGTTGCCGGAGTCGCTGCTGCGCGATCTGGTACTGATGAAGCTGCATGCAGTCGGACTGCGCAATGCCGCGCGCCTGATGCCGGCCGAGATTTCCGGCGGCATGGCGCGCCGCGTGGCGCTGGCGCGCGCCATTGCGCTCGATCCGCAACTGATCATGTATGACGAGCCGTTTGCCGGTCTCGACCCGATTTCGATGGGCGTGACTGCAACGCTCATCCGCAGCCTCAACGACGTCCTCGGTTCGACCTCGATCCTGGTGTCTCACGATGTGCAAGAATCGTTCTTGATCGCCGATTACGTGTATTTTCTGTCGCAGGGCAAGATCGTCGCCCACGGCACGCCGGCGGATCTGCGTGAATCTGCCGACCCGTACGTGCGCCAGTTCGTGCACGCCGAGGCCGATGGTCCGGTGCCGTTTCACTACCCGGGCGCGTCCCTGGCTGACGATCTGGGCCTGGGCCGCGCGCCAGCCGGCGGGGGCAACTGATGCTGTCACTTCTGGAACGCATCGGCCGCTCGACCCGGGTCGGCATCGGCAGCATCGGGTATGCGACAAGGATGTTCTTCGCGATCCTGCGCGCTTCGGGCGGACTGTGGCGGCGGGGGCGACTGATCACGGACCAGATTCATTTCATCGGCAATTATTCGCTGGTGATCATTGCGATCTCGGGGCTGTTCGTCGGGTTTGTGCTTGGCCTGCAGGGGTATTACACGCTCAACAAGTACGGTTCCGAACAGGCGCTGGGCTTGCTGGTGGCGCTCTCGCTGACCCGGGAACTCGGGCCGGTGGTGACCGCGCTGCTGTTTGCTGGCCGTGCCGGGACGTCGCTCACCGCGGAGATCGGCTTGATGAAGGCCGGCGAGCAGCTCTCGGCAATGGAGATGATGGCCGTCAATCCGATGCAGCGGATCATTGCGCCGCGCTTCTGGGCTGGCGTGGTCGCCATGCCGCTTCTGGCGGCCTTGTTCTCCGCACTGGGGGTGTATGGCGGTTACCTGGTCGGCGTCAAGCTGATCGGGGTTGACGAAGGCGCATTCTGGTCGCAAATGCAGGGTGGCGTCGATGTTTGGCAAGACATTGCCAACGGCGTGATCAAGAGCGCGATCTTCGGCGTGGCTGTGACGTTCATCGCCTTGTACCAGGGCTTCGAATCGCAGCCGACACCGGAAGGCGTGGCGCGGGCGACCACCCGCACGGTTGTGTTCGCTTCGCTGTCAGTCCTTTTCCTGGATTTTCTGCTGACGGCATTGATGTTTAAATAAGAAACTTTTCCTGTCTTTATCCGCTGTCGTTATTTGGTTACGCGCAGTAACGCACATACAGGTCAATCCGGACTGTCTACATTAAAATGATGCTGCATGTCGGCATCACACCGTCAGCGCGCGGAGATGCCCGCACTGTGCAAGGAGTTACTGGGAATGCAAAAGAAATCACTGGATATCTGGGTCGGCCTGTTCGTGCTGATTGGTGCCGCCGCCTTGGTGTTCCTGGCCCTGAATGTCGGCAACGCTGGCTCGCTGTCGCTGGACAAGGGTTATTCGATCAGCATGAATTTCGACAATATCGGCGGACTCAAGCCGCGTGCACCCGTCAAGAGTGCCGGCGTCGTGGTCGGTCGGGTTGCCAATATCGGTTTTGACGACAAGAAGTTTCAGGCGCTCGTGACGCTGAACCTGGAAAGCAGTTACAAATTTCCGAAAGATTCTTCAGCCAAGATCCTGACCTCGGGTCTCTTGGGTGAGCAATACATTGGTTTGGAAGCAGGCGGGGACACCAACAATCTGGTGGCCGGGGATAAGATAAAAATGACGCAATCCGCAGTGGTGCTGGAAAACCTGATCAGCCAGTTCCTGTATAGCAAAGCTGCGGATAGTGGAAAGGAAGCAAGTAAATGAAATCAACCATGCGGCTCGCGCTCGTCGCGCTGGCCATCGCGCTCGGCGGCTGCGCGACCACCAACAACCCCCGGGATCCGTTGGAAGGATTCAACCGGACGATGTTCACCTTCAATGACAAGGTGGATCAGGTTGCACTGAAGCCGGCGGCGCAAGCCTACCGTGCCGTATTGCCATCGTTCGTGCAGATCGGGATCGGCAATTTCTTCAGCAACCTCGGTGATGTCTGGACCGGCATTAACAATATTCTGCAGGGAAAAATCAATGACGGCGTGACCGATTTCGGTCGCTTCACCATTAATTCCACCTTCGGTATTCTTGGCCTGATCGACCTGAGTTCGGACGCCGGCATCCCGAAACACAAGGAAGATTTCGGCCAGACGCTGGGCAAGTGGGGCGTCGGTCCAGGTCCTTACATCGTCCTGCCGCTGCTGGGGTCATCGACCCTGCGTGACACGGCGGCGCTGCCGCTCGACTTCAAGGGCGACCTGTGGAGCTACAAGGATCCGACCAACGTGCGCAACATCGGTACGGGCGTGCGCCTGCTCGATGCTCGGGCTGCGGTACTGGATGCGTCCGACCTGATCGAAGGTGCCGCTCTGGACCGTTATGAATTTGTCCGCGACGCCTACCTGCAACGCCGCGAGAGCAAGATCAACGACGGCGAAGCGCCCCGCGTCAAGCCTGAAGACAGCACGGCGCCCGGCCGCAACAAGGATGCAGGCGCTACCCCGGAAACGCCGGAGACCGACAAGCCAGCCGGCCAGCCGGCAGCGCCGGCTGGTAAATCCAGCCTTCTTGACGGCGCAGTGCCGTCCGTCGCAGAGGCGAATGACGCAGCCGAAAGCAATGTGAAGGTGGAGTCAGTCGCCACTGTTGTTGTTGAAAATGAAACGCTTGTAGCCACGACGCACCATCACGCGGTACCAGCAAACTGACAATGCCGTGCCGGAATGCAACCGGCATCCCTGACTGCGGTTGACCGGGCGCTAACATATTCACCGCGCCTGTCATCCGTTCGAGGCGTTGACCAGTTAACAATTTACCCGGAGCACCGCTGCACGCGCCGCTTACCCATTTAGGATTCCATGAAAATCATCAAGCAATTATTTTCCATCGTGCTGACAACCGGCATGCTGGCATTCTCCGCCCACGCCGCAGCGCAGGAAGCGCCTGATGCGCTGGTCAAGCGGATCAGCCAGGAAGTGCTGGATATCGCCAAGGCCGACAAGGAAATCCAGGGCGGCAACCAGAAACGTGTTCTCGACCTGGTCGAAACCAAGATCCTTCCGTACGTCGATTTCCAGCGCATGACCGCGCTGGCTGCCGGCCGGTTCTGGCGCGAGGCTACCCCGGAGCAGCAAAAGCAGCTGACCAACGAATTCCGCACCCTGCTCGTCTATACCTATTCGGGCGCGATCGCTCAGGTCAAGGACCAGCGCGTGGACTTCAAGCCGCTGCGCATGGAGCCTGCCGATACGGAAGTCGAAGTGCGTTCGCAAGTCGTGGGCACGCGCGGCGGTGAGCCGATCCAATTGAGCTATCGTCTCGAAAAGCTCCCTGCGGGCTGGAAGATCTACGACGTCAATGTCCTCGGCGCGTGGTTGGTGGAGACCTACAAGGGTAACTTCGCGGCTGAAATCGGCAAGAATGGGTTCGATGGCTTGATCAAGACCCTGGTCGAGAAGAACAAGTCGCTCGGCGAGCGTGCCGTCAAGCCGGTCAAGTCCTGATCCATGTCGTTCCAGCCCGCTGCTTCGTTGACAATCGACACCGCTGCGCCGGCCATGGCAGCGGGATTGCAGGCGATCGCGGGCGGCGAAAAAGTATTTGATTTCAGCGGCGTGACAAGCATGGATTCGGCCGCCGTGGCCGTCCTGCTCGGCTGGCAGCGCGCCGCCCGGGCACGCAATCTTGCGCTGTCCTTCATCAACGTGCCAGCGACGCTACAACGCCTGGCCGGCCTGTATGGCGTCGCCGACCTGCTGCCCAGCACAGTCGATGTCAGCCGTTTCGTTCCCCCGACCGATGTCGCCGGTGGCGCCCGTTCCGACCTGCCGCACCACTGACGTCGCTGCGTGCGCGGGCAGTTTCCGCCGAAGGCATCTGCCGTCTTGTTTCTGCTTTTCTTTCTCCGGCTCCAACAAACGAAATCCCCTATAATCGAGGGTTTCCCAACCGCCTCGGCCGCTTTGCCGACAGCCGCTGGACCGATTACCGCATTACCTGATTAAGCGACTCCGCGCCACCATGGCTGCCATTCAGATTTCCAATGTCGTAAAGAATTACAAGACACTGCGTGCCCTCAGCGGCGTGTCGTTGACGATCGAAGAAGGCGAGTTCTTCGGCTTGCTGGGGCCGAACGGCGCGGGCAAGACCACGTTGATCTCGATCATCGCTGGCCTGAACCGCGCCGATTCCGGCAGCGTCTCGATTCACGGGCACGACGTGGTCACCGACTACCGGGCTGCGCGCCAGAAGCTCGGCGTGGTGCCCCAGGAACTCGTGTTCGATCCCTTCTTTACCGTGCGCGAAACGCTGCGCATGCAGTCCGGCTATTTCGGTCTGAAAAAAAACGATGCCTGGATCGACGAGGTCATGCATCACCTCGACCTGACCGGCAAGGCTGACGCCAACATGCGTTCGCTCTCGGGGGGCATGAAACGGCGCGTGCTGGTCGCGCAGGCCTTGGTCCACAAGCCGCCGGTGATCGTACTCGACGAGCCGACTGCCGGTGTCGATGTCGAGCTGCGCCAGACCCTGTGGAAATTCGTCGCCCGCCTGAATCGCGAAGGGCACACAGTGGTCTTGACCACGCATTACCTCGAGGAAGCACAGGCGCTCTGCACGCGGGTCGCCATGCTCAAGGCCGGCTTGGTGGTGGCGCTGGACTCGACGGCGGCCCTGATCAAGCGCATCTCGGGTTCGCAACTGGTGGTGCAACTGTCGAGCGGCCGGTTGCCTCACAGCCTAGTGTCGCTGGTGTCGCACCCGGAAGAGCTGATCTCGGGTAGCAAGTACACGTTGCGGGTCGGCGAATATGCCGACGTCGAGCCGATCCTGGCGCAATTGCGGCTCGCCGGCGTCGTCATCGACGACATGCAGCTGCAGCAAGCCGATCTGGAAGACGTCTTCCTGCAGATAATGGACGGTGAAAAATGATCGGTTTTCAAACCCTGTTTTACAAGGAGATCCTGCGCTTCTGGAAGGTCGCCACCCAGACCGTGGCGGCGCCGGTCCTGACCGCCATGCTGTATCTGCTGATCTTCGGTCACGTCCTTGAGTCGCATGTACAGGTCTATCCGGGAGTGCAGTACACGGCTTTCCTGGTTCCCGGCCTGGTGATGATGAGCGTATTGCAGAATGCCTTCGCCAATTCGTCGTCGTCGCTGATCCAGTCCAAGATCACCGGCAACCTGGTGTTCGTCCTGCTGCCGCCGCTGTCGCACTGGGAACTGTTCGGCGCTTACGTGCTGGCGGCGGTCGTGCGCGGCCTGGTAGTCGGCGCCGGAGTCTTCATCATCACCGCCTGGTTTGCCCATCTGTCATTCGTGGCGCCCTGGTGGATTGCGATTTTTGCGTTGCTGGGAGCGGCCATGCTCGGTACCATGGGATTGATCGCCGGGATCTGGGCGGAGAAATTCGATCAGCTGGCGGCGTTCCAGAATTTCCTGATCATGCCGGCAACTTTTCTCTCGGGTGTGTTTTACTCGATACACTCGCTGCCGCCATTCTGGCAAGCCGTCTCGCATGCCAACCCGTTTTTCTACATGATCGACGGTTTCCGTTACGGTTTTTTCGGGCAGTCAGATGTCGATCCGCTGCTCAGCCTCGGCATTGTCGCGGTGTTTTTCGCGGCGCTGGCGCTGATCGCGATCCAGTTGCTGAAAAGCGGCTACAAGCTGCGACATTGATGGCATCGCGGCCCGCACCCTGACACCGGTGCGCCGCGCTCCGTGAATCTTCCCCCACCCATTTTTTAGAGTCATCCTCATGTTTCCGACGCCTGAACTGGTCAAGAATTACATCGCTGCCGGACTCGACTGCAGCCACCTCGAAGTCACCGGCGACGGTCAGCATTTCACTGCCGTGATCGTGTCGTCGGCCTTCGCCGGCAAGCGCCTGATCGCGCGCCATCAGCTGGTCTACGCGGCCCTCGGCGACCGCATGCGTGAAGAGATCCACGCGCTGTCGATGAAAACCCTGACACCGGAAGAATTCCAGCAATAACATGGACAAGTTACTCATCACGGGCGGTAATCGCCTCTCCGGCGAGATCGCCATCTCGGGCGCCAAGAATGCGGCCTTGCCGATCCTGTGCGCCGGCTTGCTGACCTCGTCGACGGTGCAACTGTCGAACGTGCCGCGGCTGCAAGATGTCTCGACCATGCTCAAGTTGCTGCGGCAGATGGGACTGCGAATTGAGCAAACCAGCGAGCAGGACGGTGAGCGCGTTGCCGTCTGCGGCCGTGCCATTGACCGCTTCGAGGCGCCTTACGAAATGGTCAAGACGATGCGTGCCTCGATCTTGGTGCTTGGCCCGCTGCTGGCGCGCTTCGGTGAGGCGAAGGTGTCGTTGCCGGGCGGCTGCGCCATCGGTTCGCGGCCGGTTGACCAGCACATCAAGGGTTTGCAGGCGATGGGCGCCGAGATCACCATCGAAGCCGGCTACATCCACGCCCGCGCCAAGAAGCTCAAGGGCACGCGCGTGGTGACCGACATGATCACGGTGACCGGCACCGAGAACCTGCTGATGGCCGCGACCCTGGCCGAGGGCGAAACGATCCTGGAAAACGCGGCGCGCGAACCCGAGGTCGGTGATCTGGCCAACCTGCTGGTGGCGATGGGCGCGCGAATCGACGGCATCGGCACCGACCGGCTGGTGATCCAGGGCGTGAGCGAACTGCATGGTGCGAGCCACGCCGTGATCGCCGACCGGATCGAGACCGCGACCTTCCTGTGCGCAGTCGCGGCCGCCGGTGGGGACGTCAAGCTGACCAACGTGCGCACCGATATTCTCGACGTGGCGCTGGACAAACTGCGCGAAGCCGGCGTCGTGCTCACCACCGGCCCGGACTGGATCCGCGTGCAAATGGCCGCGCGTCCAAAGGCAGTCAATTTCCGCACCACCGAGTACCCGGGTTTTCCGACCGACATGCAGGCCCAGTTCATGGCCATGAATTGCCTGGCAGACGGCAACAGCCGCGTGACGGAAACGATTTTCGAGAACCGCTTCATGCATGTGCAGGAAATGAACCGTCTCGGCGCCGCCATCACCATCGACGGCCATACCGCTAGCGTCAGCGGCGTCGAGCGGCTGGTCGGCGCGCCCGTCATGGCGACCGACTTGCGGGCCTCAGCTTCGCTGGTCATCGCGGCGCTGGCCGCACAAGGCGAAACGCTGATCGACCGTATCTATCATCTCGACCGCGGCTATGACCGGATGGAAGTCAAGCTCTCGGCAGTCGGCGCCAACATCGTACGGGTGAAGTCATGAGTCAACTCCAAGCGCTCCAGGCGCCCCAGCAACTGACGCTGGCGCTGTCGAAGGGCCGGATTTTCGAAGAGACGCTGCCGCTGCTGCGCGCAGCCGGCATCGAGATCACCGAAGATCCGGAGACCTCGCGCAAGCTGATCCTGACGACCAACGATCCGCTGGTGCGAGTCATCATCATCCGCGCCTCGGACGTGCCGACCTACGTGCAGTACGGCGCCGCTGATTTCGGCGTGGCTGGCAAGGATGTCCTGCTGGAACACGGCGGAGAAGGCCTGTACCAGCCGATCGACCTCAACATCGCGCGCTGCCGGATGTCGGTGGCTGTACCGGCTGGTTTCGATTACGCCAGCGCGGTGCGGCACGGTGCGCGCCTCCGGGTCGCGACTAAATACCTACTGACGGCTCGCAATCACTTTGCCGCCAAGGGTGTGCATGTCGATCTGATCAAGCTGTACGGCTCGATGGAGCTGGGCCCGCTGGTGGGCCTGTCGGACGCGATCGTCGACATGGTCAGCACCGGCAGCACGCTGCGCGCCAACAACCTGGTCGAAGTCGAACACATCATGGACATCTCGGCCCGCCTGGTGGTCAACCAGGCAGCGCTGAAAATGAAGCGCGGGCGCCTGCAGCCGATCCTCGATGCGATCGAGCAGGCCACCCGCACCACTGCATAGGAAATCCGCATAGGACACTCGAATGACGATCCAGATTCGCAAGCTCAACGCCGCCGACCCCGATTTCCCGCGCCAGCTCAGCGCCGTGCTGGCCTTCGACGCTGGCACGGACGACGCGATCGATCGTGCCGTCGCCGGCATCCTGGCTGATGTCAAAACGCGTGGCGACGCCGCCGTGCTGGAGTACACGGCACGGTTCGACCAGGTGCATGCCGCCGACGTGGCCAGCCTGGAAATTCCGCACGCCGAATTGCAGGCTGCGCTGGCCTCGCTCGAACCGGTGCGGCGCAACGCGCTGCAAGCCGCTGCCGACCGGGTACGCAGTTTCCACGAACGGCAGAAGCGCGAATGCGGCGCCGACGGCTTCACCTACACCGAAGCCGACGGCACCGTGCTCGGCCAGAAGGTCACGCCGCTCGACCGCGTTGGCATCTACGTTCCGGGCGGCAAGGCTGCCTATCCGTCCTCGGTCCTGATGAACGCCATTCCCGCCAAGGTGGCGGGGGTGGCGGAAGTGATCATGGTGGTGCCGACCCCGGCTGGCGTGAAGAACGCGCTGGTGCTGGCGGCCGCCGCCATCGCCGGCGTCGACCGGGTATTCACCATCGGCGGCGCGCAAGCCGTCGGTGCGCTGGCCTACGGCACCGACACCATCGGCGCGGTCGATAAGATCGTCGGTCCCGGCAATGCCTATGTCGCCGCCGCCAAGCGTCGCGTCTTCGGCACGGTAGGCATCGACATGATCGCCGGACCGTCCGAGATCCTGGTGCTGTGCGACGGTTCGACCGATCCGGACTGGATCGCCATGGATCTGTTTTCCCAGGCCGAGCACGATGAGCTGGCGCAATCGATCCTGGTCTGTCCCGATGCCGATTACCTGGCGCGGGTCGAGGCCAGCATCGCGCGCCTGCTGCCGACCATGCCGCGGCAGGAGACGATCCGCACCTCGCTCACCCACCGCGGCGCGATGGTGCTGGTGCGCGACATGGAGCAGGCCTGCGAGATCGCCAATCTGATCGCGGCCGAACATCTTGAAATTTCGACCGAGAACCCGCAGCACTGGGCCGATCGAATCCGCCACGCCGGCGCCATGTTCCTGGGAAGGTTTTCCTCCGAGGCGCTGGGTGATTACTGCGCCGGGCCGAACCATGTCCTGCCGACCTCGCGCACGGCGCGCTTTTCGTCGCCGCTGGGTGTCTACGATTTCCAGAAGCGTTCCAGCATCATCCAGGTCAGCCAGGCGGGCGCCGTCACGCTGGGCCGGATTGCCGCCGAACTGGCCTATGGCGAAGGCTTGCAGGCGCACGCCCGTTCGGCTGAATTCCGTTTCAGGTGAAGCGCGCATGAGCGAGTGGCGCAACCGGGTCTTTTGCGGCGATGTCCTCGATGGCGTCGCGCGTATTCCGGATGCCTCGGTCGATCTGATCCTGGCCGATCCGCCTTACGGACTGGGCAAGGATTACGGCAACGATTCCGACAAGCGCGATACCGCGGATTACCTGGCGTGGATGACGACCTGGGTCGATGCGGTGCTGCCTAAGCTCAAGCCTGCCGGTAGCCTGTACATCTTTCTGACGTGGCGCAGTTCGCCGGAAATTTTTGTCATGCTCAAGCAACGCCTGACCATGATCAACGAAATCATCTGGGACCGGCGGGTGCCGTCGATGGGCGGCGGCACCCGCCGCTATTCGTCGGTGCATGACACGATCGGTTTTTTCGCCGCAGCAAAAAATTATTATTTCGACCTCGATGCCATCCGCGTGCCGTACGACGCCGTGACCAAGAAAGCCCGCTCGCGTTCGATTTTCGTGGGCGCCAAATGGCTTGAGTTCGGCTACAACCCGAAGGATGTCTGGAGCGTCCCGCGCCTGCACCGCGAGCATCGCGAGCGCGCCGATCACCCGACACAGAAACCACTGGAAATCGTCGAGCGCATGATCAAGGCGTCCTGTCCCGTCGGCGGCGTGGTGTTCGACCCGTTCATGGGTAGCGGCACCAGTGCGGTGGCGGCATTGCGCTGCGGCCGCGACTACGTCGGTTTCGAGCTCAATGCCAACTACTGCGACCTGATCGCGCAGCGGCTGGCGCAAGCGGCCGCCTCGATTGCCGAGACGACCGTTCCCGCCGTTGCAACTATTTCATTACCGGACCTGACATGCCCCTGATCGACACCATCATCCGCCCCGACATCCGCGCCATGTCGGTCTACCATGTGCCCGACTCGACCGGGTTCCTCAAGCTCGACGCCATGGAGAATCCGTACACGCTGCCGGACGAATTGCGCGCCGAACTCGGACAGCGCCTGGCGGACGTCGCCATGAACCGCTATCCGGTGCCTTCCTATACCGCACTGAAAGCGTCGATCTGCCGCCACCTCGGCGTGCCGGCTGGATTCGACGTGGTGCTGGGCAACGGCTCCGACGAATTGATCGCGATGGTGTCGGTGGCCTGCGCGCAACCGGGCGCCAAGGTGCTGGCGCCGGTGCCGGGCTTCGTGATGTACGCGGTCTCGGCGCAGCTGGCAGGACTTGAATTCGTCGGTGTGCCGCTTGCGGCCGACTTTTCGCTCGATCTGCCGGCCATGCTGGCGGCGATCGCGCTGTACCGGCCGGCCGTAACTTATCTTGCGTATCCCAACAATCCGACCGGCGCATTGTTCGACGCCGACGCCATGGTGCAGATCATCCGCGCCGTCGGCGACACCGGGGTGGTGATCGTCGACGAAGCCTATCAGCCGTTCGCCCAGGCCACGTTCATGCCGCGACTGGCGGAGTTTCCCAACCTGGTCGTCATGCGCACCGTCTCCAAGCTTGGACTGGCCGGCATCCGGCTCGGTTACATGACGGGCAGCGCGGCCCTGATGACGGAATTCGAGAAGGTCAGGCCGCCCTACAACATCAACGTCCTGACCCAGTGCGCCGCCGAATTCGTGCTCGAACATTGCGATGTGCTGGACGCGCAGGCCGCCCTGCTGCGGGCCGAACGCACCCGGGTCGCCGCAGCGCTAGATGCCTTGCCGGGCGTGGTGGCGTTCCCGTCGGACGCAAATTTCATTTTGGTTCGGGTACTAGGACGTGGACAAGGGCATGGACAAAGCGCAAACGACGTCTCTGCAAATCTGCTGGATCGTAAAATACTGATTAAAAATGTGGGTAAAATGCATGGGTTGCTGCATGACTGTTTGCGCATCACCGTTAGCACGCCCCAGGAAAACGATCTTTTGCTGGAGGCGCTCGCTGCAGCACTGTCCTGAGCACCGAGTTTCGAAATTCCACCGCAGTCTTTGATTAGTCGATCCGCCATGTCCACCGCACGCACCGCAGAAGTCACCCGCAACACCGGAGAGACGCAGATCCGGGTCGCCGTCAATCTCGACGGTACCGGACTCCAGAAGCTTGATACCGGCGTCCCGTTTCTCGACCACATGCTCGACCAGATCGCCCGCCATGGGTTGATCGACCTGCAGGTCGAGGCCAAGGGTGATTTGCACATCGATGCCCACCACACCGTCGAGGACGTCGGCATCACGCTGGGCCAGGCATTTGCCAAGGCTATCGGCGACAAGAAAGGCATTCGCCGTTACGGCCATGCCTACGTGCCGCTCGACGAAGCGCTGTCGCGTGTGGTGATCGATTTTTCAGGTCGCCCGGGGCTGGAGTATCACGTACCGTTCAAGCGTTCGATGATCGGCGGCTTCGACGTCGACCTGGCGCATGAATTTTTCCAGGGCTTCGTCAATCACGCCCTGGTATCAGTGCACATTGACAACCTGCGCGGCGAGAATGCGCATCACCAGTGCGAAACCGTCTTCAAGGCCTTCGGCCGCGCATTGCGCATGGCGATGGAACGCGACGCCCGTTCCGCCGGCACGATCCCGTCCACGAAGGGCAGTCTGTAGTCGCACTCATGACAACCAATCGGATCGTGGTAGTGGATTACGGTATGGGCAACCTGCGCTCGGTGGCGCAGGCGCTGCGCCATGTCGCGCCGGAAGCGGACGTGCAGATTTCGGGCGAGGTCGCGGCAATCGAGAACGCAGACCGGCTGGTCTTTCCGGGCCAGGGCGCGATGCCCGACTGCATGCGCTGCCTGCGCGATTCGGGTCTGCAGGACGCCTTGATGAAAGCGGCGCACACCAAGCCGATGCTGGGCGTGTGCGTGGGCGAACAATTGCTCTTCGACTGGAGCGAGGAAGGCGATACGCCGGGCCTGGGACTGTTGCCTGGCAAGGTAGTGCGCTTTCGCCTCGACGGTCAGTTGCAGCCAGATGGCACCCGCTTCAAGGTGCCGCAGATGGGCTGGAACCGGGTACGACAATCGCTGTCCCACGCGCTATGGAATGGTATTGCAGATGACAGCTACTTCTATTTCGTCCACAGTTACTACGCCGTTCCGGAACAGTCGACGCATACCGTCGGCCAGAGCGTCTATGGTGCACCGTTCAGTTGCGCCGTGGCGCGCGACAACATCTTCGCAACCCAGTTTCATCCTGAAAAAAGCGCCGGCGCCGGCTTACAGCTTTACAAGAATTTTGTGCACTGGAATCCCTAGTTCATCGCCGGATTTGCCACACCCCCGGCATGCCATCCCATCGTCGCCTTGTTGGCACGAACACGGCCAGCGAGCGTAGAATCATTTTCCTGATGTAATGCCCGATGTGATGTCTTACCCCGACCAACCAGTTTGTTGCAACCAACCCGATCTTTTCCGCCATGCTGCTCATTCCTGCGATTGACCTGAAAGACGGTCACTGCGTCCGCCTGAAACAGGGCGACATGAACCTTGCCACCGTGTTCTCCGAAAATCCGGCAGAGATGGCGCGCCACTGGCTGATGCAGGGTGCACGCCGCCTGCATCTGGTCGATCTCAACGGCGCCTTCGCCGGCAAGCCAAAGAACGAAGCGGCGGTCAAGTCGATCATCCAGGCGGTACGCGACTTCGCGCTGGAAAACGGCATCGATGAAATTCCGGTCCAGCTTGGTGGCGGCATTCGCGACCTCGACACGATCGAGCGTTATCTCGACGACGGCTTGTCGTACATTATCATCGGCACCGCGGCAGTCAAGAACCCGGGTTTCCTGCACGATGCGTGCAGCGCTTTTCCTGGCCAGATCATCGTCGGTCTCGACGCCCGCGACGGCAAGGTCGCCACTGACGGGTGGAGCAAGCTGTCCGGCCATGAAGTGCTGGACCTGGCCAAGAAATTCGAGGATTACGGTTGCGAAGCGATCGTCTACACCGACATCGGCCGCGACGGCATGATGGGCGGCGTCAACATCGAAGCCACGGTCAGGCTAGCGCAGAGCATGACCATCCCGGTGATTGCCTCCGGTGGGGTCCACAATGTGAGCGACGTCGAGAAGCTTTGCGCAGTGCAGGGCGAAGGCATCGAGGGCGTCATCTGCGGCCGTTCGATCTACGAAGGCACGCTCGACCTGCGCAGTGCTCAGGAACGTGCCGATGCACTGACCGGCGACGTAGTTGACGACACGGTGTCCGCACCGGTCGAGCCGCCTGAAGCCGGACGCGCATGAGCCTTGCCAAACGCATTATTCCCTGCCTCGATGTAACTGCCGGGCGGGTCGTCAAGGGTATCAATTTCCTGGCGCTGCGCGACGCGGGTGATCCGGTCGAAGTCGCGCGTCGCTATGACGAACAGGGTGCCGACGAAATCACGTTCCTTGACATCACGGCCACCTCCGACGGCCGCGACCTGATCCTGCCGATCATCGAAGCGGTCGCCTCGACGGTGTTCATCCCGCTGACGGTGGGCGGTGGCGTGCGCGCTGTGGCCGATGTGCGGCGCCTGCTCAACGCTGGCGCCGACAAGGTCAGCATCAACAGCTCGGCCATCAGCAACCCGGAACTGGTGCGCGAGGCAGCCGACAAATTCGGCTCCCAGTGCATCGTCGTGGCGATCGACGCCAAGCGCGCGGACGACGGCCGCTGGGAGGTCTATACCCACGGCGGCAGGAAGCCCACGGGACTCGATGCGGTCGAATGGGCGCGCAAGATGGAGCAGCTCGGCGCTGGTGAAATCCTGCTGACCAGCATGGACCGCGACGGCACCCGGGTCGGCTTCGACCTGGCCTTGACGGCGGCGGTCTCGGATGCGGTCGGCATTTCCGTCATCGCTTCGGGCGGTGTCGGCGGCTTGCAGGACCTGGCCGATGGCATCCTGAAAGGGCATGCGGATGCGGTGCTGGCAGCCAGCATCTTTCATTACGGTCACCATACGGTGCAGGAAGCCAAGCGATTCATGGCGCACCAGGGCATTCCGATGAGGCTGACATGAGCACGAAAACCAAGTGGCTCAACAAGGTCAAGTGGGACGAGAACGGCTTGGTGCCGGTCATCGCCCAGGAAGCAGTCAGCGGCGCCGTGTTGATGTTCGCCTGGATGAATCGCGATGCCCTGGAGCAGACGGTCGCCGGCGGCGAAGCCGTCTACTGGAGCCGCTCGCGCAAGAAGCTCTGGCACAAGGGCGAGGAATCCGGCCACATCCAGAAAGTGCTGGAAATCCGTCTCGATTGCGATGAAGACGTGGTGCTCCTGCAGATCGAGCAAGTCGGCGGCATTGCCTGCCATACCGGCCGCCATTCCTGCTTTTTCCAGAAATTCGATGGCGCCGACTGGACGGCGACGGACCCAGTCCTGAAAGATCCTGCGAGCATCTATACCCATGAGTGAAACCTTAAGGCGTCTGGCGGCGGTCATCGAATCGCGCAAACCGGCCAATGGCGGCGATCCGACCAAGTCGTACGTCGCGCGCCTGTTTGAAAAAGGCGACGACGCGATCCTGAAAAAAATCGGTGAAGAGGCGACCGAGACCGTAATGGCCGCCAAGGACGCACGCGTGGACGGCGACGCCTCCAAGGTCGTCTATGAATGCGCCGACCTGTGGTTCCACTCGCTCATCATGCTGGCTCAGTTCAACCTCACGCCGCAGCAGGTACTCGACGAACTGGCGCGACGCGAAGGTGTGTCCGGCGTCGAGGAAAAAGCCGGCCGCAAGCTGGCAGCGCGCGATCAGGATGAACAGCGAGAGCCTTGATCGCGCCCAAGCGGTTCCTGACATTCATTTCCACCCAGTCGAACTGGAGAGCTATTTGGACAACTGTATTTTCTGCAAGATCGTCGCTGGCACGATTCCCTCCGTGCGGATTCATGAAGACGACGATCTGATCGCCTTCCACGACATCAATCCGGCAGCGCCGGTGCATCTGCTGATCGTACCGAAGGAGCATGTCGCCACACTGGCGGAATGCGACGAACGGCACGCCGCGATGTTGGGTAAAATGTTGTTGCTGGCGCCAAAGCTGGCGCAGCAGCACGGATGCGGCTACGCACAGGCCGATGGGGACGCCACCGGCGGCTTCAAGACGCTGGTAAACACCGGTCCCGATGGCGGACAGGAGGTGTACCATCTGCACATGCATGTCATCGGCGGACCGCGGCCTTGGAGCGGGCAGCGCTAGCACACTCAATTGAAAGGCGGGCCATCGGGTCCGACGAGGAGAAGCAAATGGGTTCATTAAGCATCTGGCACTGGCTGATTGTTCTGGTCATCGTGGCCTTGGTATTCGGCACCAAGAAGATCGGCAACATGGGCGCCGATCTGGGCAAGGCAGTCAAGGGATTCAAGGATGGCGTGAAGGGCGAGGAAGACAAGCCTGCAGCGACCAACCCGGCCCAGTCAGCAACGCCGTCACAGGTCGCCGACAAGGGCACGATCGACGTCGAAGCGAAAGAAAAGAACCGGTTTTGAGCGCCTCTGCCGGCGGTTTGATCGCAACCGGACGTGCGCCTGTCGGATCGGTGTCGCAGTGGTTTGCGCTTCGGCCGCCAGGTGACTGCCGGGTCGAACCGCAGGTGGCGTTATCGAGGCGGGGCAACGCATGATCGACCTCGGCCTGACAAAAATGGCGCTCATCGGTGTGGTGGCCCTGGTGGTGATTGGGCCGGAAAAATTGCCGAAGGTGGCGCGCATGGCCGGGTCGCTGTTCGGTCGGGCCCAGCGCTACATCAACGAAGTGAAGTCGGAAGTGAGTCGGGAAATCGAGCTCGACGAATTGCGCAAGATGCAGCGCGAAGTCGAAGAGGCCGCCGCCAGTGCCGGCAGCGCTATCAAGGACACGGTCGGCCAGGTTGATGCCGACCTGAAGGATGCGTGGCACGATGGCATGCATGTCGACCAGTCAACGATCCACAATCCGCTGATCGACACGCCCACACCCGCGTCTTTTGCCGTCAAATCCAAGGACTTTCGCAAGAAGCGCCTGGCCCGCACGACCGCCATGCCCTCCTGGTACAAGCATCAGAGTGGCCAGCGGATACGTGTGATTTCCGGTGCCGCCCGCGTGGCACGCTATCGCCCGTCGAGCGGCAAGACACCGTCTTTCTTTTCCTGAAATTTTGTCCCGGTTCCCCCATGTCCGATGACCAACTCCCTGGCGCACAGGACACCTTCATTTCCCATCTGGTCGAGCTGCGTAACCGGCTTGTCAGGGCGTCGATCGCCGTCCTGATCGTCTTCGTCGTGCTGTTCCTGATCTGGCCCGGGCCGGCGGCGATCTACGATTTCCTGGCGCGGCCGATGATGGACTCGCTGCCGGCCGGCGCCAAGATGATCGCCACCGGCATCACTACGCCGTTCCTGATTCCAATGAAGCTGACCCTGCTGGTGGCGCTGGTGCTGGCGTTGCCGTGGGTGCTGTATCAGGTGTGGGCCTTCATCGCGCCGGGTCTGTATGCCCATGAGAAGCGGCTGGTGGCGCCGCTCGTGGTGTCGTCGTCGCTGCTCTTCATTGCCGGTGTGGCGTTCTGCTATTTCCTGGTGTTCGGCAAGGTCTTCAAGTTCATCAACGAATTTTCACCGAAGTCGATCACGGTGGCCCCGGACATCGAGAACTACTTCGATTTCGTGATGACGATGTGCCTGGCGTTCGGCGTGACCTTCGAGGTGCCGATCGTGGTGGTGGTGCTGGTGCGCATGGGTCTGGTGAGCGTCGAAAAACTCAAGTCGATCCGTCCCTACGTGATCGTCGGCGCCTTCGTCATCGCTGCCGTGGTCACGCCGCCGGACGTGATGAGTCAGCTGTTCCTCGCCATTCCATTGTGCATCCTGTTCGAGGTGGGCCTGCTGGTGGCGCCACTGTTCGTGCGCGTGACGCAGGCGCCGCCAGACACTGACGCTTCCAGGAACGGCCTGTAAGACTGCCGCGCTTCAGGCCACATCGGGCGCCACCGGTGTCCGGATCTCGCGCAGCCAGGTCACCAGCGGCTGGGCAGCCTTGAAGCCCGTCACCAGTTCCTTGACCAGCACTTCCGGCATCAGGCCGTGGATGCTGGCTTCACGCCAGACGATGAAGTGTTTCAGCTTTAACGATTCGATCATCGGTTCCTCGGCATCGAACCCTTTCGGTGGGCGCTTGAGCTTGCCTTCTTCCTGCAGGCCGCCGAATTGCTCGGCAATCTTCTTGCTCTTCAATATCTTGTTGAAACTGGCTGGTTCATCGACGATGCGTTGCCGGATTGCGCGCAGGCGGTCGGCCGGTGGCAGCCATTCTCCGGCAGCCAGCAGCATCTTTCCCTGCGAGTTGATCTGGAAATAGTAGGACGGACCACCACCCTGACTCGGCTTCTTGAGGCCGCTCGAGGTGATCGACGCCGAGAAGAACGTCTTGTAGGGCGTCTTGTCGTGCGAGAAGCGCATGTCGCGATTGATGCGAAACAGCGCCTTCTTCGGATTGCAGCCGGCGATGGCGGGATCGAAGGCCGTGATCTGGGGTATCAGGCCGGTGACCAGATCGAGGAATTCACCGCGCAGGATATCGTAGCGCGGTTTGTTCATGACGAACCAGGCGCGGTTATTGTTCTCGGACAGCTCCGCAAGGAATTGAGCCAGGTCGCGTAAATGCACGTGTACTACTCCGTTTCATCGCGTTGGCCGGCGGCCGGGTCCGGGCGCCGGGTTTTGGGGCGCTTGCCCACCGTGACGTCGAGGACCGATTGCTGGCTCTTGCGCAGCACCGTGACCTTGGCCTTCTCGCCCGGGATGAGTTGCGCAATCAGATTTAACATGTCGGTGGTGTCGGCTACCGGCTTGCCCTCGACTGCCATCAGGATGTCGCCCGGTTTCATGCCGGCGCGGTCGGCCGGACCACCGCGCACGATGCCAGCGATGATCGCGCCGGACTTGGTGGCCAGGCCAAAACTTTCGGCCAGTTCCGGCGTGATGTCCTGCGGTTCGACGCCAATATAGCCGCGTACGACCTGGCCGGTATTAATGATCGATTCCATCACCGACTTGACGGTCGTGACCGGAATCGCGAATCCGATCCCGAGCGAGCCGCCGCTGCGCGAGTAGATGGCGGTGTTCACGCCCAGCAGGTTGCCGTTGGTGTCGATCAGCGCGCCACCCGAATTGCCGGGATTGATCGCTGCATCGGTCTGGATGAAATTCTCGAAGGTGTTGATGCCGAGGTGGCTGCGCCCCAGTGCTGAAACAATGCCCATTGTGACGGTCTGGCCTACGCCAAACGGATTGCCGATGGCTAGCACGACATCGCCGACGCTCGATTGCTCGGAGTGGCCGAGCGTGATCGCGGGCAGGTTCGGCAAATCGATCTTGATGACAGCGAGATCGGTTTCGGGATCGGCGCCGACCACCTTGGCGACCGCTTTGCGGCCGTCGGCAAGAGCAACTTCGATTTCGTCGGCGGCTTCGACCACGTGGTTGTTGGTGAGGATGTAGCCCTGGCTGCTGACGACGACGCCGGAGCCCAGGCTGAATTGTTTTTCTCCCTGATCGCGCTGCTGGTCACCGAAGAAACGGCGGAAGAACGGATCTTCCATCAAAGGATTTTTCGGCTGTCGCGCTTCCTTGGTGGTAAAGATGTTGACCACCGACGGCATGGCGCGCTTGGCGGCATTCCGGTAAGAGCCGGAGTTGGCGGCGGCCGAGGCAGGCGCTTCGAGCATGGGCACATTTGCAGTGGTCATGCGCACCTTGCGGGCGCTGTCGCCGGCCTGGGTGATCCACTCGGGTTTGAGCGTGGTCACCACGAACCACAACGCCAGGCCGACAGTGGCGGTTTGGGCAAAAAGTAACCAGAGACGTCGCATAAGCAGGAACAGGAAATTTCAGAAGAGGGGTGGGGCGGCGTGTCGTCGGGACGAACCCACCGCGGCAAACGCTGCAAAGTGCAAGCCTTCGATAGTACCCGTTTTCAGGCCGGCCCTGACTGCGGTGCGGCGCAGGCCCGGACCGCGCAGCGTCGCGCGATGCAGAAGCTCGATTTGTCTAGCTGCGACCGCGCAGGGAATCGCGTATTTCGGTCAGCAGCACGATTTCTGCCGAAGGCGCGGCCGGAGCGGGCAGCGCGACCGGCTCATCCTTCTTCATCTTGCTGATGATCCGGACCATCTGAAAAATGATGAAGGCAAGGATCACGAAATTCAGCGAAATCGTCAGGAAATTACCGTATGCGAATACCGCGCCAGCTTTTTTTGCCTCGATCAGGGTGAGGTTGGCCGCCTGATTGTTCAGCGCAATGTAATGGTTGCTGAAATCGAGACCGCCGAAAATCTTGCCGACAATCGGCATGATCATGTCCTGCACCATAGAATCGACGATCTTGGCAAACGCCGCGCCGATGATCACCGCAACGGCGAGGTCAATCACGTTACCCTTGACGGCGAACGCCTTGAAATCCTGCATCAGTGCCATGTTTTTTCTTTCGTTTTGTGAGAAGGAACGCGAGACGAGGATTTTGCCCGGACTTGCCGGGCGTGGCAAATCCCCTCTCGATTCGGGCATGCGGCGGATCGGCAGTCAAATTTTAATGTTGCCCTGTGTATTCGTTACAAAACGTACCTTAGCTCCGCTATAATCTAAGGTTGCAAGAAGTTTTAGACAGGTTTCGCATTTTGAGTGATTGGGGTTGGTATGAGTAACGAAAAGCAGGTCGACTCCGGTCGGCGCGGCTTGCTCGTCGCAACGGCAGCGGCGGGCGGGGTGGCGGGACTGGCAACTGCAGGCGCCTTGGTATCAACCTTTCAGCCGTCGGAGCGGGCCAAAGCCGCCGGCGCGCCAGTGGAAACCGATATCTCGGACCTGAAGCCGGGTGAAATGAAAGTCGTCGAGTGGCGCGGCAAGCCGGTCTGGATCATGAAGCGCACCAAGGAACAGGTGGCCGCCCTGAAAGGCTTGGACGGCAAGCTGGCAGACCCGCTCTCGAAAAAGCCTTACACAATGGACATGCCGGAATACTGCAATCCGGAAACCCGCTCGCACAAGGGGCATGACGATACTTTGGTCGTGGTCGGTATTTGCCCGCACCTCGGTTGCTCGCCTTCGTCCAAGTTCACGCCGGGCGCGCAGACGTCGCTGCCTGATGATTGGACCGGCGGCTTCCTTTGCCCGTGCCACGGATCGACGTTCGATCTGGCTGGCCGCGTGTTCAAGAACAAGCCGGCGCCGAACAATCTCGACGTTCCGCGCCACATGTATCTGTCGGATACCAAGATCCTGATCGGTAAAGATCAGAAAGGTGAGGCTTAATCATGGCATTCGTAGAGAAAAAGCTGCCCGCTAATGCTTCTGTGTCAGAAAAGGCACTTGGCTGGATCGACGCTCGCTTCCCGCTGACGTCGACCTACAAGGCCCACCTGTCCGAGTACTACGCACCGAAGAACTTCAACTTCTTCTATGTGTTCGGCTCGCTGGCACTGCTGGTGCTTGTAATCCAGATCGTCACCGGTATTTTCCTGGTGATGCATTACAAACCGGACGCCGCGCTTGCTTTCGCTTCGGT
Source organism: Herminiimonas sp. (assembly GCA_014376645.1). Classification (GTDB taxonomy): domain Bacteria; phylum Pseudomonadota; class Gammaproteobacteria; order Burkholderiales; family Burkholderiaceae_D; genus JANXSS01. Next base: position 3,389 of record JACMRD010000239.1, on the reverse strand, counting down.
CGAATACATCATGCGTGACGTGCCGTGGGGCTGGCTGGTGCGCTACATGCACTCGACCGGGGCTTCGTCGTTTTTCATCGTGGTGTATCTGCACATGACACGTGGGCTGCTGTACGGTTCTTACCGCAAGCCGCGTGAACTGGTGTGGCTGTTCGGAGTCGGCATCTTCCTGTGCCTGATGGCCGAAGCCTTCTTCGGCTACCTGCTGCCGTGGGGCCAGATGTCGTATTGGGGCGCGCAGGTGATCGTCAATCTGTTCGGCGCCATTCCGTACATCGGACCGGACCTGTCGTTGTGGATTCGCGGTGATTACGTGGTGTCGGATGCGACCCTGAACCGCTTTTTCTCGTTCCACGTGATCGCGATTCCGCTGGTGCTGCTGGGACTAGTCGTGGCGCACATTGTTGCGCTCCATGAAGTGGGGTCGAACAATCCGGACGGTGTCGAGATCAAGAACAACCTCGACGCGAAGGGTGTACCGCTCGACGGCATCCCATTCCATCCTTATTACTCGGTCCACGACATCATGGTGGTCGCGATATTCCTGATCGTGTTCTCGGGAATCGTGTTCTTTGCGCCGGAAATGGGTGGTTATTTCCTCGAGTTCAACAATTTCCTGCCAGCCGATTCGCTCAAGACCCCGCCGCATATTGCCCCGGTCTGGTATTTCACGCCGTTCTACTCGATCCTGCGTGCGACCACGTCGCAATTCGTCTACGCGCTCATCGCCGGCACCGTGGCCTACGTCGCGCTGATCGTTTTGAAGACCCGGCTGGCCAGCATGGTCAAGATCGGCGCCGCCGCCGGTGGCCTGGTATTCATTGCCGCATTGGTGTACTACGATGCCAAGTTTTTCGGCGTAGTACTCATGGGTGTGTCGGTCATGATCCTGTTCGGGCTGCCATGGCTGGATCTGTCACCGGTGAAATCGATTCGCTATCGTCCTGACTGGCACAAGTACATCTACGCCGTGTTTTTCGTGACGTTCGTCATCCTCGGTTACCTGGGCATTCAGCCGCCGACCGACACCCGTACGCTGGTGGCCCAGATCTGCACCCTGATCTACTTCGGCTTCTTCCTGCTGATGCCATGGTGGAGTGCGATGGGTACCTTCAAGCGCGTACCGGACCGCGTCACATTCGCGCCGCACTAAGCCGCAAAGGGATAACTGAACATGAAATTGCTGAAAAAACTTGTTGCGGTGCTGGTCCTGGTGCCAGCCCTCATGCCAGCTCTCACGCTGGCCAATGAAGGCGGCTTCCCACTCGACCGCGCGCCTGACATGACCAAGGACCTGTCGTCGCTGCAACATGGCGCCAAGTTGTTCGTCAATTACTGTCTGAATTGCCATTCGGCAGCCTCCATGCGGTACAACCGTTTGCGCGATATCGGGCTGTCCGAAGATCAGATCAGGAATAATCTGATGTTTGCCGGCGATAAGGTGGGTGACCTGATGAAGGTCTCGATGAACCCGAAGGACGCCAAGGAATGGTTTGGTGTGTCGCCTCCGGACCTGTCGGTCATCGCCCGCGCGAAATCGTCTGAAGCCGGGACCGGCGCAGATTATCTGTACACGTATCTGCGTACTTATTATCAGGATCCGTCCCGGCCTACCGGCTGGAACAACATGGTCTATGCAAACGTTGCGATGCCGCATGTGCTGTGGGAGTTGCAGGGCGTGAGGAACGCCAAGTTCGTGGAAGAGAAAGACCCCCACGAAGAAGGCAAGACGGTGCACAAGTTTGCCGGTTTCGAGACGGTCAAGCCAGGCAAGATGACTGCGACCGAATACGATACCGCGATGGCGGATCTGGTCTCCTATCTGTCCTGGATGAGCGAGCCGGTGCAGAACAAGCGTCGCCAGTTAGGTGTCTGGGTACTGCTGTTTCTGGGCTTGTTTCTGGTGATCGCATGGCGTCTTAACGCGTCGTACTGGAAAGACATCAAGTAGGTTTTGTGTCTGCAGGTGCACGGCACATCCAACAGGCGGAGCACTGATGCCTGGGGTTGCAGTGACCCGGCAGGCATTCATTTCAGGGTGAGCCGTTCTGCGTCTCACCCTCTTTGTTTCTAAGGAACTATAAAAATGATGGTTCTCTATTCGGGCACGACGTGCCCCTTTTCCCAACGCTGCCGTCTGGTCCTGTTTGAAAAAGGCATGGACTTCGAAGTGCGCGATGTCGACCTGTTCAACAAGCCGGAAGATATTTCGACGATGAATCCGTACGGCCAGGTACCGATCCTGGTCGAGCGCGACCTGATCCTGTACGAGTCGAACATCATCAATGAATACATCGACGAGCGTTTCCCCCATCCGCAGTTGATGCCGGCGGACCCGTTGATGCGCGCGCGCGCACGGCTGATGCTGTTCAATTTCGAAAAAGAGCTGTTCGTCCACGTCCATACGCTCGAGAACGAAAAATCCCGCGTCGCTGACAAAAGCCATGAAAAAGCCCGTGCTGAAATCCGTGATCGCCTGACGACGCTGGCGCCGCTCTTCCTGAAGAACAAGTACATGCTGGGCGACGAATTTTCGATGCTCGACGTGGCCGTGGCGCCGTTGCTGTGGCGCCTGGATCACTACGGCGTGGAGTTGTCGAAGACGGCGGCGCCGCTAATGAAATATGCGGAGCGGATCTTTTCGCGGCCCGCTTATATCGAAGCGTTGTCCCCTTCCGAAAAGGTCATGCGCCGCTAGAGCCCGCCGTCTATGTCCGAAACCTCCACCAAGCCGTACCTGTTGCGTGCCATTTACGAGTGGTGTACCGATAATGGCTACACCCCCTATCTGGCCGCCATGGCCGACGGCAGCGCGCGCGTACCGAAAGAATTCGTCAAGAACGGCGAGATCGTGCTCAACATCAGCTTTGGTGCCACCAGTGGCCTGAAGATGGATAACGACGTGATCCATTTCAATGCCCGCTTCGGCGGCATTTCACGGGAAATTTCGGTGCCGATCGAAAACGTCGTGGCGATCTACGCACGCGAAAACGGGCAGGGGATGGCATTCGAAGTCTCCCGTCTGCCGGCGCGCGACCATGTGCCGGTTGCCGAGGCGTCGCTGGCAGAGGACGCGCGTCCCGAGTCGCATGCGCCGGCGCTGTCATCGGTGCCAACGCATGCGGGCGTCGACGAAAAAAACGGCGCTCCGTCGGACGAGCCGCCGGAGCCACCGAAAAAGGGTGGCAAGCCGTTCCTGACCCGGGTCAAATAACGTACAATGCGGGTTCAGTTTTGCCGGCTTAGCTCATATGGTAGAGCAGTTGATTTGTAATCATCAGGTGGCCAGTTCGATCCCGGCAGCCGGCACCATTTTCTAGTATCACACCGTATCAAGCAGTCTCGAAACCCGCTCTCCTCATAGGTGAAGCGGGTTTTTTGTTGTCTTA
>JACMRD010000238.1 GCA_014376645.1 Herminiimonas sp. | reverse complement strand
TTGGGCGGCGCACTCGGCACCATCGCCGTCATCGTGCGCCAGGAAATCGTGCTCTTCATGATGGGCGGTATCTTCGTGGTCGAGACCCTGTCGGTGATGCTGCAGGTGGGCTGGTTCAAGTACACCAAGAAGCGCTACGGCACCGGCCGGCGCATCCTGCTGATGGCGCCGCTGCACCATCATTTTGAACAAAAGGGCTGGAAGGAAACGCAAGTCGTCGTGCGTTTCTGGATCATCACCATGATGCTGGTGCTGTTCGGCCTCTCCACATTGAAACTGCGTTGAAAGCGATCACTTCTCTCTCCATGCATTACGACGGCAAACACGTGCTGGTATTGGGCCTGGGTGAATCCGGGCTGGCGATGGCGCTGTGGCTACAGCGCTGCGGCGCGCGCGTGCGGGTGGCCGATACCCGCGCCGCGCCTGAACGGCTGGCGCAGTGGCAGGCAGCAGGCGCGGACGGAGGTGAAAACGACAATGCATTCATCGCCGGTCCGTTCGATGCGGCACTGCTTGAGGGCATTGACCTGATCGCGGTCAGCCCCGGCTTGTCGCCGCTGCGCGAACTGGCTGCCATCGGCGCCGCTGCCGAGGCGAGCGGTATTCCGGTCGTAGGCGAAATCGAGCTGTTCGCCCAAGCCCTGGCCGGCTTGCGTACTTCCAGCGCCTATGCGCCGAAAGTCATTGCGATCACCGGCACCAACGGCAAGACCACGGTCACGCGGCTAACCGGATTGCTGTGTGAACGCAGCGGCCTGCGGGTGGCGGTGGCCGGCAACATCAGCCCGAGCGCGCTCGATGTACTGCGCATGGCGCTCGCCGCCTGCGCCGCCAATGCGTCGATGGATGCCGAGGTTGGCGATGGTGCCGATGGTGCCGATGGTGCCGGTACTTCCAACGCTTCCAACGCTGCCAACGGTACATTGCCGCAGGTCTGGGTACTGGAGCTGTCGAGTTTTCAATTGCATCACACTTATACGCTGGCAGCCGATGCGGCCACGGTCCTCAACATCAGCCAGGATCACCTGGACTGGCATGGTGACCTGGCGGCCTACGTGGAAGCCAAGGCCCAGGTCTTCGGTGCACAGACGGTGCGGGTCCTGAACCGCGACGATGCGGCGGTCATGCAACTGGCCTCGCCGATGGCAAAGGTCATCACCTTCGGCGCCGATGAAGCGGAATGCGTCGATTGTTTCGGCCTGGTCGAAGAACACGGCATGCAGTGGCTGTCGCTGGCCGTGCCGGCCGAGCAAGAGAGCCCGAAGCGCAAGAAAAAAGGTGACAAGACCCTCGCGCCCGTGATGACCAGTCGCCTGATGCCGGCCGATGCCCTCAAGATCCGCGGCCGCCACAACGCCGTCAACGCTCTGGCCGCGCTGGCACTGTGCCGCACGATCGGCCTGCCGCTGGCGCCGTTGCTGCATGGGCTACGTGACTACCAGGGCGAGCCGCACCGGGTCGAACTGGTCACCACCATCGGCGAGGTCGCCTATTACGACGACAGCAAGGGCACCAATGTCGGCGCGACCGTCGCCGCCCTGGTCGGTCTCGGCGTGCAGCCCGGCAGCCCGGACGGCACGAGCAAGCGGCTCTGGCTGATTGCCGGCGGCGAAGGCAAGGGACAGGATTTTGCCCCGCTGGCCGCGCCGGTGCAGCACTATGCCCGCGCCGTGCTGCTGATCGGACGCGACGCACCGCAGATCCGCGCTGCGCTGGCCGGCGCACAGACCGAACTGACCGACTGCGCCACGCTGGAAGCCGCCGTCGGGTACGCCGCCGCCCATGCGCAGGCCGGCGACATCGTGCTGCTGTCACCGGCCTGCGCCAGCTTCGACATGTTCACCGGCTATGGCCATCGGGCCCAGGTGTTCATCGACGCCGTGCGTGAAGTAGCGCTGTCGCGTGGCGAGGTGGTGGCATGAAGCCAAGTATTAAGCTTCCTATCAAGCTCTCTTTGCCCGGTTTCCTGCAATCGGCGCCACGCTCGGTGGAGGGCCTCGCACAGCGTTCGAAGATGATGGAATATGACCAGCCGCTGGTCTGGGTCGTGCTCCTGCTGATGTTGTTCGGCATGGTGATGGTCTATTCGGCATCCATCTCGCTGCCCGATTCACCCAAATACGCCAGTTACAAGAACAGCCACTTCCTCATGCGCCAGGCGACCTTCGTCAGCGTCTCGCTGGTGGCCGCGCTGTTCGCGTTCCGGGTCAAGGTCGCGACCTGGCAAAAGATCGCGCCGTACCTGTTCGTCATTACCCTGATCCTGCTGCTGATGGTGCTGGTGCCGGGCATCGGCAAGGGCGTCAACGGCGCCAAGCGCTGGTTGTCCTTCAAGGTTTTCAATTTGCAGCCGTCCGAATTGATGAAGCTGTTCGTGGTGCTGTATGCGGCCGACTATACGGTGCGCAAACAACAGTTCATGCATCAGCTGACCAAGGGTTTCCTGCCGATGGCGATTGCGGTCGGTTGCGTCGGTCTGCTGCTGTTGCTGGAGCCGGACCTGGGCGCTTTCGGCGTCATCGTCTGCATCGCCATGGGCATTCTTTTCCTCGGCGGCATCAACGTGGTCTGGTTCGGCGGCATCGGCGCAACGCTGGTCGGCATCTTCACGATGGTGATCGTGCTGTCCCCATGGCGGCGCGAACGGATTTTTGCCTACCTCAATCCCTGGGTCGAGGAAAACGCCCTCGGCAAGGCCTATCAGCTGTCGCATTCGCTCATCGCCTTCGGCCGCGGCGAACTGTTCGGCGTCGGTCTCGGCGGCAGCGTCGAGAAGCTGCACTACCTGCCGGAAGCGCATACCGACTTCCTGCTCGCGGTCATCGGCGAAGAGCTCGGTTTTGCCGGCGTGCTGGTGGTCGTGGTGCTGTTCTACTGGATCATCAAGCGCGCCTTCGAGATCGGGCGCCAGGCGATCGCCATCGACCAAACCTTCGCCGGCCTCACCGCCAAGGGCATCGGCATCTGGATCGGTGTCCAGGCCTTCATCAACATGGGCGTCAACCTCGGCCTGCTGCCGACCAAGGGCTTGACGCTGCCGCTGATGAGTTACGGCGGCTCGGGCGTGCTGATCAACTGTATCGGATTGGCGATCCTGTTGCGCATCGATTACGAAAACCGGGTGCTGATGCGCGGGGGCCGGGTATGAGTAGCGGCAAGCGGCTCATGATCATGGCTGCCGGCACCGGCGGTCATATTTTCCCCGGCCTGGCGATTGCCGACACGATGGCCGCGCGCGGCTGGAGCGTGTCGTGGCTGGGCACTGCACGCGGCATGGAAAACGAGCTGGTGCCGAAGCACGGCGTGGCGATGGACTGCATCGATTTCTCCGGCATGCGCGGCAAGGGCCTGCGCCATACGCTGGGCGGCGCCTTCAAGCTGACCGCGAGCTTCGCCACGTGCCTGCGCATCCTGGCCCGGCGCAAACCCGACGTGGTGCTCGGCATGGGCGGCTACGTGACGGTACCCGGCGGGCTGATGGCGCGGTTGCGTGGCGTCCCGCTGGTGCTGGTCAATGCCGACGCTGCCTTGCTGTTGTCGAACAAGACCCTGACGCCGTTGGCCCGCCGCGTGCTGTTCGGTTTCCCGGCCGATTTCGGCACTGCCCGCGGCAAGGCCACCGTCACCGGCAATCCGGTGCGCGCCGAGATCCTCGCGCTGCCGCTGCCGGCGCCACGCTATGCCGAGCGCGGCGGCCCCTTGCACGTGCTGGTCGTCGGCGGCAGTCTGGGCGCGCGCGTTCTTAACGACTGCATGCCGGCAGCCCTGGCCGCCATGCCAGCGGCGCAGCGGCCACGGGTGACGCATCAGACCGGCAAGCAGCACATCGACACGGTGCGCGCGGCCTATCTTGCTGCCCGTGTGGAAGCGGAGATCGTGCCGTTCATCGACGACATGCCGCGCCGTTATGGCGAAGCCGACCTGGTGATCTGCCGCGCCGGCGCCATCACGGTGTCGGAATTGACGGCCGCCGGCATCGCCAGCATCCTGGTGCCGCTGGTGGCGTCGACCACCAGCCATCAGCGCGACAACGCGCGCTGGATGGCAACCCAACAAGCGGCGATCCACCTGCCGCAGACCGACCTGACACCGGCGTACCTGGCCAGCCTGCTGCAGAGCATGACACGCAGCGCCTGCGCGACGATGGCCCAGGCTGCATATGACAATGGCCGGCGTGACGCCAACGAAGCGATCGCCACCGTACTGGAATCACTGACCGACTCACTTCAACACCGAATCACATGAAACATAAAGTCAAGAACATCCATTTCGTGGGCATCGGCGGCAGCGGCATGAGCGGCATCGCTGAAGTGCTGCTTAATCTCGGCTACGTGGTGTCGGGCTCGGACATCGGCAGCAATGCCGCCACCGTGCGGCTGGCCAAGCTGGGCGCCCGCGTCACCCACGGCCACGCTGCCGAGAATGTTGCCGGCGCTGATGCGATCGTGACCTCGACCGCCGTGCAGGCCGATAATCCGGAAGTCGTCGCCGCGCGCGAGCGCAAGATCCCGGTCGTGCCGCGCGCGATGATGCTGGCTGAACTCATGCGCCTGAAGCAGGGCATCGCGATCGCCGGCACCCACGGCAAGACCACCACCACCAGCCTGGTGGCAAGCGTGCTGGCGCAGGGCGGCCTGGACCCGACCTTCGTCATCGGCGGTCGGCTCACCAGCGCCGGTGCCAATGCCAAGCTGGGCGCCGGCGACTTCATCGTTGCCGAGGCCGATGAATCGGATGCATCCTTCCTGAACCTGTCGCCGGTGATCGAAGTGATCACCAACATCGACGCCGATCACATGGAAACCTACGACCACGATTTCGGCAAGTTGAAGCAGGCGTTCGTGGAATTCACCCATCGGCTGCCGTTCTACGGTATCGCTGTCTTGTGCCTGGACGATCCGCATGTGCGCGAAATCATGCCGTTGATCTCCAAGCCGATCATCACCTACGGCTTCCATGAAGAGGCGCAGGTGCGTGCCATCGACGCCAAGGCTATCGGCGGCTTCATGCA
>JACMRD010000039.1 GCA_014376645.1 Herminiimonas sp. | reverse complement strand
TCGATCTCGGGTTTGCACATCACGATGATCGCCGGGCTATTCGGTGCCATGGTGCACTGGCTGTGGCGCCGCTCTTTTTTTACGGGAGCCCAGTTGCCGCTGCGGATGCCGGCGCAGAAAGCGGCTGCACTGACGGCGGCCATCACTGCCTTCCTGTATGTCCTGCTGGCCGGATTCGGAGTGCCGGCGCAGCGCACCTTGTACATGCTGTGGGTGGTGGCGGCGGCGCTTTGGCTCGGACGCCTCGGCAGCGTCTCGCATGTACTGAGCCTGGCAGCGCTGGCCGTCGTCGTGCTCGATCCGTGGGCTGTGCTTTGGCCCGGGTTCTGGTTGTCGTTCGGCGCGGTTGCCATCATTCTCTATGCATCGGTCGGGCGTGGAAGCGGGCAGGCCGATGCGCTTACCCGCGCCCGGCGCTGGTCGGCGCAGTTGCGGGCCGCCGCGCACGGGCAGTACGTGGTCACGGTCGGACTGGTGCCGCTGACCTTGCTGCTGTTCGGGCAGGTGTCGCTGGTCAGTCCGGTTGCCAATGCCATCGCGATCCCGCTGGTCAGCCTGGTGGTCACGCCCCTGGCGCTGGCGGGCAGCCTGTTGCCGGCGCCGCTGTCGGTGCTGCTGCTGTCGGTGGCGCACGGGCTGGTGGCATGGCTGGCCTTGCTCCTGACCTGGTTGAGCACGCTGCCGTGGGCAGTTTGGTCGGCGCCGCTGCCGGCAGCATGGATATTCGTCTGCGCACTGGTTGGCGCCCTTTGGCTGCTGGCGCCGCGCGGCTGGCCGGCGCGCTGGCTGGGGTTGGTCGGCTGGGTGCCGATTCTGTGCAACGCGCCCGTCCATCCGATGCCGGGACGCATGACCGTGACCGCCTTCGATGTCGGGCAGGGCATGGCGCTTCTGGTGGAAACAGCCGGACACCGGCTGTTGTACGATACCGGGCCATCGTATTCGCCCGAGTCGGATGGTGGCAACCGGGTCCTGGTGCCGTACCTGAAAGCGCGCGGTATCGACTGGCTCGACGGTGTCATCGTCACGCATAACGATAACGACCATTCGGGCGGCGCGCTGTCGGTGTTCCGCCAGATCGGTATCGGCTGGGTGCTGTCGTCGCTCGCCCCGGCGTCACCGATTGTGAAAGCCGCGCCTGGTCACCGGCGCTGCGAGGCCGGCCAGCGCTGGACCTGGGACGGCTTCGATTTCGAGATGCTGCAACCCGGCGCAGCCAGTTATGAAAGCGAAAAATGGAAACCGAACGCCCGCAGCTGCACCTTGAAGATCACGCCGCGTGCCGCGCCGATCATCGGCGGGTCAACCGTGGCGCCGGCGCCATCGATCCTGCTGGCAGGTGACATCGAAGCGATCCAGGAAGACGAATTGGTTGGGAAGTTCGGCGACAGACTGCGCGCCACGGTTCTCCTTGCGCCGCATCACGGCAGCGGGACGTCGTCGACCTTACCGTTTCTGCTGGCGGTGCGGCCCCAGGTTGCAGTCTTCCAGGTCGGTTACCGGAACCGCTATCATCACCCGAAACCGGAGGTGCTCGAACGGTACCGTGAACTGGGCATTGAAAGGCTACGGAACGATGATTCCGGTGCAATCACATTACAATTCGGGTCTTCCCTGTCCATCCGGACGTACCGCAGCGATCATCGGCGCTACTGGTACGACCGTTAGAAAACCCATGACCCACCAGAACGCAGCATACCTGTCCACTTTGCCGAGCTTGCCGAGTCTGCATTTTGTTCACGCCAACAGCTATCCGTCAGCGACCTATCGTGTGTTCTTCAAGCACCTCTCCGCACACTACGCGGTCCAGGCCTTGCCGATGCACGCGCACGACCCCCGCTATCCCGTGCGCAACGGCTGGCACAACCTGATGCAGGAATTGCTCGACGACTTGAGCGCGCGCTACGACCATCCGGTGATCCTGGTCGGCCATTCGATGGGTGGCATGCTGAGCTTGATGGCCGCCCATGCGCGGCCAGACCTGGTGCGCGCAGTTGTGCTGCTCGATTCGCCGGTGGTGGCGGGATGGCGCGCCGTCCTGCTGCGGTTTGCCAAGGCGGCCCGGTTGGATCAGAAATTCGGGCCGGCGAAATTTTCGGCGAAGCGCCGCAATTTTTGGCCCGATGCCCAGGCTGCGCACGATCACTATGCCAGCAAGTCCCTGTTCTCGGCATGGCAACCGGAGGTGCTGCGCGATTACATCGACACCGGTCTGATACCGCATCCAGAAGGCGTGACGCTGCGTTTTACCCGCGAAGCAGAGACGGCTGTCTATCGCGCCCTGCCGCACCACCTCGGACGCATGGTGCGTGGCCTGTCGGTGCCGGTCGGCTTCATCGGTGGCGAGCATTCGGTCGAATGCCGCCAGGCCGGCCTGAACGCGACCAGGCGGCTGGTTGGACGGTATTTCAAGTTGCTGCCGGGCGGACATCTGTTCCCGATGGAGGCGCCGCAAGCGGCCGCGTCCGCCGTTCACTACATGCTGCTTTCACTTCTGGATGGATCGCAAAAATGCGACGCTTAATTGCCTTGACCGATGCATCGCCCGCGGTGGCGGTCGCTTCACGTTGGGTGCCAGCCCTGCTGTTCGTCCTGGGTTGCCAGTCGGCCTCGGCGCAGGTGATGGGCGATGCATGGCGCGAATTCCAGCAGGCGCGTCATGAGGGCAGGGCCACCACGATCGTCGGCGTCGACAACGATACCCTGTTGTTCAACCATCAAGACAAGTTTTATACCAGCGGCGTGCGTCTGACGAGACAGTTCGCGCTACCGGCGGGCGCAGCTGCTGGCGCCAGCCAGGTCAGCTATGGCTGGCGCATCGGTCAGGATATGTACACCGCCTCCGACATCAAGCTGCTGCCGCAACGGGTGGGACCGACGGACCATCCGTATGCGGGATGGCTCTACGGCGGCGTGTTCCGGGAAGCGGTCGAGCTGGACGGCAGCCATCAGCGATTCGGGTTCGACCTGGGTTGTCTGGGCCCCTGTGCGGGCGGGCGCGGTACCCAGACCGCGCTGCATCACCTGATCCACCAACCGCAACCGCAGGGCTGGAGCCGCCAGGTCCGCAACGAGCTCGGCGCAGTCCTGTATGCCGACGTTGCACCTGTGAGATGGCAATTCGGCCGCCATGTCGATCTGACGCCGAGCGCGCAGGGCCGCTTCGGCAATATCTTCAGCGACGTCGCCGGGTCGCTGCTGTTACGCGCAGGACAGCTTGAACCCGAGCCACTTGTTGCTTCTCTGCAGGCCTTTACGCGGGTACAGGCCCGTGCCGTCGGATACAACGCGAGCCTTCAGGGCGGGTATTTTTCTCGTGACAATCCGCACGTGGTGACGCCCCGGCGCCTGGTTGGCGAAGTCGAGGCCGGCGTGCGCTGGATGTACCGCAACTACGCCTTGTCGGCCGCATTTGTCCGGATTGGCAACGAAAACGCCGATCTGTCGAACGCCATTGGCGCCCAGAATCTGGCTCGACTACAATTGGCGATCACGCCCTGAGGAAGGCGGGTGATTCCAGGCGCCTTGGTGCTTTTAATCACTGTTATCCTGCGGATTAGCACTCCCTTTGCGGTATAATTCGAATTTCCCGCATGTGCCGTTCGGCACCACTCGCAATGACCAAGTTTGTGTTCGTCACTGGCGGCGTCGTCTCTTCCCTGGGCAAGGGAATTGCAGCCGCTTCACTCGCCGCGATCCTCGAATCGCGCGGCCTCAAAGTCACCATGTTGAAGCTCGATCCGTACATCAATGTCGATCCCGGCACGATGAGTCCATTCCAGCACGGTGAAGTATTCGTCACCGACGATGGCGCGGAAACCGATCTCGATCTCGGCCACTACGAGCGTTTCATTACCGCCAAGATGCGGAAGGTGAACAATTTCACGACCGGCCAGATCTATGAATCGGTGATTCGCAAAGAGCGCCGGGGTGAATATCTGGGCAAGACCGTCCAGGTCATTCCGCACATTACCAACGAGATCCAGGATTACATCCATCGCGGCGCCGAAGGCTACGATGTGGCGCTCGTCGAGATCGGCGGTACGGTGGGCGACATCGAATCCCTGCCTTTCCTCGAAGCGGCGCGACAGCTCAGCCTGCGCGCTGGCCGCAATGCGGCCGCATTCGTGCATCTGACGCTAGTGCCGTACCTTGTGTCGGCTGGTGAGCTCAAGACGAAGCCGACCCAGCACAGCGTGCAGAAACTGCGCGAGATCGGCATTTCGCCGGACGCGCTGCTGTGCCGCGCGGATCGCCCGATTCCGGATGACGAGCGCGCCAAGATCTCGCTGTTTTCCAACGTGCAGGAAGACGCCGTCATCTCGGTCTGGGACGCCGACACGATCTACAAGATCCCGCAGATGCTGTTCGACCAGGGGCTGGACCGTATCGTCTGCGACAAGCTCGGCCTGTCGCCCAAACCGGCCGATCTGTCGATGTGGACCAAACTGGTCCATGCACTCGAAAATCCGAAGACCGAGGTCACCGTCGGCATGGTCGGCAAGTACGTCGACCTGACCGAATCCTATAAGTCACTGACCGAAGCGCTGCGGCATGCCGGTATCCATACCGAAAGCCGGGTCAACATCGAGTATCTGGATTCCGAGGATATCGAGACCCGCGGTCCTGCTGCACTAGCGAAATACGATGCAATCCTGGTGCCAGGCGGCTTCGGCAAGCGTGGCGTCGAAGGCAAGATCGCCTCAGCCCGCTTTGCCCGCGAACACAAGATTCCTTACCTCGGCATTTGTCTGGGCATGCAGGTCGCGCTGATCGAATATTCGCGCAACAAGGCCGGGCTGACGAAGGCGAACTCCACCGAGTTCGATCCGGAAACCGAGCAACCGGTTGTGGCCCTCATCAACGAGTGGCAGAACCATGACGGCAAGGTCGAAAAGCGCGACATCAACTCTGACTTGGGCGGCACCATGCGCCTGGGCGCACAGACCTGTGCCGTCAAGCCGGGCACACTGGCCGCGGAAGTCTACGGCAGCGTGGTCACGGAGCGCCATCGGCACCGCTACGAAGCGAACAATCATTATCTGTCCCGGGTCGAGGAGGCAGGGTTGATCGTGTCGGCACGCACGCCGACGGAAGATTTGTGCGAGATCATGGAGTTGCCGCGTACGGGGGAAAATGCCCACCCGTGGTACATGGGCGTGCAATATCATCCTGAGTTCAAATCCACGCCGCGTGACGGTCATCCGTTGTTCATTTCATTCATTAAGGCCGCATTGGCCCACAAGGAAGCGGCAGCACTGGAAAGGAACGCGGCATGAAGCTGTGCGGATTCGACGTCGGCCTCGACCAGCCGTTCTTCCTGATCGCTGGTCCCTGCGTGATCGAGTCGCATCAGATGGCGCTCGACACGGCCGGGCAACTCAAGGAAATCACGGCGGCGCTGGGTATCCCGTTCATCTACAAGTCCTCCTTCGACAAGGCCAACCGTTCCTCGGGCAGTTCGTTCCGTGGCCTGGGCCTGGAGCGTGGCCTGGAAATCCTGGCTGACGTCAAGAAGCAGATCGGCGTGCCGGTGCTGACCGACATCCATGCGATCGACGAGATCTCTGCTGTAGCTTCCGTGGTCGATGTTCTGCAAACGCCGGCCTTTCTGTGTCGGCAGACCGATTTCATCCAGGCCTGCGCCACCTCGGGCAAGCCGGTCAACATCAAGAAAGGCCAGTTCCTGGCGCCGCACGACATGGTGCACGTGATCGGCAAGGCGCGCGCTGCCGCCAAGGACGCGGGACTGTCTGAAGACCGCTTCATGGCGTGCGAACGCGGTGCTTCCTTCGGCTACAACAACCTGGTGTCGGACATGCGCTCACTCGCAATCATGCGCGAGACCGCCTGTCCAATCGTCTTCGACGCCACCCACTCGGTGCAATTGCCTGGCGGGCAGGGCACGACCTCAGGTGGTCAGCGCGAATTCGTGCCGGTGCTGGCGCGGGCCGCAGTGGCCGTCGGTATCGCCGGTCTCTTCATGGAGACCCATCCGAACCCGGCCGAGGCGAAATCCGACGGCCCCAACGCCGTGCCGCTGAACCGCATGCGCGAACTGCTTGCGACCCTGATCGATCTCGATCGCGTGGTCAAGAAAAACGGCTTCATGGAAGCCAATTTTTCCTGATGGCTCAGTCGCTGTCCGAGTCGCCAAACGAATTTCAAATGTCCGTTATCTGGAGAAGTAAATGAGCGCAATTGTTGACATCATCGGTCGCGAAATCATCGATTCACGCGGCAATCCGACCGTCGAATGCGACGTCCTGCTGGAGTCGGGCGTCATGGGCCGTGCTGCCGTGCCATCGGGCGCCTCGACCGGATCGCGCGAAGCCATCGAACTGCGTGACGGCGACGCCAGCCGCTATTTCGGCAAGGGCGTCTTGAAAGCCTGCGAACACATCAACACGGAAATTTCCGAAGCCATCATGGGCCTCGACGCCAATGAGCAGGCGTTCCTGGATCGCACCCTGATCGACCTCGACGGCACCGACAACAAGGCACGCCTCGGCGCCAATGCCACGCTGGCCGTGTCGATGGCCGTGGCCAAGGCGGCTGCCGAAGAATCGGGTCTGCCGCTGTATCGTTATTTCGGCGGTTCGGGTGCGATGCAGATGCCGGTGCCGATGATGAACGTCATCAACGGCGGCGCGCACGCCAACAACAACCTGGACATCCAGGAATTCATGATTATTCCCGTCGGCGCGCCAAGCTTCCGGGAAGCGATCCGCTACGGCGCCGAAGTGTTCCATACGCTCAAGAAGATCCTGGCCGGCCAGGGACTTTCGACCGCGGTCGGGGACGAAGGCGGCTTTGCACCATCGGTGGCCAATCATGAAGCGGCCATCAAGCTGATCATCCAGGCCATCGAGCAGGCAGGCTACGAGCCGGGCACACAGATCGCGCTCGGTCTGGATTGTGCCGCCAGCGAGTTCTACAAGGATGGCAAGTACCAGTTGCAGGGCGAAGGCATGAGCCTGGCGTCGGCCGACTTCACCAACCTGCTTGGTACCTGGTGCGACAAGTATCCGATCATCTCGATCGAAGACGGCATGGCCGAAAACGACTGGGACGGCTGGGCGCATCAGACGCAGGAACTGGGCAAGAAAATCCAACTGGTCGGCGACGACCTGTTCGTGACCAACACCCGCATCCTGCGCGAAGGCATTCAAAAGAACATCGCCAATTCGATCCTGATCAAGATCAACCAGATCGGCACCCTGACGGAAACATTTGCAGCGATCGAAATGGCCAAGCGCGCCGGTTACACCGCCGTGATCTCGCACCGCTCCGGCGAGACCGAGGACTCGACCATCGCCGACATCGCCGTTGGTACCAACGCCCTGCAGATCAAGACCGGCTCGCTGTCGCGCTCGGACCGCATGGCGAAGTACAACCAGCTGCTACGCATCGAGGAAGACCTGGGCGACATCGCCAGCTATCCTGGCCGCCACGCGTTCTATAACCTGAAGTAAGGTCATAGCGTAACTCGATGCGCCTGATCCTGATCTGCCTGACCGCACTGCTGTTGCTGATCCAGTTCCCTCTCTGGCTCGGCAAGGGCGGGTGGTTGCGCGTCTGGGATCTGGACAAGCAAGTCGAGGCGGCCCATCGCAAGAACGATGAGCTCAAGGCTCGCAACGCCAAGCTGGATTCGGAAGTCCAGGATCTCCGGCAAGGCACTGGCGCGGTCGAGGAGCGGGCCCGCTTCGAGCTGGGCATGATCAAGGAAAACGAATTGTTCGTGCAGGTGCTCGCTCCGAATGCCAAGCCGCCACCGGTCGCGGCATCATCGGCGCCGTTGCCGGCGTCACCTGCCAAGGGGGCGACGCCGCCGCAGCCTAAAGCACCACCCCGGTGACGTCAGATAAAGGTATTGTTTGAATCAGTGACGTTGTTCGCCCGGCGGCATGATGGCTTCCGCGGCGACGTCGGCTGCAAATAATTGCGTGCAATCGACCTTGTCGAACGCATAGTGCTGACCGCAGAAATCGCAATCGATCTCGAGTTTCCCCAATTCCACGATCGCAGTATCGATTTCCACCTGACCCAGCATTTTCAGCATGTTGCCAACTTTTTCGCGGTTGCAGCTGCAATTGAATTGCGGATGCAGGGGGTCGAAAACGCGGATCGTCTCTTCCCAGAACAGGCGCCGCATCAGGGTCGCGACATCGGTCGACAGCAGTTCTTCGTCCTTCAACGTCGCCGCCAGCATGACGCTGCGGTCCCACACTTCCAGCTCATCGTCCACCGGCGCTGCGCTGCCGCCCGTGCTGGGCAGTTTTTGCAGCAGCAGGCCGCGTGACACCGACCCGTCTGCCGCCAGCCACAGGCGGGTATCGAGCTGTTCGGAGCGCAGCATGTAGTTCTCGATGACGGTGGCCACCGAATCGCCGTCGAGCGGCACGATGCCTTGATAGGCTTGTTGGCCCGGCAGCTTGTCTTTCGGGTCCAGCGTGATGACGAAGCGGCCATGCCCGTTCTGGTTGACCAGTTGCGGCAGCAGGGCATCGTCCTCGATCACGGCGCCATCGACTAGCTTGGCCGTCGCCCGCAGGCGCAGGTCGGCATCGCATTCCACCACCAGCAGCTTGACCGGACCGTCGCCGTGGATCTGCATGACGATGGCGCCGTTGAATTTCAGATTGGCCGAGAGCAGCGCGGCCGCCGATAGCATTTGCCCGAGCAGCGTCTGCACTGGCAGCGGATAGGCGCGCAGCGACAGCACCTTCTGCCAGGTGGCCGACAACTCGACGAACTCGCCGCGCACTGGTGCGCCTTCGAACAGGAATTTCTGGAGATTGTCGCTCATGCTCAGTCAAGCCGCTTCAAGTTGGTTTTGCAGAATTGGGCGCGCTTGACGTACGTATCGCTGATCGCTGCCAGGTTGGCGGCATCTTCCGCCGACAGGGTGCGTACCACCTTGGCGGGGCTGCCGAGGATCACGGAATTGTCCGGGAATTCCTTGCCTTCGGTGACCAGGGCGCCGGCGCCGACCAGGCAATTCTTGCCGATCTTTGCATTGTTCAGGATAACGGCCTGGATGCCAATCAGGGAACCGTCGCCGACCGTGCAGCCATGCAGCATCGCCTGATGGCCGATGGTGACCTGCTTGCCGATCGACATCGGATAACCCATATCGGTGTGCAGCACGCAGTTTTCCTGCACGTTGCTGTTTTCGCCGATCGTGATCAGCTCGTTGTCACCCCGGATGGTGACGCCGAACCAGATGCTGGCATTGGCTTCGAGCCTGACCTTGCCGATGACGGTGGCGGAATCGACCACATAAGCAGAGGGATCGATTTGTGGCGCGTGTTCGCCGAATTGGTAGATTGCCATGGAGTTCCGTAAGATGGGGGTTTGTTCACCGTATTTTACCGCCCATCGCATGAATCGTTCCGCTCTCTCGATCGCGCCTGCGCTCGATACCCCACACCTGTCCCCATCCGCAGAAACACACGGTGAGCTGCGCCGGTCAGCCTTGCACTGGCTCAGTTGTTGCGGCCCGGCTGAAAAGGCGGCTGGCGTACGGGGCCTTGCAACGATATGGCAGCAGGGTGGTCTGACCCTGGACACGGGTGCGCAGGCCCTTGCGTCCTGCATCGTACCGGGCCGTCCGGCACGCCCGCTGCTGGTGCCGCCGCTATCGGTCCCACGGCGGTCCATGGCGAGCGTGGACGGGCGCGCCGTGTTGCTGCATGCGCTGGCCCATATCGAATTCAATGCGATCAATCTGGCGCTCGATGCCTTGTGGCGCTTCGATGGCATGCCGGACGCGTATTACAAGGACTGGCTGCAGGTGGCGGCCGAGGAAGCCCTGCATTTCTCGCTGCTGGCGGCGCACCTGCGCACGCAGGGATTCGAGTACGGGGATTTTCCATCGCACGACAGCCTGTGGCAACTGGCGGAACGCACCAAGCATGACGTGCTGGCGCGTATCGCCTTGGTGCCACGTACGATGGAAGCGCGCGGCCTGGATGCCTCGCCGCCGATGCGTGCCAAGCTGGCGCAGGCGGGCGACCACGCTGCGGCGGCGATCCTCGACATCATTCTGCGCGACGAGATCGGCCATGTCGCCGTCGGCAATCGCTGGTACCGCTGGCTGTGCATCGAGCGTTCGCTCGACCCGGTTTCCACCTATGCCGCGCTGGTCGAGAAGTACCGCGCACCGGTGCCGCGCGGGCCGTTCAATCTGGCCGCAAGAAGGGCAGCGGGTTTTACGGATGCGGAGCTGGAATTGTTAAAAGAGTAAGATGCGGGCCTGACAGGTAATCTTGGCGCAAGCGCACCGTTCGCTGCACACTGGCCGCTGATCCTGATTTTTACACTGTGAAGAGGAAGCACAATGACAAATTCAACGACTCGAAAATCCACCATTCTGACGGCGGGCATGATGCTTGCCGCAATGATCTCCCTCGGCGCATGCACGAAAACCGACGACACCGCGGGCAAGGGTCCTGCTGAAATCGCAGGCAAGCAGATCGACAAGGCCGCAGTCGAGGCAGGCAAGGAGCTGAAACAAGCCGCACAGGAAACCGGCAAGGCACTGGAAAAAGCCGGTGCCAAATTGCAGGAAAAAGTGCAGGAAAAAGCTGAGGACAAGGCACCCGATGCCGTCGTGACCACGCCCGCACCGCAAAAATAACGGTATGCGGCAACCCG
>JACMRD010000038.1 GCA_014376645.1 Herminiimonas sp. | reverse complement strand
ATCTACACGCACTGGCAGAAACCGGAAGACATCAACGATCTGCGGCTGCAACAGATCCAGCATTTCTTCGAGCATTACAAGGATCTCGAGCCAGGCAAATGGGTCAAGATAGAAGGGTGGTTCGGACCTGACGAGGCCAAGGCGGAGATCATGGCCGGCGTGGAAGCGTACCAGGCAGCCGCCGACAAACCGGCTTTCTGATTCGGTATGTTTCGCAAAAAAGGCACAGTCGATGTGCCTTTTTTTTCGTCCGTGCTCGCCGCGATGTCACGGCGGTTTGATTTGTTGCACAAACAAATGTTATCGACGCCATACTGCAAGCAGCACGCGCACAGGTTGCCGCGAGTTGAATGTTGGCGGGTGCATTCCCGGCGCCCCGCCCATTCCTTCAGATCGGATGGGGCATGACACCTGCAGGTTACTTGGACAACCGCGTGTTAATCAGTGACGATGCGCGTCAGGCGCGCGACCGGCTGCTGCGCAAGATCACCGCCGATAATGACCTGCCTGCGCTTGGGAGTTCGGTGGCGCGGGTGGTCGAATTGGCGTCTTCGGACGACGATTCGGTACGTGAGCTGGCGCATTTCCTGTTGTCGGATGTCGCCTTGACGCAAAAGGTGCTACGGCTGTCGAACACGGTCTGCTACCGGACCGCCTCGGGCGTGCCGGTGACGACCATTTCGCGGGCGATTTTTTTGCTCGGTTTCGATACCGTCAAGACCAGCGCGCTAGCGATGCTGCTGGTCGATGGCCTCAAGGGCCGGCACGGCCAGAGCGTGCGCACCGAACTGAATTTTGCCCTGAGCGCGAGCGTGATCGGCCGCGAAATGGCCCGTCGCAGCCCCTTCAAGGATGCCGAAGAAGCGGCGGTTGCGGCCCTGTTCAAGAACATGGGGAGGCTCCTGGTGGCAGCGCACGATCACGACCTGTACGCCGACATCGCGCAACTGACCGAAGGCGGTAACCTAACGCAGGCGCAGGCGTCGATGCAGGTGCTGGGTTGCAGTTTCGACATGCTGGCCGAATCGGTGCTGCAGGAGTGGCAGATACCCGACACCATCATCCATGCCCTGGCGCCGCTGCCCCAGGGTGTGCTCAAACCGACCAAAGCGCGCCAGGAATGGGTACAGCAGGTTGCTGCCTTCAGCACCGCCGCCGCTACGCTGATTCCGCGGATGACCGAGCCCGGCGCCGATGCGGCTAGCAGGGCCTTGCTGGCGCGCTTTGGCGCCGCCCTCAACCTCAATGCCGCCAAGCTGACCGAGCTGTTGACCACCGTGGCGCAGGAGGCCCGCGCGCTGACCCAGAATGCCGACCTGCTGTTCGGTGAGTTAGCTGAAGCGCTGTCTGACGACACGCAAGGCGCGCACGAAACGCGGGCCGACGAGGAGTTGCCGCTTGAGCTGTTGCTGCTGACCGGTTTCGTCGAGGGCGCAGACGATGCGCGGCATCCGAGCGGCAAGCCGTTGCATGCGCGCGATCTGCTGATGGCGGGGGTGCAGGATGTGACGGAGATGATGGCCACGGGCCGTTGCAAGGTCAACGACCTGATCATGCTGGCGCTGGAGACGCTGTACCGCAGCATGGGCTTTCGCTTTGCGACGGTTTGTCTGCGTGACGTGAAGACCGGTCAGTTCCGCGCCCGGATCGCGCTGGGCGACAACAATGCCGCGCTGCAGAGGGGCTTCGTGTTCGCCGCCGGCGGCAAGCGGGACTTGTTCGCGCTGGCGATGGAAAACAATGCCGACCTGGTCATCGCTGATGCCACGAGTCCGAAGATCGCGCTCCTGATCCCGGCCTGGCACAAGGCGCTCCTGCCGCAGACCCGCAGCTTCATCATCCTGCCATTGATCGTGCACGGCATCCCGTTCGGCTTTTTTTACGCCGACCGCGTCTGCACCGCGCCCGAGGGTGTGCCGCCGGATGAAACCGCGCTCATCAAGACGCTCAAGGGGCAGGTGCTGGCCGCACTGAACTCACGCTGATCATGTCTGCCTGCCGGCCTCAGGACCGGAACGGATTGCGTTCGTTGAGTTCGTCGATATAGGCTTCGACGCCGCCGCTTTCTTGTTCCAGGAAGCGTTCGATGGCGTCGGCAAAGTCGGGATGGGCCAGCCAGTGCGCCGACCAGGTCTTCTGCGGCAGGAAGCCGCGTGCCATCTTGTGTTCGCCCTGGGCGCCGCCTTCGAAGCAGGCGATGCCGCGGCGGATGCAGAATTCGAGCGGCTGGTAATAGGCGGTCTCGAAATGCAGGCACGGCACTTCTTCCAGCGCACCCCAGTAACGCCCGTACATCGTGGTCTCCGAGTGGATCAGCAGTGACGAAGCGATCGGTTCGCCCGCGCGCTCGGCCACGATCAGCAGGATCTGCTGCGGCATCGTCTTGCCGATGCGCTGGAAAAAATCCAGGTTCAGATACGGGCTCGAATGATGCGCGCTGTAGGTGCTGTCGTAGCAGCGTTTGAAAAAACGCCAGTCGGCATCGGTGGCGT
>JACMRD010000037.1 GCA_014376645.1 Herminiimonas sp. | reverse complement strand
GGGTGTGGTCGACGAATTGCAGCCGGTCATCAATGACAAGAGGATGCAGGTGAGCGTCGCGATCGATCCTGCCTTGGCGCCGGTGGTCGACCCGGTGCGGCTGAAACAGGCGCTCTACAATTATCTGTCGAATGCGATCAAATTCACCAACGACGGCGGACAGGTCACGGTGCGAGCCCGCGCCGACGGCGACGACCGGTTCCGGCTGGAAGTCGAAGACACCGGGATCGGCATTGCCGAACATGAATTGCCGCGCCTGTTCAGCGATTTCCTGCAGCTCGATGCAGGCCCGAATCGTCAGCATGGCGGGAGCGGGCTCGGCCTGGCGCTGACGCGCCGGCTGGTGCAGGCGCAGGGCGGTGAGGTCGGCGTGCGCAGCTTGCCGGGCCAGGGCAGCGTGTTTCACCTGATACTGAACAATCACCCCGGCCCGCTGTCGGTGCCGGCGCTGGCGATCGAAACCGTTGCCGGCAACCGGCCGGCCGGTATCACGCCAGGGAGCAATTCATGACCGCTGCGCGCATTCTGATCGTCGATGACAATACCCTCAACGTGCAGCTGGCGGCATACGTCCTGCGGCAAGCCGCCTATACGGTCGATGCGATCCTTGACTCGCGTGACGCGATGGCGCGGGTCGAGACCTTCCGGCCGCATCTGATCCTGATGGACATCCAGATGCCGGAAATCGGCGGACTGGAACTGATGCAACAGATCAAGGCACAGCCGACGCTGTGCCATATTCCGGTGGTCGCCTTTACCGCCTACGCCATGCAGGGCGACCAGGATAAGCTGCTTGCCGCCGGGTGTGATGGCTATCTCTCCAAGCCAATCGACGTCGCCGTTTTCGCCGCGCAAGTACAGGGGTTCCTGGACGCCGCAGCCAAGGCCGCATTGGCGCCGCCGCCGTCCGATCCGCCCTGAATTGCAAAGAAGGGGATCGGGCTGCGCATCGAATGGTCCGTCCTGTATCATTTGGCCGAACGTTTGCCAAGGCACATATGATCGGTCGTCTATCCGGAATTCTGGTTGAAAAAAATCCACCGCAGCTGCTGGTCGACTGCAATGGTGTCGCCTACGATGTCGGCGTCTCGATGAGTACTTACTACAACTTGCCGGGTATCGGCGAAAAAGTGGTCCTGCTGACGCATCTGCAGGTGCGCGAGGACGCACACATCCTGTATGGCTTCGGTACGGCCGACGAACGCAACGTATTCCGCCAGCTGATCAAGATCACCGGTGTGGGCGCCCGCACCGCGCTGTCGATCCTCTCCGGCATGTCGATCGCCGACCTGGCGCAGGCGGTTACGCTGCAGGAATCGGCACGGCTGACCCGGGTGCCCGGCATCGGCAAGAAAACCGCGGAACGGCTGCTGCTGGAACTCAAGGGCAAGCTTGGCGCCGACCTGGGTGTACAGCCCAACAGCGCCCATCCCGACGCCAGTGCGGACATTCTCAATGCCTTGCTGGCGCTGGGCTACTCCGACAAAGAAGCGGTGTTGGCGATGAAACAGGTGCCGCAGGGCGCCGGTGTCTCGGACGGGATCAAGCATGCGCTGAAGGTATTGTCGAAGGGGTGAAAACGGCCTGCCGAAATGGCCCTGCAAACCGGCGTGCGCACCGGCTTCACGCTAGAATCAGGGCATGAGCATCCAGACCGACAATTTCACCGAACAGCGCATCATCGCTGCCACGCCAGCATCGGCCAACGAAGAGGCGATCGAACGGGCCCTGCGACCGAAGCACCTCGAAGAATACGTCGGCCAGGAAAAAATCCGCGGCCAGCTCGAGATATTCATCACGGCCGCCCGCCAGCGCCACGAGGCGCTCGACCACACGTTGTTGTTCGGGCCGCCGGGCCTGGGCAAGACCACGCTGGCCCACATCATCGCCCGCGAAATGGGCGTCAACCTACGCCAGACCTCCGGACCGGTGCTGGAGCGCGCCGGCGACCTGGCCGCCCTGCTGACCAACCTCGAAGCCAACGACGTGCTGTTCATCGACGAGATTCACCGCCTTTCGCCGGTGGTCGAGGAAATCCTGTATCCGGCGCTGGAAGATTATCAGATCGATATCATGATCGGCGAAGGCCCGGCGGCGCGATCGGTGCGGCTCGATCTGCAACCGTTCACGCTGGTCGGCGCCACGACCCGGGCCGGCATGCTGACCAATCCGTTGCGCGACCGCTTCGGCATCGTCGCCCGGCTCGAGTTCTACACCGCGGCCGAACTGGCGCGCATCGTCACCCGCAGCGCGGCCCTGCTGAATGCACCGATTGTCCCCGAAGGCGCGTTCGAGATCGCCAAGCGCAGCCGCGGTACACCGCGTATCGCCAACCGCTTGCTGCGTCGCGTGCGCGACTATGCCGAGGTCAAGGGCAATGGCGAAATCACCAAGCCCATGGCCGATGCGGCCTTGGCGATGCTGGATGTGGATGCGGTCGGCTTCGACCTGATGGACCGCAAGCTGCTCGAGGCTGTGCTCTTCAAATTCAGCGGTGGTCCGGTCGGACTCGACAACCTCGCTGCGGCCATCGGCGAAGAGCGTGACACGATCGAAGATGTGCTGGAGCCGTACCTGATTCAACAGGGATTCCTGCAGCGCACGTCGCGTGGGAGGATCGCCACGCCGCTGGCCTACGCCCATTTCGGCGTGGCCGCGCCGCGCATTGGACCGAATGGCGAACTGTGGGATCAGATGGTGATTCAGCCGACTTCGCCACTGTGAGATCGTCTTTTCGTATCACTGAAGAAATATTTGTGTGGTTTTCTATCAGGTAAAAGCCTTCTAACCTTTAAGCAGGGTTAAATTTCAGCGACGGCACTTGTATAAAGATATTGTGTCGCAGACAATCAGGGCTTGCCGTTGGCTTGTCGTTTTATCCCAATCCCAATCCCACTCCCACTCCCACCTTCGTCTGCGCGAGATTGCCATGTTGATGTCCACCCAAGCCAACCGTTATGCGCATCGCCTGCTCGATGCCAGAGCGCATTCGATATTGATTCCGCCGCTGTCGGCCGAGGGGTCGCTGTCCATCGCCGATGCCTACGACATCGCGAGGCGCATTCTCGATATCCGGATTGCGCAGGGCGAGACACCGGTTGGCCGCAAGATCGGTTTTGCGAACCGCAAGGTCGCCGTGAAATACGGTGTCGAGACAGCAACGGAAGATCTGATCTGGGGCACGATGTTCGATTCCACCGTGCGGTATACCGACGACAATCACGGCGTGCAATCCCTCAAGGGTGCGATGCAGCCGCGCATCGAGCCGGAAGTCGTCTTCAAGCTTGCTCGTGCGCCGGCGCCTGACGCCACCATCGACGAACTCGCCGATTGCATCGAATGGATGGCGCACGGTTTCGAAATCGATGTCTGTTCTTTTCCGGACTGGAAATTCGAGGCAGTCGATGCGATCGCGGCCTTCGGCATGCACGGCGCCCTGATCCTGGGCGAGCCGCGGGTGCTGTCGGCGGCGACCCGGCGCCATCTTGGGGAGATGCTGGCCAATGCCAGCGTGTCGTTGTCCTGCAGCGCCCAGCCGAGCTTCACGCTGCTGGCCGCTGGCTTTGGCAGTGAAGTGCTGGGCAGTCCGCTCAACGCCCTGTGGCAATTGCACCGACAGCTGCACCGCCAACCGAACGCCACCCCGCTGGCCGCCGGCGAAATCATCACCACCGGAACCTGGACCGATGCCTATCCGGTGGAGCCAGGCCAGACCTGGACCACCGCGTTTTCAGGCGTCAGCCTGGCCGGGCTGACACTCTCGTTCGTCTGAGTCGACTTCAGGGTTCCCGCACCCAGGTCTGGGTGCGGCCCAGCAGCGGCGTGCCGATGTATCCACGCACCTGCAACTTCCTGCCGCTGTCGACAAGCGTCATCTTGCTGCGGTAGGTCTTGCCGTTGCCCGGATCGAGAATCTGGCCGCCGGCGTAGGCGCCGTCGTCCGGTTTCATTCCCGACAGGATGGTCATCCCGACGATCGGCTGATCCTTCAGGGCGCCCTCGCATTTTTCGCACGCTGACTGGTACTCGCTGCCGTCGGCATGAAGGAGTTTTTCGATCTTGCCGCGCAGTTCGCCACCACTTTCTGAAATCCGGATCAGCGCTTTCGGCTTGCCATTGTCCTCATCGACGCTCTTCCACAGACCAACCGGAGTCGGTTCAGCAGCGGCGGCCGTCAGCGGTAACTGGGCTGTCAGGGCGGTCAGGATCATGGCTGCAGTCAGCAGGGGCGTCTTCGCTCGGTCCAGATTCAAATCATTCTCCTTGAAACAACGAACTACGTTGAACTCCGGCCAGCCGACCGGAGTGCGGGGTCACGCCGGCAGTTTCGCCAGTTGCTCGCGCAGCTTGTCGACCGTTTGCAGGAACGCCGTGCGACGCTCCTGCATCTGCGTCACCACTGCCGCCGGCGCCCGGGCGACGAAACTCTCGTTGCCCAGGCTGTTGTCGGCCTTGGCGATCTCGCCTTCGAGCCGCGTGATTTCCTTGGTGATGCGCGCGCGTTCAGCGGCAATGTCGATTTCGACCTGCAGCATCATCCTGACCTGGCCGACGATCGAGACCGGTGCCGGCGACTCCGGGAATGCCGTCACGACCTGGACGTCGGATAGCTTCGCCAGCGCCTGCAGGTAGGGTGCGAACGATTGCAGCTGCGCCTGCTCGGTGGCATCCGCCGATTGCAGCAGCAGCGGTACCCGCACCGCCGGCGACAGTTGCATCTCGCCGCGCAGATTGCGGCAGGTGTCGGTCATGGCCTTCAACTGCAGCATCCAGGCTTCGGCATCGGCGTCGATCTTCTCTGATTGTGAGCGCGGATACGCCTGGCGCATGATCGAGTCGCCGGCCGGGTCGAGTGGCTTTCCGGACAGCGGCGCCACCGTCTGCCACAGGGCCTCGGTGATGAACGGGATGACCGGATGCGCCAGGCGCAGCGTGGTCTCGAGAACCTTCAGTAAGGTGCGGCGGGTGGCGCGCTGCTGCGCCGGCGTGCCATGCTGGACCTGCACCTTGGCGACCTCGAGATACCAGTCGCAATACTCGTCCCAGATGAACTTGTAGAGTAGCGACGCGATGTTGTCGAAGCGGTAATCGGCGAAGCCTTTCTCGACCTCGGCTTCGGCGTGCTGCAGCATCGACACGATCCAGCGGTCGGCCGCCGAGGTGTCGAGGTAGCCGGCTTCGGCCACCCGCGACTCGTCGATGCCACAGTCCTGGCCTTCGGTATTCATCAGCACGAAGCGGGTCGCATTCCATAGCTTGTTGCAAAAATTGCGGTAACCCTCGCAGCGGCCCAGGTCGAAATTGATGTTGCGTCCCAACGATGCGTAGCTCGCCATCGTGAAGCGCAGGGCGTCAGTGCCGAAGGCGGCGATCCCGGCCGGATACTCCTTGCGGGTGGCTTTTTCGATCTTGGCCGCGTCGCGCGGATTCATCAGGCCGGTGGTGCGCTTGGCCACCAGCGTGTCGACGTCGATGCCGTCGATCAGATCGATCGGGTCGAGCGTGTTGCCCTTCGACTTGGACATCTTCTGTCCCGAGCCGTCGCGCACCAGGCCGTGCACGTAGACCGTATTGAAGGGTACCTTGCCGGTGAAGTGCGCGGTCATCATGACCATCCGCGCGACCCAGAAGAAGATGATGTCGAATCCGGTCACCAGCACCGACGACGGCAGGAACATGTCGAACTCTGGGGTCTTTTCCGGCCAGCCCAGCGTGGAGAACGGCACGAGCGCCGACGAGAACCAGGTATCGAGCACGTCGCTGTCGCGCGAGCCTTCAGTGATGGTCTTGCCGTCGGCGGCGGCGCGTGCTGACGCCTCGGCAAAGGTGCGGCCGACATACGGCGTGCCATCCTCGGCATACCATGCCGGAATCCGATGCCCCCACCATAACTGGCGCGAGATGCACCAGTCCTGGATGTTTTCCAGCCACTGGTTGTAGGTCGTGGTCCAGTTCTCTGGAATCATCCTGACCTCGCCGCTGGCGACTTTTTCGAGCGCCACTTCGGCAATCGATTTGCCCGGGAAGAACGTGCCTTCCGGCGCCGGCTTGCTCATGGCGACGAACCATTGGTCGGTCAGCATCGGCTCGATCACGACACCGGTGCGGTCGCCGCGCGGCACCTGCAGCTTGTGCGGCTTGATTTCCGCCAGCAGCCCGAGGGCATCGAGGTCGGCCACGATCTGCTTGCGCGCCGCGAACCTGTCCATGCCGCGATAGGCCTCCGGTGCGTTGTCGTTGATTTTAGCGTCGAGTGTGAAGATGCCGAGCGGCACGAAGCCGTGCCGCTGACCGACCGCGTAATCGTTGAAGTCATGCGCCGGCGTGATCTTCAAGACGCCGCTGCCGAAGGCCTTGTCGACGTACTCATCGGCGATTACCGGAATCTGGCGCCCGGTCAACGGCAGGTTCACCAGCTGGCCCACCAGATGGGCATAACGCTCATCGGTCGGGTCCACTGCGATGGCAACGTCGCCAAGCAGGGTTTCCGGCCGGGTGGTGGCGACCGTCAGGTTGCCGCTACCGTCGGCCAGCGGATAGTGGATGAACCACATGCTGCCGTCTTCCTCGGTCGGCACCACTTCCAGGTCGGAGACGGCGGTGCCCAGCACCGGGTCCCAGTTCACCAGCCGTTTGCCGCGATAGATCAGGCCCTGCTCATGCAAGCGCACGAAGACTTCGGTGACCGATGCCGACAATTTGTCGTCCATCGTGAAGTATTCGCGCTCCCAGTCGGTGGAGGCACCGAGGCGGCGCATCTGGCCGGTGATGGTCGAGCCGGACTGCTGCTTCCATTCCCAGACCTTCTCGATGAATTTTTCGCGGCCGAGGTCGTGGCGCGTCAGTTTCTGCGCATCTAGTTGGCGCTCGACCACGATCTGCGTCGCAATGCCGGCATGATCGGTGCCGGGAATCCAGGCGGTATTGAAGCCGCGCATGCGGTGATAGCGGGTCAGTCCATCCATGATGGTCTGGTTGGAGGCATGCCCCATGTGCAGGGAGCCGGTGACGTTCGGCGGCGGCAGCAGGATGCTGAAGGCGGGCAGGCTGGCATCCATGCTGGCGCGGAAATAGCCGCGCTGTTCCCACTCGCTGCGCCAGAATGTTTCTATGTCGGCGGGATCGAAAGACTTGGCTAATTCCATGGGATTTTTTTGTCGATGACAGCTGTTAACCGGAGCCAAACATTATAAAGGACGGCACCGGTCCTTTTTCAAGAAATCGGGAGTAGAATTCGCAGGTCGCCGCTGTCTCGGGCGGAAAGCTAGGGGTCCTGGCGCTTGCAGGTGGTGTTGCTCTCAACATTGTTTCGCACGTCGTCGGGTGAGAAATACCCTTGAACCTGATCTGGATAATGCCAGCGAAGGGAAGCTGTCTTGGTCAGCACGCAACGCGCCGACCGCCAGTGCCTCCTTCGCTGCTCAACGACCCAGGGTTTAACCCGGTCTTAACGTCGACTCAACGCCGACACGCGAAGGAAGCCATGAACGCAAAAGCCCCATTCCACTCCGAGAAATTCACCGCCGAGAACGCCGTCGTCGATGCGCTGGCCATCGCGCCGCTGCCGAATTCGACCAAGGTCTACATCGAAGGCTCGCGCCCGGATATCCGCGTGCCGATGCGCCGCATCACCCAGTCCGACACGGCCGCGTCGTTCGGCTTCGAGACCAATCCGCCGATCTACGTGTATGACACATCGGGACCGTACACCGAGCCGGGCGCCGAAATCGACATCCGTAACGGTCTGAGTGCGCCACGTACGCCCTGGATACTGGAGCGCGCGGATACCGAAGAACTGCCGGGACCCAGCTCCGCATATGGCGTCGAGCGCCTCAACGACCCGGCGCTGGCCGAATTGCGCTTCAACCTGCATCGCAAGCCGCGCCGCGCGCTGCCGGGCAAGAATGTCAGCCAGATGCATTACGCCCGCGCCGGCATCATCACGCCGGAAATGGAGTACGTCGCCATCCGCGAAAACATGTGTCGTCGCGAGTACCTGGAGCAGTTGAAGACATCCGGCCCGATGGGCAACAAGCTGGCTGAACTGATGGGCCGTCAGCATCCCGGCCAATCCTTTGGTGCTGCGATTCCCGCAGAGATCACGCCGGAATTCGTACGCTCCGAAATCGCCCGCGGCCGCGCCATCATCCCCGCCAACATCAACCATCCGGAAATCGAGCCGATGATCATCGGTCGTAATTTCCTGGTCAAGATCAACGCCAACATCGGAAACTCCGCAGTGACGTCCTCGATCGGTGAGGAAGTCGAAAAAATGACCTGGGCGATCCGCTGGGGCGGCGACAACGTCATGGACCTGTCGACCGGCAAGAACATCCACGAAACCCGCGAATGGATCATCCGCAATTCGCCGGTTCCGATCGGCACCGTGCCGATCTACCAGGCGCTGGAAAAGGTCAACGGCAAGGCCGAAGACCTGACTTGGGAAATCTTCCGCGACACGCTGATCGAGCAGGCAGAGCAGGGCGTCGACTATTTCACGATCCACGCCGGCGTGCTGTTGCGTTACGTGCCGATGACGGCCAAGCGCCTGACCGGCATTGTTTCGCGCGGCGGCTCG
>JACMRD010000237.1 GCA_014376645.1 Herminiimonas sp. | reverse complement strand
CCGAGTGCCGTGAGTTGTCCCACTGCTTCGTAGGTCAGGGTGCCGGAGCGCGATACGACGCCGATGCGGCCTTTCATGTGGATATGGCCGGGCATGATGCCGATCTTGATTTCATCCGGCGTGATCAGGCCCGGGCAGTTCGGTCCCAGCAGCAGGGTCTTGCTGCCCGACTTGGCCATGCGGTCCTTCAGGGCCATCATGTCGCGCACCGGAATGCCTTCGGTGATGCAGATCGCCAGATCGAGCTCGGCTTCGACCGCTTCCCAGATGGCGGCGGCGGCGCCGGCCGGTGGAACATAGATGACCGAGACATTGACGCCGGTCTTGGCCTTGGCTTCGGCGACGCTGGCAAAAATCGGAATGCCTTCAAAGTCTTCGCCGGCTTTTTTAGGATTGACGCCTGCGACGAAACAGTTCTTGCCGTTCGCGTATTCGCGGCACATGCGGGTGTGAAATTGACCGGTCTTGCCAGTGATGCCCTGGGTGACGACTTTGGTGTCTTTGTTAATCAGAATCGACATGGTGGTTCCTTGTGCGCTTGGTTATCTTTTGTTATTGGGTCGGCTCGCTCGCCTGGAATGACCGTTACTTGCCGCTGGCGGCGGCGACCACTTTCTGCGCCGCTTCTTCCATGGTATCGGCAGCGATGATCGGCAAGCCGGATTCGGCCAGCATCTTCTTGCCCAGGTCCTCGTTGGTACCCTTCATCCGCACGACCAGCGGCACGTTCAGGGAGACCGCCTTGGAGGCGACGATGACGCCTTCGGCGATCACGTCGCACTTCATGATCCCGCCGAAAATGTTTACCAGGATTGCCTTCAGGCCCGGGTTCTTCAACATGATCTTGAAGGCTTCGGTGACTTTCTCGGCCGTGGCGCCGCCGCCGACGTCGAGGAAGTTGGCAGGCTCGCCACCGAACAGTTTGATGGTGTCCATGGTGGCCATGGCCAGGCCGGCGCCGTTGACCAGGCAACCGATATTGCCGTCGAGTGAAATGTAGGCCAGGTCGAATTTCGATGCTTCGACTTCGGCCGGATCTTCTTCGTCCAGGTCGCGGTAGGCGACGATTTCCGGATGACGGTAGAGGGCGTTCGCATCGAAATTGAACTTGGCGTCGAGCGCGATCACCCTGCCGTCACCGGTCAGGATGAGCGGGTTGATTTCGGCCAGCGAGGCATCGGTTTCCCAGTAGGCTTCGTAAAGACCTTGCAGTTGCGCGCGCGCGTCGGCGATCGAAGCTTCCGGCACGCCGATCTTGGCGGCGATGCCGTCCGCTTCAGCGTCGGTCAGGCCAACGGCGGGATCGATGGCGATCTGATGGATCAACTCGGGGTGGCTTTCCGCGACTTCTTCGATGTCCATGCCGCCTTCGCTCGACGCCATCAGCACCACGCGCTGGCTGACCCGATCGGTGACCATGCTGACGTAGAGTTCTTTCTTGATGTCGGCGCCTTCTTCGATCAACAGGTGACGCACTTGCTGACCAGCCGGGCTGGTCTGATGCGTGACGAGTTGCATGCCGAGGATCTCGCTGGCGAAGGTGCGGACCTGATCGATCGACTTGGCGACCTTGACGCCGCCGCCCTTGCCGCGGCCACCGGCGTGAATTTGCGCCTTGACGACCCAGACCGGGCCTCCCAGCTTTTCGGCAGCCTTGACAGCATCCTCGACGGAATCGCACGGAATGCCGCGCGGAACCGTGACACCGAATTTACGGAGAATTTCTTTGCCCTGATATTCATGGATCTTCATGCGAGCTTCCCTTCAGACGCTGATTGGAAAAAATGGGTGGAACATTCAAGTGGATTCATTGCCGGGGCCTTCAATTGGCATCACCTGCCAGCGCGGGTAAAAGCGCGCCACCGCCGGGCCATCGGTACGCAGGGCGTGACAATGGTCGAGCTGTCTTGGTTTCTCGGTGTTACCGTCCGCTTCAACGCCATCGCGGGCCGAAAAGACTTCGCCGACCATCGCCTGCATCGTGGCCGTCGGCAGTATCTGCGCCATTTCCGTCAGGTGCGTACAACCGGCGACGCCGCCGATGCGATGCTTGACGTCAGCCCGGAAACGATTCATCAGGTTCAGGCCCACCAGCTTCTGGTAGGCCGGACCGATCGTGTCGCAGTAGCCCGGATACGGCACGGCGTCCGACACGGCTTCGACCGCAACGATAGTCAGGCCGGTGTCGACCGTCAGGCGCAGCCACAGGTCATGCAGTGGCGTGTTAGCCGGGCGGATGCCGGATGCCAGTCTGGAATCGCTGGTGCGCACGTCGGTGATCTGCGCTTCGATATCCCACAGGCCGTCATCGCGAGCGAAGCCCTCGACACGAATGGTTCGGGTATGTTTGAGGGAACGGCGGGAACTGGGAGCGGACAGCGGCATGAGCAATGGGGGCAGTGGTAGATGCGGCGGACGAAACCCGATGCGGTGACAGTGAGGCGGCATGGAATCTGCGTCGCCTTGGCGCTGGACACCGCTTGTGGACCGCGCTGACGCGCTACCGGAGAGAGCGGGATCGGGCAGTGCGATGCAGCAACAGCGGCCTTAAATAACCGCGAAAGTGTAGCACAGCCGACTGCACTCAGAACTTGAGAATGGGCAAATTAATGTGTTGGAAGGAAGCAGAATGCGGACAAAAACAGCGCTAGAGCAGGCGACGAGCGCAGACGCAACACGTGCACCAGGTCAGTCGATGGACCCGGCCGATTCCATGAAATCATCTTCCGGCGGCATGCCACCTTGCATTGCAGCACGGATCGTTTGCTGTGAAAACCCGCGCTGCAGCATGAAGCGCATCTGCTTTGAGCGCTCGGCCGCGTCGCGCCCGGGCACGCCGAACTTCCGCGCCCAGACCTCCCGCGCACGGGCGGCCTCGCTATCGTTGAGCTGGGACTTGATGTCAGCAAGGGCGGCCCCGCCGATACCGTTGCTGTGCAGTTCAGCCAGCAGGCGACCGTTACCGAAACGCTTGGCGCGCCGGTGGATCAGCAAATCGCAGAACCGTGTATCGGAGAGAAACTTCGCCGCCTCCAGCGCATCGAGTAACTCCTCGACATCATCGCCCTCCCCGGCATGGCGTGCCAGCTTGCGCGCCAGCTCGATTCTGCTGTGCTCACGAGCGGCGAGATAGCTCATGGCGCGGGCTTTCAGACTGATGACTGGCCGTACCATTGCGCTATGCTCCCTTGAACTTAGAGCCCATTTCGGTATGCCAGATCGCCGCGACCCGGCCCACCGATATGGGCTCTTGCCTTACTCGACTTCCTTGACTTCTTTGACTTCTTTGACTTCCAGGACATCCTTGACTTCTTTGGCGTCTTTGGCTTCGCGCAATTCCTTGGCGGTCGGCTTCTTGGCGACTGGTTCGGCACCCTTGATGACACCAAGCTCCGGCACGCCCAGCGAGACCCGCACCTTGTTCTCGATCTCGCGCGCCAGTTCTGGCCGCTCTTTCAGGAAGTTGCGTGCATTGTCCTTACCCTGGCCGATGCGTTCGCCGTTGTAGCTGTACCAGGCACCGGATTTTTCGACGATCTTGGCCTCGGAACCGAGATCCAGGATTTCGCCTTCACGCGACGTGCCTTCGCCATACAGGATGTCGAAATGGGCTTCCTTGAATGGTGGCGCGATCTTGTTCTTGACGACCTTGACCTTGGTTTCATTGCCGATGACTTCATCGCCAGACTTGATCGAGCCGGTACGACGGATGTCGAGCCGTACCGATGCGTAGAATTTCAGCGCATTGCCGCCGGTGGTGGTTTCCGGGTTGCCGAACATGACGCCGATCTTCATCCGGATCTGGTTGATGAAGATGACGAGCGTATTGGTGCGGTTGATCGAGCCGGTCAGCTTGCGCAATGCCTGGGACATCAGCCGTGCCTGCAGGCCCGGCAACGAGTCACCCATGTCGCCCTCGATTTCGGCACGCGGCGTCAGCGCCGCCACCGAGTCGATCACGATCAGGTCAACGCCGCCCGAGCGCACCAGCGCGTCGGTAATTTCCAGCGCCTGCTCACCCGTGTCGGGCTGCGAGATCAGCAGGTCCGACAGGTTGATGCCGAGCTTTTGCGCATAGCCGACGTCGAGCGCATGCTCGGCATCGATGAAAGCGCAGGTGCCGCCGAGTTTCTGCATTTCTGCGATCGTCTGCAGGGTCAGGGTAGTCTTGCCCGAAGACTCAGGACCGTAGATTTCGACGACGCGGCCACGCGGCAGGCCGCCGACGCCGAGCGCGATGTCCAACCCGAGTGAGCCGGTCGAGACAACTTGCACCTCTTCCACCACGGCGCCGTCTTCCATACGCATCACGGAACCCTTGCCGAACTGCTTTTCGATCTGCGCCAAGGCAGCAGCCAGCGCCTTGGCTTTTTCGGAACTCGATGCTGCGGATTTTTTATCGTCCATTCGTTTCTTTCAGCAGTTAATTGTCGGACCGGATAGCGCGGGCCGAGCGGTTGATGCGCCACGATTTACGCAATGCCACACGATCGGTCGCGGCATACTGTAAAAATCCGTGCAAGGTGTCTTGCTCTGGCGATCCGGTTCGGTCGGTGCAATGCGTGCAGCAGATGCAGCCGTTGGATCGGAGTAATCGCCCAGGTTGACCTTGGTTCTATCGCTTCAGTCGCTACTGTATAAAAAACCAGTGGTTTCTGCAAGCGTTTTGTTGTTCGATGTTGTTGTTCAACCTTGGCGATTGTCGCTCTTTTTGAGGTGCAATGCTGCGCACAGCATAAGGAATTTTGCATTGCCTTGCTGCTATTAATTAAAAGCAATAGACTACGCTTACCCTGACTGACCGGTCCCCACCATGCGGATTTTGCTTGCCGAAGACGACGATGTGCTGGCCGACGGCCTGACGCGCTCCCTGCGACAGGCCGGCTATGCGACCGATTGCGTGGGCAACGGCATGGAGGCCGATTCCGCGCTCTCGACCCAGGACTTCGACCTGCTGATCCTCGATCT
The DNA here is from genome assembly GCA_014376645.1 of Herminiimonas sp. Taxonomy (GTDB): domain Bacteria; phylum Pseudomonadota; class Gammaproteobacteria; order Burkholderiales; family Burkholderiaceae_D; genus JANXSS01. Next base: position 10,636 of record JACMRD010000237.1, on the reverse strand, counting down.
CGGTCTGCCCAAGCTATCGGGCCTGGAAGTGCTGCGCCGTCTGCGCGCCCGCAATTCCCATTTGCCGGTCCTGATCCTGACGGCGGCCGATTCGATCGAACAGCGTGTCAAGGGACTCGACCTGGGCGCTGACGATTACATGGCCAAGCCGTTCGCCCTGTCGGAGCTGGAAGCGCGGGTGCGCGCCCTGACCCGGCGCGGCGCCGGGGGCGGGCCGACCGTGATCCGGCATGGGCCGCTGTCGTATGACCAGGTCGGCCGCATCGCCTACCTCAACGAGCAGATGCTGGACCTGTCGGCGCGTGAGCTGGGCTTGCTGGAGGTGCTGCTGCAGCGCACCGGCCGCCTGGTATCGAAGGAGCAACTTGTCGATCATCTGTGCGAGTGGGGTGAGGAAGTCAGTAACAATGCGATCGAAGTCTACGTCCACCGGCTGCGCAAGAAGATTGAGAGCGGCGGTGTGCGGATTGCCACCGTGCGCGGTCTCGGCTACTGCCTCGAAAAATTCCCCGAGATGCCGGCGGCGGCCGGTCCGGCGGCGTTCTGATCCGCGTCCGGCCGCTCTGACACGCCATGCTGCGCAACCTGCACCGCCCGGAAGCGGCCGTCACTGAACAGGATCTGGCAGAGGAGCGGACAGCGGCGGACATGCCGACCCAACGCTCGCTGTTCGGCGAAATCCTCGACTGGATGCTGGTGCCGCTGTTGCTGCTGTGGCCGCTCAGTATCGCCATCACCTACATCGCCGCCAAATCGATCGCCAACGAACCGTTCGACCGCGCCCTGGAAGACAAGGTCACGGTGCTGGCCCAGCAAGTGCGTGAAGTCGACGGCAAGCTGTCCGGCCGCCTGCCCGGTTCGGCGCGCGACATCCTGCGCGCCGACGACATCGACAACATCTACTTCCAGGTCATCGGGCCGCGCAACGAGCTGGTCGACGGCGACCGCGACATCCCACCACCGCCGGAAGAGGAAACGCCACAGCCGTGGGCGATCCAGGTCCGGTCCGACACCATCCACAACACTGAAGTCCGGATCGCCACCATCTATGTGGACCTGCGCCGCAACACCAATACCGTGCCCGGCGCAGCGCCCTCGCAACCGCGCATGGCGCTGGTGCAAGTCGCCGAAACCGTGGACAAGCGCAGCCAGCTTGCCAACCAGATCATCAAGGGCGTCATCCTGCCGGAATTCATCATTTTGCCAATCGCACTGGCGCTGGTCTGGTTCGCCCTGTCGCGCGGCCTGGCGCCGCTGGCGCAGCTGCAGCAGCGCATCCGGGCGCGGCGACCGGATGACCTGAGTCCGATCGATTCGGGCCAGGTGCCGGAAGAGATCTCGCCGCTGGTGCGCTCGCTCAACGACATGCTGGCGCGCCTGTCGCAGACGATCCAGATGCAGAAGCGCTTCATCGCCGATGCCGCACATCAGATGAAGACGCCGCTTGCCGGCATGCGCATGCAGTCCGAACTGGCCTTGCGCCAGACCAGCCAGCTCGAGATCCACCGCTCCCTGGAGCAGCTGTCCAAGAGCTCGAAGTCCGCCACCCGCCTGATCAATCAGCTGCTGACACTGGCCCGCGCAGAAAACCAGACCCCGGAAGCCGCGCCCCTGCTGCCGCTGGAGTTGTCGGAAATGGCACGCAACGTGGTGCAGGAATGGGTACAGTCGTCGTTCGCCCTGAAGATCGACCTCGGCTTCGAGCCGCCCGGGCATCCGGTCATGGTGCGCGCCAATCAGACCATGCTGCGCGAACTGCTTAACAACCTGGTCGACAATGCCCTGCGCTACACACCCGCCGGGGGCCGGGTCACGGTGCGCATCCGCACCGACGCCGCCGAGGAATGGGTCACGATCGAAGTCGAGGATACCGGCCCGGGCATCGCGCTGGCTGAACGAGCACATGTCTTCGAACGCTTTTACCGCATCCTCGGCAGTAATGTCGAGGGTAGCGGCCTCGGGCTGTCGATCGTGCGTGAAATCGCCCAGCAACACGCCGCCGATATCGATATCGATTTCAATCCGAACGCCACCGATCCGAAGTATCCGGGCAGCGTCTTTCGCGTGACCCTCGCGATGCAGCAACGACCGCGCTTCATGGAGGATGTCGGTCCGTGAAAGCTATCGCGCCATATCCTTTGGAAAACCGGCAGGCCCGCTACTGGATCCGCACCCGCCGCCTGACGGCGGTGCTCGGCATCGTCTGGTTCTGCACCACCTTCGGCACCATTTTCTTTGCCCGCGACCTGTCGCAGTGGACCCTCTTTGGCTGGCAGCTTTCGTACTACCTGGCGGCGCAGGGAACGACCCTACTCTACGTCGTCATCGTCGGTCTGTACGCGCACCGCATGCGACGGCTTGACCGCCGACATGCCGCGGAGGGCAGCGACGATGCCTAAACGCTCGACCCCGCAGAGAGCCTTTTCGCGGCGCCTGTCGGTGTACTACGGCGCCTACACGATCGGCTTCGTGCTGTTTCTAGTGGCGCTGGCGATCCTGGAAAAGGAAGGCTTTCCGCGCCAGTGGATCGGCTACCTGTTCATGTTCGCCACAATCGTGCTGTATGCCGGTATCGGTGTACTCAGCCGCACCAGCGATGTATCGGAATACTATGTCGCCGGCCGCCGGGTGCCGGCTTTCTTCAACGGCATGGCCACCGCAGCCGACTGGATTTCCGCCGCCAGCTTCATCAGCCTTGCCGGCGGTCTGTACCTGCTGGGCTTCGACGGCCTGGCCTACATCATGGGGTGGACCGGCGGCTACTGCCTGGTCGCGCTGTTCATCGCACCCTACCTGCGCAAGTTCGGCCAGTTCACGGTGCCGGATTTTCTTGCGGCCCGCTATGGCGCGCAGCCCGGCGCCGATGCCGGCGTACGGCAGCGGGCCGACCTGGTGCGCATCATCGCCGTCATCGCCACCATCATCATTTCGTTCACCTATGTGGTCGCGCAAATCTATGGCGTGGGTCTGATCACGTCACGCTTCACAGGTGTCGATTTTTCGGTCGGCATTTTCCTCGGCCTGGCCAGCATCCTGGTGTGCTCCTTTCTGGGCGGCATGCGTGCCGTGACTTGGACCCAGGTGGCGCAATACATCATCCTGATCATCGCCTACATGATTCCGGTGGTCTGGCTGTCGGTCAAGCACACCGGCGTGCCGGTGCCGCAGGTCGCCTACGGTTCGGCCCTGTCGAAACTGAGCGCACGTGAAATCGAGCTCAACAACGACCCAAAAGAACAACAAGTGCGCGCGGTGTTTCGCCAGCGTGCCGATGAATACGGGGCCAAGATCCGGAGTCTGCCGAAAAGCTGGGAGGACGGCCGCCTGGAAACCCAGCATAGGGTGGAGAACCTCAAGCTCGGCAATGCCTCGCTGATCGACATCAAGGCAGCCGGACGGGATTTGGCCGCCTACCCCAAAGACCCCGACGAGGCCCAGCGCAAGTGGAGCGAGATGCGCGCCGCCTACCTGGCGCGGGCACAGCCGGTACTGCCGCATTCCGAACCTTTCCCCGGCAAGGACACGATGACGTCTGAGGTTCAGCGAAACAATTTTCTGGCACTGGTGTTCTGTCTGATGCTGGGTACAGCCGCCCTCCCCCATATCCTGGTGCGCTACTACACGACACCGTCGGTGCAGGAAGCCCGCAGTTCGGTGTTCTGGACGCTGTTCTTCATCATGCTGCTCTACATTACGATCCCGGCGCTGGCGGTACTGGTGAAATACGATATTTATACGTCCTTGGTAGGTAGCGATTTCTCGCGCCTGCCGGGGTGGATTTCGTACTGGGCCGACATCGACAAGGTCAATCCGCTGGTCAGCATCACCGACATCAATCACGACGGCGTGGTGCAACTGGCCGAAATCGTGCTCGACGGCGACATTGTGGTGCTCGCCACGCCGGAGATTGCAGGACTGCCCTACGTCATCTCCGGGCTGGTCGCCGCTGGCGGACTGGCGGCAGCGCTGTCGACTGCGGACGGGCTACTGTTGACGATCTCGAACGCGCTGTCGCACGACGTCTACTATCGCACCGTCGACCGGACTGCATCGACGCAAAAACGGGTCACGGTATCGAAACTGCTGTTGCTGGTGGTGGCGCTGGTGGCTGCCTATGCCGCGTCGTTCAAGCCCGCCGATATCCTGTCGTTGGTGGGCGCGGCGTTCTCGCTGGCGGCATCGGCACTGTTCCCCGCACTGGTCCTGGGCATTTTCTGGAAGCGGGCGAACCAGCATGGTGCAATTGCCGGGATGCTGGTCGGCTTCGTGGTGTGCGTGGTCTACATGCTGCGCGCCAATCCCGTCCTTGGCGGCGCAGTGGCCAATCAATGGCTTCACATCGCGCCCATCTCCGCCGGTGTCTTCGGCATTCCGGCCGGCTTCGCCGCGTTGGTAGCGGTCAGCCTGGCGACCCGCGCACCGGATGCGCAGGCCGGCGACTGGCTAGACCGCCTGCGTTCGCCCTAATTTTTGGGCTCTCTCCCCGGTGCTCGGGACGCCACTATTGGTGTACGACAGGCAAACAAGTTAAATATTTCCGACGTGGCATAAATCTTGATACTCTGCAGTGAGCGCAACGTATTCCATATTGCCTACACTCATTAACCCTAGATTCCATGGCAAAATTTTTCGATGAAATGTACGCCGATGGACCCTCCACGGTACGAGACCACTATCGTGATTTTGCTGCCTGGCTGGCAGAGCAGTCGCCACAGACCATTGCCCGCAAGCGGGCCGAAGCCGACCTGATCTTCCGCCGGGTCGGCATCACTTTTGCCGTCTACGGCAACGATGCCGGCACCGAGCGCTTGATTCCATTCGATATCATTGCCCGCATCATCACCGCGGCCGAATGGACCCAGCTGGAAGCCGGGCTGGTGCAGCGCGTCAAGGCGCTGAACATGTTCATTCACGACATCTATCACGACCAGAACATCATCAAGGCCGGCCTCATCCCGCGCGAGCAGATTCTGCTCAATGCCCAGTACCGGCCCGAAATGCAGGGCATCTCGGTCGCCTCCGACATCTATGCGCACATTGCCGGGGTCGACATCGTGCGCGCCGGCGCCGGCGAATTCTATGTGCTCGAAGACAATCTGCGGGTGCCGTCGGGCGTGTCGTACATGCTGGAAGACCGCAAGATGATGATGCGGCTATTTCCGGAGCTGTTCGCCCGGTATCAAGTAGCACCAGTCGCGCACTATCCGGACATGTTGCTCGATAACCTGCGCTCCGTGGCGCCGGCCGGCGTGGTCGACCCGACAGTGGTGGTCATGACGCCGGGGATGTACAACTCGGCCTATTTCGAACACGCGTTCCTGGCCCAGCAGATGGGTATCGAACTGGTCGAAGGCAAGGATCTGTTCGTCGACGACGATGTGGTCTACATGCGCACCACCCGCGGTCCGAAACGGGTCGACGTCATCTACCGCCGCATCGACGACGATTATCTCGATCCGCTGGCGTTCCGCGCCGACTCGACGCTAGGCGTGCCGGGCTTGCTGGCGGCCTATCGCGCCGGCCATGTGACCCTGGCCAATGCGATCGGCACCGGCGTAGCCGACGACAAGTCGATCTATCCCTTCGTGCCAGACATGATCCGCTTCTACCTCACGGAAGAGCCGATCCTGAACAACGTCCCGACCTTCCAGTGCCGCCACAAGAAAGACCTGGAATACACGCTGGCCAACCTCGAACACCTGGTGGTCAAGGAAGTCCACGGCGCCGGCGGCTACGGCATGCTGGTCGGACCGGCCGCGTCGAAAGCCGAGATCGAGGAATTCCGCCAACGCGTCATCGCCAAGCCGGAAGGCTATATCGCGCAGCCTACGCTGGCGCTGTCGGCCTGTCCCACCTATGTCGAGTCAGGCGTGGCGCCGCGGCACATCGATCTCCGACCGTTCGTGTTGTCCGGAAAAACCATCTCGATGGTGCCGGGCGGGCTGACCCGGGTCGCATTGAAAGAAGGTTCGCTGGTCGTCAATTCCTCGCAAGGCGGCGGCACCAAGGACACCTGGATTCTGGAGAAATGAGATGCTGAGCCGAACCGCCGACCACCTGTTCTGGATGGCGCGCTACATGGAGCGCGCCGAAAATACCGCCCGCATGCTCGACGTGAACATGCAGACCGCCCTCATGCCGCAATCCGGCGACGCCGCCAAGCAAGGCTGGCGCGCCATGCTCGGCATCTCAGAGCTGCAACCGGCATTCGATGCCAAATATGATCGCCTGACCCAGCGCGACGTGCTCGATTTCATGGTGCTCGATCGGAGCAATCCCTCGTCGATCGCGTCCTGCCTGACGGCTGCGCGCGAAAACGCCCGTGCGGTGCGCGGCACGCTCACCACCGAAGTCTGGGAAACGCACAATGCCACCTGGCTCGAGATGGAGGCACGCCTGCATGAAGGCGTGCTGCATCAAGACCCGGGTGAATTCTTCGAATGGGTCAAGCACCGCTCGCATCTCTCGCGCGGCGTCACCATCGGCACGACCCTGCGCGACGAAGCCTTCTACTTCATCCGCATCGGCACGTTCCTGGAACGCACCGACAACACGGCCCGGCTGCTGGACGTGAAATTCCACGATGCCAGCCACAGCATGCCGTCCGGCGAGCGCCTCGGCCAGGAGACCCAGCTCGACTATTACTTCTGGGCGGCGATGCTGCGTTCGGTATCGGCTTTCGAAATCTATCGCAAGGTCTACCGTGATGCGATCACGCCGGCGCGGGTAGCCGAACTGCTGATGCTGCGCGTCGACATGCCGCGCTCGCTGATGCATTGCATGAATGAAGTGGTCAACAACCTCAAGCAGGTACGCAACGAAGTCTCTGCCGATACCGAGCGCTATGCCGGCAAGCTGCACGCCGAACTACAGTTCGCCCGCATCGAAGACATCCTGGAAGAAGGCCTGCACGATTACCTGACCAATTTTCTGGAATGCGTATTCGAACTAGGGCAGCGCGTGAGCCGTAATTTCCTGGTGCCGCTGGCGGCCTGAGTGGTCACTGTGCCTCGGAATGCCGGGACACACTGACCCCACGGTTCATTAAAGTGCTGGGCGAAGCAAGGCCACCAGCACTTTACGGAGTTCATCAAGCTGCTCGTTTGAGTGAACAAAGGATGGTCCGCGTGATCGACGGCCTTCGCACACCATCGCTGCGAGTTCTTCATCGAGCTCATCCGTGGTGCGGATCTCCCCACCATGAATTTTTTTCAACATTGCGTTGTAGACGATTAAGGTGGCATTACGGCCCACACCGACTTCGCTGATGATGACCGGTTCAGACGGCACATTGCCATTGAGACTGTTATTGATTGCCTGATGCAGGTTGAGCGCATCTTGCGCATATTCGATATCCGCCTTACGAAGCAGGGCATTATCAAAGTGCAGGCCAACCTGAGTCAGGGGTACCGTAATTTCACGACCAGATAATAGCGATTTTACTTTCAGTAGATAGCGCGTCTGAAATGCATCGCCTGCCTGCGCTGAGAATGACATCACCTGATAGTGCCCGCCGAGTATTGTCGGCCCCGGTTTCTGCAACAGCTGTTTGATAATGGAGTCGGCTTCTTTCGACTGTCGCGATAACCCTGGACCTGCCTGGTGAAGTGCCTGATTTGATTCTGGCGTCACGATCTGGAAAATACCCTGCCTGCTTGAAATTGCATGCATCAATAATTTCTCGCAAGCCTCAAATCCTTTGGGTGCCTGTCCTGCGATAAACTTGCTTTCTACAGCCGTGGGCTGCATCGCCAAATTCGGGCGTTGCACTCTGGGTGGCGCGAAGTGAATACGATTCGCGTGAATGTGATGCATCCGCCCAGCGATATGAACGGCAACGGCTGAATGGGCTACACAGGGCAAGCCTGAACCATTGTTTTCAACCTGGCCCATGCCAAGATAGACATGGCTCCAGTTTTTCAAAACCGCATCAATCTTGTTCCAGAGTGCCTGCCTCTGCCAATTATGTTGGACGTTGTGAAACGGCACCTGACCATTAGCTGGCAATGGCCTTGAGCGATCAACAGGAATGGCTTGTGGCACTGGAAATCCACTGAATTCAGGCTGTCCTTGCTTATTGTCCGTTCGTTGATAACCCTGCAACGCATCGTTAGCCAGGCGCCCAATCTGCCCCGGTACCTGCCGCAACTTGTTAAAGCTATCCGCTGCCCAACCTGCTAGGCTCATCGAAGGCGACGCATTCTGTCGGGCCTCGGCAGGCGATTCTGGACGTAGCCCGAGAAATTGGGGCGCAGTCGCATGCGGTCGCGCCATTTTCATGTTTTCTGCGAGAATCCTTCCATGCTCGTGCCATGAAGGTCGCATTTCATTTTTCTTATCTCGCGCCACCTCGAACGCTCTTAATTTATTGGCCTCTAGCTCTTCACTCAATGACATTGGTAAAAAATGATTATCAACGATCAATGGTTTTCGTCGGTCAAATACGTGGTCAGATCCCATGCGACGACTCCTTAAAATATTGTTTAGTCGGATGAATCATCACGACTTACTGGACACTGCCGATCCCATTTCCATCATCAACGCGTTCGCAAGAAGTTGAAACTGCTGTTTCGTCTGAACAAAATCTGGTCCTCGGTCTAACCGGCCTCTCATAACTGCTTTGGGAATAACTTCTGCAAACACGCGTGGCGTAATATGACCCTCTTCCAGCTCTATTTTAAGGAACTCTTGCTTTGCCATTAGAAAACTTAACAGCGTGCCAGTTCGACCAACACCAGCCATGCAATGAACAAGAAACGTATCAGATGAATTTTTATGCGCTCGGACGGCTTTTGCAAGATCAATCAACTGTGAAGGTTCAACCACTTCATGGTCTGGCCACTGCTGAAAATTTAGGCGCTTCACAGGGCGTTCCAACCCAGTTGCTCTTTCCCTCACAATCAAACTCTCCAGCTCCCCACAGCTCACCGACGTAACCGATCGCATACCGACGCTCACGTCATTGAAATCCAATCGTCCTCCCCGCGCCGGACCGTAGTGTTGGCCATCCTGTGCGTTATCCCGAGCGGTAGTAAGGTCCACGATCAGTGCAATATTTTCTTTTAAAGAGGCTAGCCAAAAAGCCTCGGCTGTACTGTTTGCCCCACTTGGAATCGGCTTTTGGGAAGCGATCATCCGCATTCCACGCCCTGTATCTAAAAAATTTGCATGCAGATAGGTCGATGCATTACGCGTCTGATCAAGCAATGCAGATTGCCGAGGCCCACGAATGTTGTTGTACCGCTCCACAATTTGTGACGAGTCGGCAAAGTCCCAATATTGAGCAATAAATTGAGTGTGCTTAACAATGTTGTTCCAGACGTTGTCGATTACCTCGCTTGGCACGATGGGGAATCCCCGCTGATATGGACGATCCAGACTGAGTTTAAGAGAAGTTGCAAACTGATCGAGTGCCTGTTCACCCGAGCAGGAGACGGCACAAGCGTCGTCAATCGCCTCGATTTTCCTTGCAAGAGCATTTACGTAATGCTCAGAGGTTGCTTTCTCAGCCACCGTTATTGGCCCCTGCGAATACGGTTGCGGGCGGCGTTGTTCCAGCTCCATTACCAGTAGCATCAGAAATGCAGGGTTATCAAACCAGCCCGAGCTTTCTGGAAACTGTGCAAGAGTTGCAGTTCGAAAGTTTGCGATTTTTGTGCGAATGTCATCAGATCGCGATTGACTGTCCAGGTTGGTCATGTGATGAACAAATAACCGCTGGTTGACTTCGTCAGGTTTAACTTTGAAGCCAGCGTGTTCACCAGCAAGATAATTGAGTAGCGCGGCGCTCAATGTTTTCGGGCACGTCGGGTCGGCTGGATTGGGAACCTTGCTCCAATCGGCTTTTGGTACCAGATGGCGTAGGGACGATGATGGGTTATTCACAACCTGACCAGCACGGTCGTTTGCTCGAACCCGATCCAGCACTGTTCCACCCAATCGCGAAGGTGCGGCCCCTGCAATTGGATGCCGGTTCGCCGGCCACACATGACGCTGATCCGCAGAAGTTGACCGAATGCTTTTTGCAAAATCAAGAAGCTGCGCTGCGGTCATGGCTTCTGTCCCTCCCTTGGCGGGGTAGGACAACCGGTCCGAAGGAAGGATATGGCCGTGAACGCAAGCCAGGACTTGCGCAAGAAACGCGAGCACGTCCGCCTTATCGTTGTATGTCATTTGCTCGACATTCAGCCCTAGAACTCTGCCTACAAGCTCGGGAATGACTGCAAGCGTACCACTGGATAAACCGGTACCAATCCGATGTTCAACGTTCAGTTGTTCAGAAAACTTTCTGATGACGTCTTGCGCGCGAATCGCACCGCCAGCACCCGCCGCCCTTGTTGACGGCTGTAACAGCCGAGACAAAAAATTGTTGTCTGATTGCCCCGCGTGCGCGAGCGAGATACCTGCTACACCACCCCCAAATAGAATCCTATTCCCTGCCGAAGATGTTTCCTAATCGCCCCGGCCATCTACGGCAACAGGACGGGCAGGCATTGGCAGGCTTTGAATCCTCTGCTCAGTGTGTCTTGATGCCGTCGAAATACGATGGGAATTGCCAGCCACCTGTGTGCCAGCTAACCCGTCAGCGCCAGGGTTTGAACTCGGCCCGACTTGAGCCAGTCGATCCCGATAAGGG